>JAGLCY010000329.1 GCA_023270185.1 Candidatus Krumholzibacteriia bacterium | reverse complement strand
AACAGCAGAAGGCGCAAGATGATCACCATTACCCGGATTTCTCCCTGGTCAACATCGCGATCACCCAGACAACCAATCCGGCAGTGATGATCATCCCCATCCACGAAACGGCCATGGGCACGTCAAGGGCGCCGATGACCAGCGGCCAGCTGAAGACTATGCGCAGCAGGTGACCCAGGCAGACCACCCCGAAGATCAATCCGGAAATAAAGAGATAGGTTTTTGCTTTCATGACAGTCTCCCTGAATCTCAGAACCCCTCCAACCACTCATCGACAATTGCCGGACGGAACTCTTCCTTGGCCCGTTTGGTCGCCCAGTCGATCAGCGCGGGATCGCGCGCGGGCTCAGTACACAATTTACCCGGATCCGGAATAATCCACACCCTGCCGAGGTCAAGGCGGTCGGCGTCCCAACAGGTTTGCACGGTGACATCGGCGTCGGTTTCCCCGTCCGTGTGGTAAGCACAGGCGTCGTACAGCAGGTCAAAGCGATCGTCGTCGAGATGGATGTGCGTGCCGCGCAAAGATCGCGCAAAATCCGCGGCCTCCTGGCCGTGTTCGAAGCACCGGTCCTCGGTGGTGCGACGGCTGTCGTGCAGGACCGCGAACAGTTGGATCACTTCCATGTCCGCGCCGGTCAGCTCACTCAAGTGAGTGCCGTTTTCCAGCACCCGCGCCCAGTGACCGGGGCCGTGGACGCCGGATACGGGGAGAGGATATGAAGACAGGATGGTTTTGATCAGTCCGGCGGGATACATCGGCAACCTTTGTATTTTGGGTCCGGAGGAACATTGACAGGCGCAAGATACTGCAAAATATAACGATGTGCAACAGCGGCCCGCCGGCGGGCCCTCATTTCAACAAGCGACTGTCCAGGATTTTCGTCAACGCGTCCTGCAGTATTTTGCGTTCGTCCCGGTTGCAAACCGCCAGAAAATCCTCATTGACCCCTTTGATCAGCTTCGGAAGTTTGCCGCGCTGCTCCTGCCCCTTTTTGGTCAGGAAGATAAGGTTGGCCCGGCGGCTTGTCGGATGCGGACGCCGCTCGATCAGACCTTGCTGTTCCAGTGAATCCAGAACCCGCGTGGTAGCATAGTCCTGCACTCCGGTCCTTGTTCCCAGCTCTTTCTGCGTTAACCCTTCTTCTTCGAGAAGCAGCATGATGATGCCGAAGGTTTTGACATTGAGCCCGACATCCGCCAAACGCAGATTCAGTTCCTTCTCGATTTGAAGAACTACTTTTTTCATAAGAAGACCGAAGCTGTCTTCCCTGACTTTACGAACCTTTTTTTTGTCCATCGAATCCCTCCCCCACCATCACAGTGTGCACCAATACGATTTCACTTGCAATAGTTGCAAATGCTACTATTGTCCTCCTTATCAGGTAGGATATTCACGGAAAGGACCGCCATGCGACGAATTAAACAGGAAAGCTACTTCCCCGCCATCATCTTCGGCCACTTCCTTCTGTGGTTGGTGGATCTGCTGAGATATTCGGGAGATCATCCATTGGGCTCCCTCAACATCGCCGGAGAGGTCTTCTCTTCCTGGGCGGTCACCGTAATCGCCATCAATTTTCTCATGGCGACCAAGGCGCGATGGGTCGAACGGCTCTTCGGCGGCCTGGACAAGATGTACATGATCCACCGACGATCCGGCATCATCGCGACTGCTCTATTGATCATACACTTCATCATCATCCCGCGTGACCCGGTGTTCATCATCGGCAAGCCCCTGGGCTTTTTTGCCCTGGTATTGCTGCTCGTGGGAATCGTCCTTTCCGCCGCCCCGTTTGTCAAACGGATCTTCCCTTACGGACGCTGGAGGATGACCCACAAACTCATGGGTGTGGCCTACATCCTGGGGGTGGCCCACGTCTACAACGTGTCCACCCTTACCAGTGAATTGCCCCTGGTGCGCTCCTACGTAAGCGCGATGATGTTCATCGGTGTGGCAGCCTGGATCTACAAGGTTTTTCTCTACGGTTTGTTCAATCGAAAAATACCTTACGAAGTCACCCGCATCGAACACTTTGAAGATGACACTTCCAAGTTGATACTTCAGCCCCAAGGCGAAAAACGCCTGGACTTCAATGTTGGGCAATTCGCCTTTTTCAGCATTCCTGATCTCGGCACGAAAGAGGCGCATCCCTTCACCCTGAGTTCACATCCTGTGGATTCCGATCTCTGCGTGACGGTGAAATCCCTGGGTGACTACACGGCGGATCTCCAACAAAACCTGAAAGTCGGTGCCTCGGTCCAAGTGGAGGGACCCTTCGGTCTGTTCGACTACCAGACCGCCCGATTCAAGAAACAGATATGGCTTGCCGGCGGGATCGGCATCACACCATTTCTTCCCTTTCTGCAAAACCTGGAACCCGAACACGAAGTCACCCTGGTCTGGGCCGTTCGCAGCTCGAAGAGCACTTTCTACAGGGAAAAAATCGAGTCCCTCGCAAAGAAAAACCCTGGCCTCGAGTTCATCCTGAACATCAGCGACCAGCAGGGCCGGTTCACCATCGACCAACGCTTCAGCAGTTCGAACCTGAAGGGACGATCGGTAATGATTTGCGGCCCAGAGGCCATGCGCGAAGGCTACATCAAACAACTTCTCGAGAAAGGGGTGTCTTTCCGGGACATCCATTTCGAGGAATTCAGTTTCAGGTAAAAAAGGAAAACCAAAACGATGAGTAAGCAGACCTTATATAAACTGATGCTCCTGCTGCACATTATCGGCACGATCATGTACGTCGGCGGCATATTGTCGCATATCATCATTGCCAATGTCCTGGACCAGACCGACCTGAACGCCCTGGTTGATACGGCGATCTACAAGGAAAGAAGCGCTTTCATATTGATCGTGCCCGGTATCGCCCTCAAGACCATCTCCGGGCTGGTCCTGCTGACCAAGTACAAGAAAAAGCCGTTGTGGCTGAAGGTTAAGCTTGGCCTGGCGGCGTTCCTGTTGATCAACGCCATCGTTTTCCTTACTCCGATGATGTCCGAGCTCACCGAGTTGGCGAAAGAGTCACGGGCTCTGGGTGAAATCACTCCGGCATACCACGCGAAAGAGCATTGGGAGAAGATTGTGGGGATGTCCAACGCGCTGCCCCTGCTGCTGGTGCTGATTCTTGGGGTTATCAAACCGAAGCGGTCGAATTAGGTCAGAACAAGGTATGGCAAATGCCACAAGTTGGAATCAGTATTGGTCCATTGTGGGAAACCCCTACAACCCCAAAACCGAAAGATCCAACCGCCCATCCTTGACCGGCGGACACCAGTAATAACACCCGGACACCGGGCGAGTGAACCGGAACAGCGCATCAACGATCCCGTCATCCTTGCCCATCATTCGATTGAGCAAAGCCTCGAAGGCGTCGAAACTCTTGCCAAAGGAAACGAACACCAGTCCTTCCCCTTCGGCCGAAGCCCAGGGCATCGACCGGCGCAGAACAAAGGCTTCGGGAGTGAACGATTCCTGGGCGGTGCGCTTGACGTGGGCTGATTCGGGAGCGTCCTCGAGTTCCTCGTTGTCGCTCTTCCGCCGGCCAATGACGTGATCCTGTTCATCCTGGGGCATACCCTCGAAGTGGTCGAGGTCATGGAGCCACTGCTGCACCGCCACGAAGCTCGACCCGTCCAGGCCGACGCCGCGGTCCTGGACCACCCCCGCGGCCAAGGCTTCGTCGCCTTCGGGATTTTCCGTACCATCTTCGTAACCGGTCAAATCACGGCTCTCTCCGTGCTGGAAGGCGTCGATCACCTGATCCAAAAGGAAGGCCGGAGCCAGCGCCTCGGCGATGGCCCGGGTCTGATGGACGTGATCCCCCCGGTCCTCATTCCGCAGCCAACACCACAAGGCCATGGGGGTCGAGGGCACCTCGAATCCCGGTCCCGAGTCGGCGGGAAACACACCCAGACCTTCAATGTTCTTGCCGAGGGCGGCCACCGCAGAAGCGCCCAGGCCAACAACGACGAGATCTCCATCGACCATCTCCCGCAGAGCTTCGAGACAGGGCCGAACGTCTTCGTCGGGAACCAGGGAAAATTCCAGATACCGGGCAAGGCGCGGTACGGTCGCCAGGATTCCAGGTTGTATGTTTTTCATGATTCCTCCAGGATGAAGATTGGATCCCATTATAGAACAAGACCCGGGCAATGGCCCGGGTCTTTCCACATGCCCCTCCAAACCCTCGAAGTGTCCCCAGGAGGGGGCCTCGAAAGATCAAAGGAGACTACTTTTTTTCCTTATCGCCGGTCGCCGCGTTATGCAGCTTGACCTCGACGTTGTCCTCGTCGCTCAACCCAGCATAGTATTTCCGCAGGATCTCCAGAACCTCCGGCCGTGAAAACTCGGCGGGAATTTCTTCCCCCTCACTCAGTGACTTCCGCAGCGCCGTGCCGCTGACGAACAACCGGTCTTCTTTCCCATGAGGGCAGGTCTTCATGGAAATCATGCCGCCGCACTTGTAGCACCAGAATGTCCAGTCGATCGGCAGCATCTGGATTTCCAAGGCGTTCTCGGGAATCTCGCTCCAGATATTCTGCGCGTCGAAGGGTCCGTAATAATTGCCGACGCCGGCATGGTCACGGCCGATGATCATGTGCGTGCAGCCGAAGTTCTGGCGGAACACGCCGTGCAACAGGCCCTCGCGAGGTCCGGCGTATCGCATATCCAGCGGATAACCGCCCTGCACCACACGATCCTTGATGAAGTAGTTGTCCACCAGGGCCTCGATGCACTTGACCCGCACGTCGGCCGGGATATCACCCGGCTTCAAACCGCCCACCAACTGGTGGATGTACAGGCCGTCGCCCACTTCGATGGCGATCTTGGCCAGATACTCGTGACTGCGGTGCATCGGATTGCGAAGCTGCAAAGCGGAAATCGTCTTCCAGCCTCGCTTGGTAAACTCGGCGCGGCTTTCGGCCGGACGCTGGTACAGACCGGCGAACTCGGTCGGGAACGAACCCTCGCTCAGCACCTTCACGGTCCCGCCCAGGTTCACGGCCTTCTGGTCCATGACCATTTTCACGCCGGGATGCGCGCCATCGGTGGTCTTGAATACGTTTACGCACTCGAATTCGCGGTCGATTGTGTACTTCTCATCCACTTGCATGGTGGCCATCACTTCGCCGTCGGCGGTGACCAGGGCGACTTCTTCGCCTGTCGTGATGGCGTCGGCCACATCCTGGTCGGCGCTCAGCGTGATGGGGATCGGCCAGAACACCTCGTTGCCCAACTTCATGTCCTTGCAGACGCCTTCCCAGTCGGCCTTGCCCATGAACCCGGTCAGCGGGGTGAAGCCGCCGATGCCGAGCATGATCAGATCGCCGGTTTCGCGGCTGGAGATGTTCACTTTGCGAAGGGATTCCGCGCGTTTGAGTTCAGCCTGACAGGCGTCACCCTCCAGCAGGAGGGGAATCAGACGATTGCTGCCGTGAGGCTTGATGAGGTCGGCCACTTAGGGTCCTTTCGTTCCATCCCTGAAAAAATCCATTGGCTGACTCAAATCAGGCCGTTGCCCGCCAAAATGTCCAAAAAAAACCACCGGCAGCGCGCTGCTCCCGGTGGTTCCTCATTGTTCCCTGAAAGGGCGGATGGTTCCCCGCCAATCCCCCGATCCGGAATCCTAGATCCCCGCCACTTTCAAGTAAATGATCTCCATTGGCTCGGCTTCTTCCTCATCCTCTTCTTCCCCTGCCGCGCCGCGGCTCTGCAACGCCTGCACAGCTTCGGTGAAGCCCGTCACCATCACCGCGTTGCCGTCGGGGGTCCAGATGAGGATGTCGTTTTCACCATCACCCTCGCACTTGGCGCTCACAGTCTTGAAGAAGTGGCCCTCCGGGGTGAAGACATCCCAAGTGGTCAAAACACCATCAGGCTGATCAATCCCGCTGTAGCTGTTCGTGACCCACAGGTTGCCATCGGTGCCGAACTTCAGGCTGTTGATGTCGGGTTGGGTCTTGGAGGGCACGATCTTCGCGTTGGGAATCTGGGCCAGAGCCGCTTCCATGGTCATCTTGACGCGATTGAACTCGTCTTCATCACGATCCCGATGGACGTATTCGCGTTCGATCACGCGCTCCAGGGTTCCATCGGCGGTGTAGACGTTGATTTGGTAGGCATCACGTTCGGGCGCCACGTAGACACGTCCGTCCTTGCCCACGGCCACCTTGCGGAAATCGACCCGGTTCATTCCCGATTCATCAAAGGTGAAGTTGGTGAAATCCCAAAAGTATTCGTTTTCGAAGTAGCGAATGGTCTCCTTGCCCTCATCATCGAATGCGGCAACGTAATTGGAACGTCGGTGGGCGGTCCCCTCATTTTCGGGATTGATCTTTTCCGCAGTCACGATCACCTGTTTCCCGTCGGACACGCAATCGAACATTTGCAGGAAACCACCGGTGGTCGCGTCCCCGACCTTCAGCACGCCGGCCGGTGTGCCATCCGTCCCGATCTTGGTTATCATGCCGGGAAATACCTGCACCAGGCCCAGATTACCGTCCGGCATGAACAGCAGACCCGAAGGGGTGCGCGTTTCGCCGGGTCCGTCGCCTTCCCTGCTCAGGGTGTCCAACCGTTCACCGTCTGGCGCGTACACCGGCACTTCGGACATGAGCGTATCCAGCAGGTAGATGGTGCCGTCGTCCCCCACCACGCACTGGCTGATCATCCCGAAGAATTCCTCGTCGTCCTCGCCTCCGTGGCGCCAGACCTCTTCCAGTTCCACGGTCACCTTCCCGTCGCTGGGTTCGGCGCCGTTCATGATGTGGAGCACGCCGTCCTTGGTCACTTCCTTGCCCGCCAGGACGGGCGACGTCAACAGAAACAGAAAAACAGCGGTCAGGGTCATCTTCACGATTCGATTCATGGGTTTTCCTTTCTATGGCCGCCGGCCCTTGGCCGGACCCGGCGTTCCCCCTCAACTGAATGCGTTGCACAAGCTGATCTACGCAGATTTTCACCGACGGTTGCAGATTGGATATACACGCGGACGGAAGCTACTATTCGCCCATGACCAAACCCGTACGCATGAAAGAGTTGTTCCGCTTCTGGATCCCCCTTCAAGCCACCTGGCTGATGATGTCACTCGAAGGACCCTTCCTCGCGGCCGTCATCGCGCGCCTGGCCGAACCCAAACACAACCTGGCCGCCTATGGCGTGGCCTTCGCCCTGGCGATTCTGGTCGAAGCCCCCGTCATCATGATGATGAGCGCCTCGACCGCCCTGGTCGATTCGGCGGGCATCTACCGCCGCCTGCGCAATTTCATGTGGATGCTCAACGTGGGCATCACCGTGGCCATGCTTCTGCTGCTGTTCACGCCTTTGTGGAGTTTGCTGACCGATACCTGGATGGGCCTCGACAACGAGGTCGCCCGCCTGACCCGCGTCTCCCTTTATATCCTGCTGCCCTGGCCGGCGGCCATCGGTTATCGGCGTTTCTACCAGGGTCTGCTGATCCGCAACGGCCTGACCCGGCGCGTGGCCTGGGGCACGATGATCCGGCTGATTTCGATGATCGTGACCGCGGTGATCAGCCGCGCCGCGGGCCTGTCCGGAGCTTGGGTCGGCGCCGCCGCCCTGACCGGCGGAGTCTGCACCGAAGCGGTGGCCAGCCGCCTGATGGCTGCCGGCATCGTGCGCGGTTACCTGGGCAAACCGTCCGACGACGTGCTCGGCTACCGCGAAATCATCCATTTCTACCTGCCGCTGGCCCTGACCTCGACCATCGCCCTGGCCGTGCAGCCGACGGTCACCTTTTTCATGGGCCAGGCCCGTTTCTCACTCGAATCACTGGCCGTGCTTCCGGTCATCAACTCGCTGGTGTTCATATTCCGCTCTCCGGGCCTCAGCTACCAGGAAGCCGCCATCACCATGCTGGGCCGGGACTGGAACAACTTCCGGGTTGTTCGCAATTTCGCCATCCTTCTGGGCCTGGGCTCCACCGTCGGCCTGGCTCTGATCGCCTGGACTCCCCTGGCCGGGGTCTGGTTGCGGACCATTTCTGGTTTGACCGTTGAGCTGGCAGATTTCGCGATGACCCCCATCCGCGTCCTCACCCTGATGCCCATGCTCTCGGTGATGCTCTCGTTCCAACGCTCCCTGCTGGTGGCGCGCCGCGCTACCGGACCCATCACCTGGGCTTCCGCCATCGAAGTCGCCGGGATACTGGCCGTGCTGTACATCACCATCCGCATGGGCGACTGGATCGGCGCCACCGCCGCCGCGACGGCCTTCATGACGGGCCGATTGATGAGCAACATCTTCCTGATC
>JAGLCY010000328.1 GCA_023270185.1 Candidatus Krumholzibacteriia bacterium | reverse complement strand
ATTTCGGTCAACCCGTTGGGGGGATGGCGAAGAAGATTGTTGTGGAGACGGGGTCCATGAACAGAAGCCTGCGAAGACTTCATCAAGGCCAGATGGACCGGATACATCCGGACCAAAGGCAGGGTCATCAGGCTGGCGGATATCGTTTTGCCGCGCAGGGCGGGTGTGCATTCCAGGCGGGACACAAGCATGATGGCCGTCTTGGATTCGAGTTCGCCGGCAGCCAGCCACATTCCCTCGATTGTTCCGGGAGAAATATTGTCGATGCCCAGCAACAGGTCACTGACCAGGTGGGGCCACACCAGCGCGCGGCGGTCGGGTCCGAGGGTTTCCCAGAGTCTGACCCAGAACTTGACCAGATAATCCGGACGGGACGCGCGCAACGGATTGCAGAACGCCGGCAACACCGTATCCAACGCGACCTGGTTGTCCTTCAGGGCCGAGGTCGCCACCGCGGCGGAACAGAGGTTCAGGTCTTCCCGTGTAATTTCCTCACCGTTGATGATCCGCTCAAGATTGGAAACCAGGTTTATTTCGAGGCCCTCCGCGGGATCCGCCCCGAGAAGATGGAAGCAGATTCCCAGGTAGTTGCTCAGGGCCGAAGGTCCGGGCTCTTCAGGCTCACGGCCCAGGATCTCAAGGTCGGAGATTTCTTTTCTGAGCTCATCGAGGCTGAACCGGTATTCCTTTTTCGGTTTGTCCTTCGCCTTTTCCCGGGCCTTGTATTTCCAGTCGCCGCCGTGTTCAACTTCCTTCTTCAGCAAACTGAACACCAGATCCACCGAGCCGGGATCCCGACTCAAATCCAATGCCCGTTTGGCGTGTTCGATCAGCCGCGCCAGATCTGCGGGGTCGGGATTCACTTCAACCAGGCGCCGCAACGCTTCGCGCAAAGCCGTGATGTTTTCGGGCGTGGTGTCGGGATGTTGCGTGACTCCGTCTTCACTTGATTCGGGTTGGTCCTGTTCCAGGTTCTCGAGAATCGTGGTGACGATTTCCATGAACTCGCGGGCGAGCTTTTCGCTGTCGGACACCAGATCGTCGAGGAAGGCCCTGCCCTCGCTGTGGTCGTCGACTCCGAACATTTCATCCAGGGTCATCAACCCGCTGCCCTTGTCGCCACTGATCTCATTGCCATTGTCCCGGACAACACCCCGGCTCGCGGTGCTGACGGTCGGCGGCAGATTCTCGATCTTGATCTCCTGGAAACCGGTCGTGTTGCCCAGGTTCTGTTTGTGCAACTGCAGGGCCGAAATCGCGAGGCGAAGATCCGCGGCCGAAAGGTCGGCGCTGATTTCCAGCCGCGCGATGTTCAGGGGAACCAGGAGATCATGCAGAAGTCGTACGTTGCGATGATTTGGATCCACGAGCTGCGACCGGACCATCATGCCGGAGGCGGTGACCTCGATGGCCATCATCTTGCCGGTTCCGATGGCATCGACCATTTGGGCACAGGATTTTTCGGAAACCACACGGTATTGATCGTGATCGGTGGAGTAATATGCCCCGACCGTCAATAACTGATCAATGGCCTTGAGGAACGCGGCCGCGCCCTTGTCGAGCGGCTGACCTTCAAGGTCACGGATTATTTCACTGTTGAGCGCGGTATTCGACGCCATGAATTCCGGAGTCCTTACGGTAACCAATAGTCCCAGGTTGTGGACGAGAACTTCCTCAAATCCTTTTCGTCCACCTGGAATAATGACTTAACGCATTTTTGAGAACGGGGTATATTTAAAAACAGGAGGATTTTCATGACTGATCAGGAAAAACTGCCCCCCGGTGTGCCGGAGCCGCCGGATTTGGCCAAAGTGAACGATCTTCGTGAGCGCATGGAGAAGCAAAGGGCCGGTCGCGGTCGCGGTTCGGGTCACGCCACTTACACAGGTAAGCAGGGAAGGGACATTGGGACTTACACGATCATCCCGATGATGATGCTCGCCGGACCCCTTGTCGGCTACATGTTGGGCAAAGGGCTGGAGAATATATTCGGCGGCGAGCCCTGGCCCGGGGTGGGCGGCATGCTGTTCGGGCTGGTAGCGGCGTTTCGGCAGATCTTTTTGTTGCTGGCGGACAGGGCTAAAAGGGACGGGGGTCAGGGAGAATGAAAAGACCCCCCGGGGGGTTCTGTTGTTTGGTCAATATACTGCTTAGCTATAAAGGCAGAGATAGCGCGGGCACCTGGGATTTTCGCACTTGCGTTGTTGCTCAATGATCCCACGGCACAACAAAATCATTTGCCGAAATGTTACAATCCCTACCCCGCCAATTTCTCCAACCGTCGCAAAATCTCCACCATCGCCATGGTGTCCAGTTTGCAGTACTCGAGAAGGTTTTCAAAAATGATGGCGCGCTCCTTCACCGCGACGTTTCCATACACCGCCTGCTGGTACTGACGAGCGGCGTGGTTGCCGTCGCCGATGGCCAGCTCGTCATAGCTGAAATCCGTCAACGCCGGGAGCACCGCCTTCAGTGAGCAGCTACCTTTTTGACTCGGGTGGTGGATCCAAAAGGAACGGAAGGGGATGATCAGATCATCCATGCGTTCGACCAGATCGGCCAGGCGTTCGGCTTCGGAGGGGAACACTTCAGCCAGGTCTTCGAGCACGCCTTTTTCGAAACCCATGTTCCAGCACAGGACGGTGCCGCCGTCGGGTTCGATGGCCTTCAGGGCCTCGATGAGGCCGGGTCGGGGGTCGCCGGGCAAAGGCTTGTCGTTCCAGGTGGCCAGATGCTCCATATGTCGAGGCCGCGCGCCGCGCGCCTCTTGAATGTGCAACGAAAACTGGAAAGGAATTCGCTGGTAGGGGCGCACCCCGGCCAGTGGCGGGATGGCCGGGTTCATGGTCTCGAAATCCAGATGATACAGAGGATACTTCAAACCACCGAGCCAACCACGCAGGGGTGAACGGTCCACCTGGATTTCGCCGGTCACCACGGCCTTTTTCTGGATCACCTGGTGTGGCGTCAGCATGGAATCAGGGGTGTCGGCGATGGTGAAGATGCCCTGGTCCAACAGCGCGAACGCCCGGGGACCGGAACGGTAGAAATCGGTCACGTTGTTGTCGGGCAGAACCGACCAGCACGACTCCTTCAAGGGACAGGTGTAGGGGCTGGTGCAGCGCGGGCCGATGGGCGTGTCGGGATCGGGGCCGGCGATGGTGTCGAACATCCTGTTCAGGGCCGCCGGCACATATTCGATGAGCCGCATGACGCGGTCGGTGATGTCCTCGAGGTGAAAGAACCTTTCGGTTTCAAACCTGTCACCGCGTACGTAACCGGTGTCGACGTGCATCAGGTAAAGCCCGTTGATGTCGACTCCGGCGCGGGTCAGGGCATCGTATTGGAAAGCGACGTCGTTGACGTTGACATCCTTGACCCGGGTCGACGATTTCACCTCGATCAGATCCCACTCGTCGCCGCTGCGGCGGTCTCCGTCCGGACCGGGAACCGGCACCAGGATGTCGACCCGGCAATAGCGACCGTCGACCAGGAAACTGGC
>JAGLCY010000327.1 GCA_023270185.1 Candidatus Krumholzibacteriia bacterium | reverse complement strand
CCCAGCATTTCCAGCACCACCGTGGCGTCGATGGCCTGTCGGTTTCTGACCAGACCGAAATCCCAACCGGCAGGAAAACCGAGGGTTGAAACACGAGTCTTGAATTCCGCCAACGGCAGCAAAGGTCCCCGCGATTCAGGCATCAGCCGGAAGAGAAAGTCCTGGAGATCCCCGTAATGGGCGACACCCGCGGGAGAATGGCCCGGTTCGTCCTCGAATATGAACAGACAACCGCCGGGATTCAATAATTCCAACCACCGGGTCAGGAATCCGAGAGTGGGATCCACGGGAGCCAGATGCCTCACAAGATTTGCAGCCAACAGGAAATCCAAGGATCCGGACGCCACTGGAGGAAAGAGAGCATCTCCGACCACATCGGCCACCGTCCCCCCGGGCCGGCCCATCCGATCCAAACCCCAGGAGAAAATTCCCCTATCGGTCAGGACTTCACGAAAACGGCCGTCACCGCAACCGAACTCAAGGATCCTGGGAAAGGGTAAATCCTGATTGAGGCTAAGATCAGTGAAGGTCTTTGGCAGGGGGGTGAATGACATCCGGACCTTCCTCCACCACCGTCTCGCTGCCCGAGGTGCCTTCCAGCACGATGCCCTTGGCCTCGGCCACCTTCTGCCTCGCGGCCTGCAAATCGATGATATCGGCAACGTTCTGGCCGACCTGTCCGGCCAGCTTGTCAAGCCGATCATCAAATCCCAGGGCATAGAACAGTTCCGTGAACAGATCCAGGCCATGCTTGCGGTTCTGCAGATGGCGCAGAGCACCGAGCTGACCCGCCCACATCCACACACCCATGGCAGGCAGACCCAGCCAGGCAATGCCGAGAAAATCACTGAGAGCGAACAGGGTGGTTCCCAATGTCACGAGCAGCAGACAGAAAACGGCCCCACCAGGCGAAAACCCCAGGCGCAGAAGGCGGTGGTGCAGATGAAAATCATCAGCAAGAAAAATGGAGGAACGCCGGCGGTAACGACGAACGATGGTGGTGCCCGTATCCCAGATGGGAATGATCATCGGAGCGATCATGACCGGTAGGCTGATCGGCACCTTCTGGCTGAGATTCAACAGCAGGCTGGCCAGGATCAGGCCCATCCACATGCTGCCCGAATCTCCCAGGAAGATCTTGCGCTTGCTGATGTTCCAGTAGAAGAAGGCCACGGTCGCCCCACACAGGGTGGCGGCGAAGAGGGTCGAGAACATCTCACCCACGGCAAGTGAAATAACAACCAGAGCCATGGAGGCCACGATGCTGATGCCGCTGGCAAGCCCATCCAGGCCGTCGATGAGATTCATCGAATTGATGAAGCCGAGGTACCAGAACAGGGTAAAGGGCCAGGCCCAGCCACCGAGTTCGATGGAGCCGATGAGAGGCAGATACACCACGTCGAGCCGCTGTCCGAACAGCATCAGGCCGATGATGATGATCAGCTGGCCGTAAAGTTTTTTCTCGGCGTGGATCCCGAAACGATCATCCCCCACCCCCAGGGCGAGAATGCCCACACCGGCACCGATGAGAATACTCAGCCAGGACCACGGCAGGGAGGTCCCCAGAATGACGTTTTCCAGAAAAAACAGGGTGCAGAAGAAGGAAAGGAAGATGGCCATGCCTCCGGTACGAGGCACAGGTTCGCGGTGCGGACGGCGGTATCCGGGGTGATCCACGATTTCCGTCAGAAAACCCAGATTCCTGAAATGGGGTTGGACCAGCCACGACATCAGAAATGCCGCGGTGAATCCCAGTGCAGCAACGATCCCCAGGTCCACAATTCCTCCTTGAAGTATACCTGATTGCGAAGGTTACAATTTGTTAGACAGGGGCAAATTACAGTATCAGGCCCCTTGGGGCAATGCTTATTTAAATTGAACGGGATCCAGAAGTTGATGATAAACGGAAACCGTGAGGTCCGCCGTCCGGCTCCAGGACCACTCCCGGGCCCTGTCAGGCCCCTCTGCCGCCAGTTTCGCCAGTAAGTCCCCGTCAAACGCCAGTCTGGCCAGACCGTTGGCGATATTTTCGACATTTTCGGGATCCACCAGCAGAGCCTTGTTGCCGGCAACCTCGGCTGTTCCACTCCGGTCAGCGGTAAGAACGGGCAATCCGGCAGCCATCGCTTCGAGGATGGGCAGACCGAATCCCTCGTTCAGGGAAGGGAAAACCAAAGCCAGGGCGCTGCAATAGAGATTCCACAGGTCATCCAGACTGCAATAATCCAAAACTCGCAGCCGGCCCCTGCCTCGCAGATCCTCAATGCGCCCGCGCAACCGGGAATCCTTCCAGCCCCGCCCACCGGCAAGGACCAGGTCCGGCACCGTTTCGTCCGGAACCTTACGGACCTGATCCGAGGCGAGAAAGGTTTCATAGGCGTCGATCAAACGGGGCAAATTTTTCCGGGGTTCCAAGGTGCCCACAAACAGGAAAAATGGCCGCATTCCCGGAGGTGGGGTTTGGGTTTCCTCGCACACGCGATCCAGAACCCACCTTGGGGTTCCGTGGGGAGTAAGATGGATTTTATCCGCGGTCCCCGGGAAAAAGCGGGCCGTATCGGCGGCTGTTGACCGGCTGTTGGCCACAATGGCGTCCACGCGTTCGAGACTGCGAGGAACCATCCAACGGTAATAACTGCGCCGAGGTTCCTCGATTGTTTCCGGAAAGAGCAGCCAGGCAAGATCATGCACCGTCGCCACCACGGGACAGGGACTCCGCAGCGGCACCAGGAATTGCATGCTGTGGAGAAGATCACCATCCAGACTCCGAACCAGACCGGGGAGGCGGAATTGGGTGTACAGCGCTTTCCGCAGAGAACCTCCCCTGGCCTGAGGACACTCCCGGACGCGCCAACCAGGTCTGTCCTCCAACTCATGGAACACCCCGCGCTCGGTGGTCAGGACCGTGAAGTCCAGCCCACGGTCCCGTTCGGCCAACGCCGAGCAGAGATCCATGATCCCCCGACCGGTTCCTGTGGGGTTTCCCCTGACCTGCAGGGATTCAAGGATCACATGGGGACGATGAGTCATGGTCGGGAATCTCCGTCCGCCAGCATCGCAAGCAGCAACCCGATCGAAATCCAGATGTGCGGCAGATTGTACTGGGAAAATGTAAGCAACTGGAGCCAGACACCTGCCACCGAGACGGTGGTTGCCAACAGGAGATTCTCCACAGGAAAGGAGTTTCCTTCCCCACGGAGAACGAACAAGCGATTTCCCACGGCCCGGACCAGGCCGACGCCCCAGGCAACAAAGACCAGAAAACCTGCCAGACCGGTTTCGCACAGGATCAGTAAGGGAAAGTTGTTGACCACGGGCCAGGTGAACTGGCTCTGAAGCCCCATGGGATCCACGAGTGATGGAAAATGCCAACCAAATTGTCCCCAACCGATCCCGACAACAGGACTCAGCAGGAAAGCCCGCCAGGCTGCCTGCATACTATAGAAGCGGGTCAGGTTGGACCAGTCCTGGCCGCTGAAAGTCTGGGCCAGGCGCCGGTATGGAAACAACAACCATTCCCAACCGGTTACCAGCCCCACCAGGGGAAGAACCGCCAGAAGAGCCCCGGCCCCGATGACCACGAGTTTGAATTTCCTGGTGTCATACCGGGTCAGATCCCGCCCGGCCCCTCTTCCCAAGCTGATGAACATTCCCAGCGCCAACACAACTTGGCCAGCCAACCCCAACCAGGCTCCGCGGGACCACGTCCACATCAGGAGAATCAGGAAAGCGGCGGCCAACAACCGACGGGTCCGGACACTCCATACGGGCACAAAAGTCAGCGGGAAAAGGAAAAGCAGATAATTTCCCAGATACAGGGGTTCACACACCATCCCCCGCAGTCGCGGCACATGCCGAAAGGAATCACCGAGATAGAGTTCCCCTGAACCGGAAAGAATGGAAGGGTTGGAAGTGAAAATGCCATCCATCCAGGTGAAAATCGTCTGTGGGTGGTAATAACAAAACCCCTGCAGAACACCGTACGCCACCTGAATGACCCCGCCGATCAGCAGCCACTTCACCGTCCAGACCCACCGGCGGCGTCCTCTTGTCCAGAGGGCCGGCCAGGCGATAAATACCACCATGATCGCCAGTTGTATGAATTGTTTAACAAATCGCCCCAGGGTGGCGTCCGCTGACTCCGCCGAGGGGGCAATCCACAAGCCCGCGATCGAGATCAGGACGCTGAGGAGAACGGCCGCCGAACCCAGGAGCCACCAACGGCGCAGACGAGGGGGAATTTCCATCGTCCGGCCCGACCGCGGGGAGCGGTTCCACAACCTGTCCAGGCCGGTGCACAAGACAGCAAGAGCGAGGAACAGCCATGATGGCTGCAGCCCGCCCCCCCAGTCTCGCCCAGTGGAAAGTTTCAAGAGGCCGACGCCCGTCCAGGGCAGGGTCACAAGGGCGATCCCGTAGAAAAAAGTCGACAGGCGGGTCAGCATCAGGGGTCGGCCCTTTCGCCCGTCTTCAGGCGCGCCCGTCGCAACAGGACGACGACCAGGAGGGTCATACCTGCCAGAAGAAGCAAGCCTGATCTGAATTTCCCGGCTTCATCCATTGACCTTCGGTACCGGATTCCGGCACCCCGGAATTCAAGTTCGCCGGAGGAAACACTCAACTCCAACCTTCCGTCGGACAGGACAACGGGTTCGGACACCGGGTAGATACCATCCCGTAAAACAAGTTGCCCACTGGCGCCCGTTCCTTCCAGTCGGGCCGTGCATGGAACGCCGATGTCATGCCTGGCAAAGTCCTCGAATTCAACCGTGTCAGGCAAGGTCAACCTGCCCTGATCCCATACCAATGACCGGTGCCCGGGGCCGGGACCTGCCTCCCACCGGAATCCGGCTGCCGAATCCCGAGCCGTTTCTATGACCAGGTATCCGGGACGGCCCAGGGTTCGCGCGTCATCACCGGCCACCGCTCCGGTTTCCGCCACGCCAAGGCACACGGCAAAGGCCGCTCCCCAGGCGACCACTTTTTTCGCCCTGGTGCCAAACGTCCAAATACCGGGTGGAATCCACATCATGACACGTCCGCCATCACGTCGAGAGCCACTTTGTGCCAGATTGAATTATGCTCCCCGTTTCCACTGAAACTTCCGGCCAGATTGTCCTGTCCCCTCACCCGGTGAATCTCCAAAGAAACTTCCCCGCATGCCCGGTCCACGAGTTCCGCGCAACGGGCCAGATCTCCGGAATCGTCAGGGCTGGTTTCGTCCCGGATGATTTTCTCCAGCCAGCCCGGCCTGCCGGCTTCGGCCCAGGCATCGGGAAACAACAGAATCCGGATCCGTCCAGGTTTAATCAATTCCACCAAACGTCCCAGGATGTAGCTTGGACCGAAATGATCGGCCTCCTTTTCCAGCAGGCACCACACCAGTCCGCCGGAACCGTTCAGGGAGAGATCCATCAGGGAGTGACCAAAGGAAAGGGATTCAAGATGCGCCAATTCCGATGGTCCGATGCAGCCCAGGTGACTCCAGTGGATGCCACTGGACCCGGCCTGGATGTTTTGGGCCTCCCCATTTGCCGGCAACGGCGCCGCGGAATCCGGCGAGATGGTCCAGTTGGCCTGAGTGGCTTCCCTGGGGTCATGGTCAACCCTGTCCCTCACTTTATCCCGAGCGAGGAATGTCCCTGCCGACCAACGGATTTGTTTATCCTCGGACAGGGTAGCGGATCTGTTCGACCCCAACGCCAGGCCTGCAGCCGCAAATGCCGATATGGGAGAAAGTCCCGGGGCCGCCACCGCGACATCACGGAACACGGGGGAATGATCCCGGGCCCCATCATCCTCCAGAAAAAGGTGGGCGATCGAGGAAATGTGGTGGGGCCGTCGCGAGACGGCCCCTGGTTCGGGTCGAGCCATGGTCGTATTTACTCCTGGCATCCCGCTGTCCACCGGACGCCGGTCAGGTGACGACAACCAAACTGTTGGCACCGCCGAATTCGTTGGCCACGGTCCTGCTGTTGTGGGGATCGGGCAACCAGGAACCGTCGACGATGAAGCGGTACTGGTGCTCACCCTGAGCAAGGTCAAGGTGGCATTCCCAGAGACCGTCTTCCCGTTTGTTCAGCGGCAGCCCCTTGGCGGACCAATCGCAAAACGAACCGGTCACCCGCACCGTCCGGGCATGGGGAAAATCCGCTTCAAAACGAACGCCGGCCTGGGAAACGGCCGGACCGTGCAGCAAGGCCGACCAATGGTCCAGCGCCACGACTTCCAGTTCAACTTCCTGGTCGAGAATTTCCCGGGCCAGGCGGCGGAAATCAAAAGCCCCACGGGATTCAGGGTCGTGCAACGTGACCGGAACACCGGATGCGGCGGCTTCCTTGATCTTCACCGTATGATGAATGACCGAGTCCAGAAGCTCATCATCGTATAATTCATCCAGTTCATCCATGACCGCGCGAACGTAACGGGGTCTGGTGTCGAAGTTCGACATCAGGATGTGAGGGATGAGGTCGTGACCCTTTTTCTCGCGCAGGACCGCGATCGTTTCCCGGATCTTCCCTACTGCCTGAAGACTGTACCCGCTGGGATCAACAGGAATGATCACCTCGCCGCACGCCAGCAAGGCGTTGAAAGTCAGCAGGCTCACGCTGGGAGGACAATCGATCAACACGTAGTCATAGGGCAGGGCGCTGCGACGCAGGTTGTTGCGCAGACGCATTTCCTTTTCCGGTTCCCGGGCCAGGATCATTTCCACGCCGCTGAGTTCGATGCCGGCGGGAACCAGGTGAAGGTCCGGGTTGACTTCAAGAAACGCGTCCTCGACCAGGATGTCCGAGGTCAGATACAGGTCGCTGGTGCTGAGGGTGAAATCCCGATCATGGAAACCGAGGGCGAGGGTGGCGTGACCCTGGGGATCGTTGTCGATGAGAAGGACTTTTTTTTCGAGTTGGGCCAGGGTTGAGGCAAGATTGGTGGCGGTGGTCGTCTTACCACATCCGCCTTTCTGGTTGGCCAAGGCAACGACTCTCATATCGAATCCTTTCGATCATGAATCGTAGTGCGCAACCTCCCGGACAAGTTCTATCCGGGATATTGTGTTTTTCCTCTATCGGGAAGGCCGGCGGATCCTCCATTCGCTGACCACTTGGATCAGCATACGCTACCGGCAATGACTGTCAACATTTTACCGTGAACAGTTTCGCTACACTCAGCCAGGAAAACACCTACCCGACCGCGGGAACGCCCAGCCACAGAAAGATGCCGGCCCCGACCACCATCCCGCCGAATACCTCGGCCCAGGTGTGTCCCATCAATTCACGCAACCGGTAACCGGGCACTTTTTCGCCAGCCAGGGCACTGTCCATCAGATCGTTGAGGAGTTCCGCCTGTTTACCTATCTCCTGCCGCAGGCCGGTGGCTTCGAAAATCACGAACAGGCTGAATACCAGGACCAGGCTGAAGATCGAGGAATCGAAACCATCTGCGCGGCCAACAGCCAGCGACAAGGTGGTCACGGTGGAAGTGTGGGAACTGGGCATGCCCCCGTTGTCGAAAAATACCGAGGGCCGGAATCGTCTTTTTACCACCAGTTCGATCACAACCTTGGCGGCCTGGGCGATCAAGCCGCTGAGCAAGGCGATGATTCCGGGATG
>JAGLCY010000326.1 GCA_023270185.1 Candidatus Krumholzibacteriia bacterium | reverse complement strand
GTCCCTGTTTTCAGTGGGTGTCCGCTCATCATGGTCCATCGACAGGGTTGGATTGCAGATATCGTCTGCGTATTTCGAAGGCCAGAATTCCGAAGCTGACCGCCACGTTAAGCGAGTGTTTGATGCCCGCCATGGGAATTTCCACCACATGGTCCGCCAGGTCCAGCAATTCCTTGCGCACCCCCCGAACTTCATGGCCGACGATGAAGCAGTGGGGAAAGGGGAAGTCGAAGGTGTTCCAGCTGTGGGATCGGTCGGTCTGTTCGAGGGCTACCAGAGGGATGCCCCGGTCACGCAGGTGGCGGGCGGCATCCACTGAATCACTCCAGTAATCCCAGGGGACACTCTTGGTGGCTCCCAGGGCGGTTTTTTCAATGTCCGGCCTGGGAGGCGTGGCGGTCATGCCGCACAGATAAAGCCCTGAAAGGGCCACGGAGTCGGCGGTGCGAAACATGGAACCCACGTTCCAGACACTGCGGACGTTGTCCAGTAGGGCGTATACAGGCATCCTCTGTCCCGTGTTGATCATCATTTTGATATATTGGGGCAGGACAATGCGTTTGGCAACCTGTCGGAGGGAAATTTCCCTAATCACAGAGGTAAACCCGGGCCTCCGCCGGTCGATAATGGGGGGGAGGGTCGTTAACCACTGTCTTCAAGGATTGAATCCCGCTACATGAAACGCAACACCGTCAGTCTGTGCCTGATCGCCCGGGATGAGGAAGCCACCATTGGGATGGCCATCAAATCCGTGCTGGCCCTGGTCGATGAAGTAATCGTGGTGGACACCGGTTCCCAGGATAATACACGCATCATCGCCGAAGGTTATGGAGCCAAGGTCTTTGACGTCTCCTGGTCCGACGATTTCTCCGCCGCCCGCAATGCCGCCCTGGATCAGGCATCCGGCAAATGGATCCTGGTCCTGGATGCCGACGAATTCCTGGAGCCGGTCCGGCCGGTCGAATTCCAGCGGCTGTTGCACGATCCCGCTGCCGCGGGTTATCGCCTTCGCATTATCGGCAGCGACTCCGACCTGGACGGGTCCATGACCAGCCGGGTCCGCCTTTTCCGCAACGAGCCGGAAATTCGATACCGCTATCCGATCCACGAACGCCTGGCGCCCTCCCTGGGAGAATGGGCGAGCCGGGAAAATCTGCTGATTCTCGATTCGGACCTTACGGTGATGCACGAACGGAATGATTCCGACCGTCGTGCCCACCGTCGGGAACGCAATCAGCGGATACTGGGCAAGGCCCTGGAAATCTACCCCGACGAACCGTATTTTCCCTACCGGCTGGCCTGCGAGGGTCAGTCCCTGCTGGACGGAGAGGTCCTGCCCGTGGCTGGTCTGGGGGCGTCCCTGGTCCACCTTCGTACCGCCTGGTCCAAGGCCCGGCGCCTGGATTCGGCCTACCTGGTCACCCTGACCTGGCTGCCAGACTTCGGATCCCGTATCACATCCAGCCTGCTGGCTGTCGGCGCAGTCGAGGAGGCCGAGACAGTGGTCGTGGAAATCCAGGGAGTTTTCCCCGACCATCCCCTGATTCTGTTGCAATCCGTGGCCGTGGACTGCCGGCGTCTCCAGACGTCCGACCCCCGGCAAGGCAAAACCGCCCGGCGCAAGGTCATGGCACGTGCCCGTCGCACCTTGAAACGCATCATGCGGTCGAAGGGCAGGGTTGTTGGAGCGCCCGTAGACAACCGTGTACGTGAGCTGTATCCTTTGCGGTATCTGGGCGAGCTAGCCCTGCTGGAAGGTAAGGTGACCGAGGCCGTGGGCCTCTTCGAACAGGCCCTGAGCCTGGATCCCACCTATTCCTGCGGTTGGCTGGGTCTTGCCGAGTGTTCCCGGTTCGCCGGAGACAGCAAACGGGCTCTCAAGCTCTATCTGCGGACCGTTACGGAAAACGACAATAACCATCGGGCCTGGCTGCGCGGATGTGACCTGATGATGCAGATGGATTTCCAGGACAACGCCGCCAGCTGGTGGCGCAAGGTCGTGGAAAAATTCCCAGAGCATCCGATAGTAGCCGCTGGTGACGCATTGATCCTTCCGGTGACCCTGACCAGCTGACCCTTGTGGGAGAAAATATGGATCCGCCGCCACGCCGACGGG
>JAGLCY010000325.1 GCA_023270185.1 Candidatus Krumholzibacteriia bacterium | reverse complement strand
CCCGTCGGCGTGGCGGCGGATCCATGTTTTTCCTCACAAAGGTAAGTGAACCAGAGTCAGCTGGTCAGGGTCACCGGAAGGATCAGTGCGTCACCGGCAGCTACTTTCGGATGCTCCGGGAATTTCTCCACGACCTTGCGCCACCAGCTGGCGGCGTTGTCCTGGAAATCCATCTGCATCATCAGGTCACATCCGCGCAGCCAGGCCCGATGGTTGTTGTCGTTTTCCGTAACGGTCCGCAGATAGAGCTTGAGGGCCCGTTTGCTGTCTCCGGCGAACCGGGAACACTCGGCAAGACCCAGCCAACCGCAGGAATAGCTGGGATCCAGGCTCAGGGCCTGTTCGAAGAGACCCACGGCCTCGGTCACCTTACCTTCCAGCAGGGCGATCTCGCCCAAGTACCGCAAAGGATACAGCTCTTGTACCCGGTTGTCTACGGGTGCTCCGACACTCCCGCCTTTCGACCGCATAACGCGTTTCAAGGTGCGGCGGGCGCGTGCCATGACCTTGCGCCGGGCGGTCTTGCCTTGCCGGGGGTCGGACGTCTGGAGACGCCGGCAGTCCACCGCCACGGATTGCAACAGGATCAGGGGATGGTCGGGGAAAATCCCCTGGATTTCCGCGATCACCGACCCGGCCTCCTCGACCTCGCCGACAGCCAACAGGCTGGATGTGATACGGGATCCGAAGTCGGGCAGCCAGGTCAGGGTGACCAGGTAGGCCGAATCCAGGCGCCGGGCCTTGGACCAGGCGCTGCGAAGATGAACCAGGGACGCCCCCAGACCAGCCACGGGCAGGACTTCCCCATCCAGCAGGGATTGACTGTCGCAGGCCAGCCGGTAGGGGAAATACGGTTCGTCGGGATAAATTTCCAGGGCCTTGCGCAGGATCCGCTGGTTGCGTTCCCGGCGGTGGGCGCGACGGTCCGAATCGTCCCGTTCATGCATCACCGTAAGGTCCGAATCGAGGATCAGCAGATTTTCCCGGCTCGCCCATTCTCCCAGGGATGGAGCCAGGCGTTCGTGGATCGGATAGCGGTATCGAATATCCGTCTCGTTGAGAAACAGGCGGACCCGGCTGGTCATCGACCCGTCCCGGCCGGAGTCGCTGCCGATAATGCGCAGGCGATAACCCGCGGCAGCGGGATCGTGCAGCAGTCGCTGGAATTCGACCGGCCGGACCGGCTCCAGGAATTCATCGGCATCCAGGACCAGGATCCATTTGCCGGAGGCCTGATCCAGGGCGGCGTTGCGGGCGGCGGAGAAGTCGTCGGACCAGGGAACGTCAAAGACCTTGGCTCCATACCCCTCGGCAATGATGCGGGTGTTGTCCTGGGAACCGGTGTCCACCACGATCACTTCATCGACCAGGGCCAGCACGGATTTGATGGCCATCCCAATGGTGGCTTCCTCATCCCGGGCAATCAGGCACAGACTGACGGTATTGCGTTTCATGTAGCGGGATACAATCCTTGATGACAGTGGTTAGCGACCCTCCCACCCATTATCGTCCGGCGGGACCCCGGGTTTACCTCTGTGATTGGGGAATTTTCCCGCTGACAGGTTGCCAAACGCATTGTCCTGCCCCAATATATCAAAATGATGATCAACTCGGGACAGAGGATGCCTGTTTACGCCCTACTGGACAACGTCCGCAGTGTCTGGAACGTGGGTTCCATGTTTCGCACCGCCGATTCCGTGGCCCTTTCGGGCCTTTATCTGTGCGGCATGACCGCCACGCCCCCCCGGCCGGACATTGAAAAAACCGCCCTGGGAGCCACCAAGAGTGTCCCCTGGGATTACTGGAGCGATTCGGTGGATGCCGCCCGCCACCTGCGGGACCGGGGCATCCCCCTGGTGGCCCTCGAACAGACGGACCGATCCCACAGCTGGGACACTTTCGACTTCCCCTTTCCCCACTGCTTCATCGTCGGCCATGAAGTTCGGGGGGTGCGCAAGGAATTGCTGGACCTGGCGGACCATGTGGTGGAAATTCCCATGGCGGGCATCAAACACTCGCTTAACGTGGCGGTCAGCTTCGGA
>JAGLCY010000324.1 GCA_023270185.1 Candidatus Krumholzibacteriia bacterium | reverse complement strand
CCCACAAGGCGGCCGTAGTGGGCGACACGGTGGGCGATCCCTTCAAGGATACAGCCGGTCCCAGTTTGAACATCCTGATCAAGCTGATGTCCGTGATCAGCGTGGTGATCGCGCCCTTGCTCGTCAGGTAGGTGAATCGTTGCATGACTGAAATGAGACTTGGGGCAAGCGCCTGCCTGATGGGCGACGAGGTCAGGTATGACGGGGGGCATAGAAGGGATCCCTACGTAATGGAGGTCCTGGCCCGGTACTTCACCCTGGTGAAGGTTTGTCCCGAGGTCGGGGTGGGCATGAGCACGCCCCGGGAAACGGTACGGTTGGAGGGTCGGGCTGAGGCACCCAGGATGATCGCTTCGGAAACCGGAAGCGACTGGACCATACGGATGAACCGCTGGTCCCGGACCAGGGTGAGGGAGTTGAAGGGCGAGGATCTGTGCGGCTTCGTCTTCAAGAGGAATTCCCCCAGTTGCGGAGTGTTCGGGGTAGAGGTTTTCGATGACAAGGGGCGTCCGGCGGAATCCGGCAGCGGTCTGTTCGTTCTGGAGTTCAGGCGAAAGAATCCCTTGGCGCCGGTGGAGGAGGAGGGGCGCCTGGAAGATCCCGTACTACGGGAAAACTTTCTGGAACGGGTGTTTGCCTACCATCGGTTGAAGAGGGTTTTCGACGGGCGCTGGAAACGTGGCGCGGTGTTCGAATTCCACAACCGGGAAAAATATCTGCTACAGGCGCATAGTCCGAAGCATTTTAAGCAAATGGAGCAATTGACAGGAACGATTGGCCGACGTCCTGCCGGCGAGTTTAAGTTGCTCTACATGACGGGGTTCATGGAGGCCATGGGGATTATGGCCACAACAGCCAGACACGCCAAGGTCTTGCGGCGACTGGCAGTGTGTCTGCGAGGTCAAATCACGGTCCCTGAATACGACCGGGTAGTTGGTTTGATAGAGGGGTACCGTTCAGGTCACATCCCACTTGTGGTTCCGCTGACCCTGTTGTCCCACTTCGGTGAATTGCACAAAGTCGTCGATTTGGTCGGCCAAACGTATCTCCATCCTCATCCCAATGAATTGATGTTGCGCAATCACGTTTGACCTTAAATGAAATTCCTATCAAACCACTCAATATTGCACCGTTAAATAATTTAGGGTATTTTGATTTTGCGGCTCACAGGCTAAAATTTCGATTCCTGGAGGTGCGCTGTCCCTGTTTTCCACTTTCATTTCAATTCAATCACTTGACGCCATGTTGATCGAAACGTAATCGATCGGAGGACAATTACTTCAAAGCCTCAAGGGGGGAAAATAATGAAGAAATTCACCATGTTCGCTTGTCTCGCGCTTGCCTTGGTGTTTGTCGTCAGTTCGTTCGCCGAGGAACTTCCTCGGGTGACCGACGGCAACGCGATGGTATACGGTGGCAGCGTAAATTTCAGTAAAGCCGGTGGCGACACCATCAACCTGATGGCGGCCACCGACGATCCGACCAATAACGTGGATCCTCGTGACGGTGGGCTAGAGCCTTACTATGACGGGGACTTCGAGGACGATCTCGGTAACCCCAACTGGAACGGTTGGACCCACTACGACATTACCGCGCCGACAGGCACTCATTGGAATGTCAGTACCTATAACCAGCCCGTGACCACGAATTACGCGGCTTGGTGTGGGGAAAACATCCCGTCCTGTAATCCTGGTGTTGATCCTGATGGTGGTTACGGTAACAGCTGGCACGATCTCATCGAGTTCCGCCAGACCGTGCCCAACACCGGCGTCAGCTCCCTGGTGACTGTCACGGCCACCTTGATCCACGATTCCGAGCCCGGATACGATTATTCGTACCTGAGCTACCGGTTTCAGGGTCAGGCCTATGGCGACATGCAGTCCTGGGACGGCGCCGGCACCGTGGCCGTCGCTAATTCCGTCACCTTCCTGCCTCCCGAGTACATGGACGGCACGGACATCGCGGTGTACTTCCGCTTCAAGTCCGATGGCGGCTGGTCCGATGAGGACTGCTCCTTCTCGTCCGCCGGTGGTTGCCAGGTTGATGACATCAACGTGCACATCGTGAACGGTACCTTCGACGCGAACTTCTTCGAAGACTTCGAGCACGGCGGCGTTGCCGACGACTTCGGAATCTGGAATGTCGCGTTCCCCGACGGTGTCGGCGACTTTGCCAAACTCTGGATGAATCTCGAGGATAATGATCCTTGCGCCACGAACTACACCTGGCAGGTTGCTTTTATCGATGACGGCGTCGTCGTTCCCGGCACCGGCGGCAGTGACTGCATCAACTGGTGCTACGGCCCCTCCGGCTACATCGTGAACACCACCGGTGGTCTGGCCGGCCCGACCGAGCACATTCATTGCGCCGTCGAGTCGCCTATCATGAACTGGCCTGCCTCCAAGGGCGGCGGCGTCGATGATGACGGCATCACCCTGCAGTTCACGTGCTATCGTCACGAGGATCTGTCGGATGATTCTCCCGGAATCTTCTACACATGGGCCGTACGTTCCGCTGATACCGACGACTCCGCCGGTAACGGTGCCATGGTTATCACCGACGAGGGTTGGGCTGATCGTAACTTTGTCTATTACGGTGGTCCGGATTACCAGCGTTTCTACAACAACGTGACTGATCTGATGGCCCCCGGACGTGATGAAGTTCAGGTACAGCTGGCTGTCTACGAGCTTGGCTGGGCCTGGGGTTGGGAAGGTAACGACGGTTACCCCGCTCCCTACTTCGACAACGTGACCGTCAAGGTCTTCCCGTACAATGGTCCTGGTATGGCCGGCCGCGAACTCGATCTGGCCCAGGACAACTTCCCCGCTCGCGGTGATATCGACATGGGCGCTCCCGAAACGCACAGTGTGCGCTTCGATATGGCCAACAACATCTCGTTGGCCGCCCATTTGCGGAATGATCCCGGTGACTCCCTGGTCATCGACGTTGTTCCCGTTCGTGCCGGTGCTGCCTTCGCCGGTGTCCCGACGATGCACTACATCATGAAGACGAACCCGCTCTTCGATCCTTACCGGACAACCGGTGTGCCTACCACCGGTTCAATGCCTGGTGAAGTGGCTGTCGGTGCCGGTGGCGCCAATCTTGACAGGTGGGCCTTCGATCTGCCGGATTCGAACTTCTTCTTCCCCGGCGACATCATTCACTACTACATCTCCGCGACGGACGATATTGGCGGTCTGGATCCCCAGACCTCGCTCATGCCTGCCGATACCACCGGTTTCGACGGTGATTTCGACGATCCCATGGGTTACAACTCGACCTTCGTGGTTCGTGCGCTGCCCAGTATCAGTGATGCTGCCGGTACGCAACCTACCATGCTGTTCCTCAATGACTTTGCCAATCGTGGCGGGGAAAATGAGTGGTACATGGCTCTGAACAACATCGGCCTGCTGGTCGGTGAGGACTACGATGTGTATTACACGAACGCTCCCAGTTCAGGTGTCGGTAACGGTATCGGTGGTCGTACCACTGCTCTTATGCTGGCGGACTACACCGAGATGCTTTACACCAGTGGTAACCTTGGTGTGAACACCATCGCCAACGGCGACTTCAACAATGACGCCGGTAACGACGTCGGTGTTCTGACCGACTGGCTCGACCAGGGCGGTCATGACATTTTCCTGACGGGTGATGATCTGGCCAGCGATCTGAATCAGTCAGGTACGAGTACCCTGCGCTTCCTCGAGACCTACATGGGCGTCGTCCTGGTTGCCGCCGATATCCGTCCGATCATCGGAGGCCAGACCACTCCGTTGGCCAAGACTGTTCCGGGCAACCCGGTTTTCGCCTACCCGCAGTTGTGGATCGTTTACGGCGGTTGCTTCGGTATCAATACCTTCGACGCCCTCCAAGTGATCGGTTCAGGTGTGATGTGCGCTGAGTTCCTGGATCCAGGCGGTCAGATCGGGCAGTACCCCTTCTCCGCCGCTACCCTGAACACCATAAACACGGGAGTGGGCGAGAGCAGGATACTCTCGATGCCCTTTGATTTTATGTATGTCTACACCGTACCCGGGGAGCCCGGCAACCCCCTTCCGGCTCGCGCCCAGTTGCTGAAGGACGTTCTGGCTTACTACGGGATCGCTGGCTATCCCCAGAACGTGTCCCCGGTTCTGCCTGGCATCACGTTCCAGACAAGCAATTATCCGAATCCCTTCAACCCGAGCACGACGATCGAGTATTCGATGCCCACAACTGGTCATCTGAAGCTTAGCATCTACAACGTGCGCGGACAGTTGGTCAAGACCTTGATCGATGACGAACGGCCCGCAGGCGCGGACCAGACCATCGTTTGGGACGGAACCAACAACCAGGGCTCCAGCGTTTCGTCCGGTGTCTACTTCTATGAGGCACGGACCGGCGGTGAAGTTCAGGTGCAGAAAATGGCTCTGGTCAAGTAGTCCTTCGGGATCACTTCAGCGGTCGCTGTTCGGGAGCGGTTCTTCGGAGCCGCTCCCGTTTTTCCATCCCACTTGACCGCTGGGGATGAAATGATTAGACTTCGCCCCCTGTTGGAAATTTCGAGCCATCCCCAATGAAACAATTTACAAGGAGTGAGGGATCCATGATTAACAAACGAATGACCATCCGTTCGGCCACGACCCTGATTGTCGGCCTTGTCCTTTTTGCCAGTGTGTTCGCCGCGGCTGTTCCCGCCCAAGCCCAGACCCAGAATGAGCAGTACATGGAACTGCTGCGCCAGGATCTGAGGACCGGCAAGATGGAAGTCATGACCGAGGCCATGGCACTGACCGATGAGCAGGGTGCGGTGTTTTGGCCCATTTACCGGGAATATCAGACCAAATTGAGCGTGATCGGTGACAAACGCATCGCCATGATCAAGGAATACGCGGAGAACTACGAAAACATGACTGGTGAGAAGGCCAGCGAACTGATGAAGGTTTGGTTCGGCCAGCAGAAGGATCGTCTCAGCCTGCTGGAGAAAACCGCCAAGAAAGTGGCCAAAGATGTCGATCCGGTCACCGCGGCCAGGTTCATCCAGGTTGAAAACGCAGTGAACATGCTCATCGATCTGCAGATCGCCAGCGAGCTTCCCCTCTTCACGCCGGGACCGGTGGTTGAAGA
>JAGLCY010000323.1 GCA_023270185.1 Candidatus Krumholzibacteriia bacterium | reverse complement strand
TCGGCACCGCTCTTGCCCAGGATGGCACCCACGGTACGGACGCCCATACCGAGCAGGCCGCCGATCAAGCTTCGCCCCCGAACACCACCCATGACGTGGAGGCCCATTCCGCCCCTGCCCACGGTGAGGCCCACGGCGACGCCGATGATCATTCCGAAGCACACGGCGGCGGCCACTCCAGCACCCCGCATCTCCAGAACCTCTTGATAGGCTGGATCGCCCCTTTGCTCCCGGACTCCGTCGCCCACGGTCTGGAAGAGTATCTGAACCCGATCTATTCCCTGTCGGTCGCCCTGCTCCTGAGCCTGTTCTTCATCTTACTGAGCAAAAAACTTTCGTCCCGATATCCGGGTCGCACGCAAATGGCCGTCGAGATGATCTTCGGCGGTCTCTACTCACTGTTCGAGGCCATCATCGGCCCGACCGCCCGTAGGTACACTCCCTACCTGGGCACCCTCTTTGTCTTCATCCTGGTGAACAACCTGGTCGGCATGCTGCCTTTGGGTCACGCCGCGACCAGCAGCTTCGCCACGACGACTTTCGCCCTGGGTATGCTGACCTTCCTGTATGTGCAGGGCATCGCCCTCAAGGAAAACGGCATCCGCGGCTATCTGCTGCACCTGGCCGGCGACCCCAAGACCGGGATGGACTGGGGCTTTTCGATTCTGCTGTTCCCCTTGCACGTGCTCGGCGAACTGATCAAACCGCTCAGCCTGGGTCTGCGTCTGTTCGGGAACATCTTCGGCGAGGAAACCCTGGTCGCCACCATGGTGATCCTGGGTTATCTGACGATGAAGGCCATCGGCGGCATTGTCATGGATGGCGACGCGGCGGTATTCGGGTTCCTGCCGGGCATCCCCCTGCAGTTGCCCTTCTACTTCCTGGGTCTGCTTTCGAGCACCATCCAGGCGCTGGTCTTCACGCTTCTTTCGACGGTTTATATTGCCCTGTTCCTTCCGCATGGTGACCACGCGGAAGCTCACGGGCACTAGCCCGGGTTTTTCGAAACCCGGAAACGGCGGGTTCCATCCCGCAACAATGAAGTGCAACGCACGCACTAGAAGGAGAAAACAATGGACGGGAATATTCTTGGACTGGGCCTTCCCATCGGAATGGGTTTGGCCGCCATCGGTTCGGGTATCGGTCTGGGTAAGGCCGTCGGGAGCGCGATGGAGGCCATGGGCCGTCAGCCCGAAGCCATCGGCCAGATCCAGACGGCCATGATCATCGGCAGCGCCTTCATCGAGGCCCTGACGATCTACGCCCTGGTCGTCACCATCATGCTGATGGGTAATATCTAATATCAGAGGGTAGTCCCGGCGTGCGTTCACGAGGTTGACGGGGGGGCGGTTCAAGCGCTCCCCGTTGCGCCCCACGAAAGCAACGCCGGCGGTCTCGACCCGGAAGGTACCTGTCATGGAAATGGTAATGCCGAAACTGCCTCAGCTGTTGACGACGGCTCTCGGCTTCCTGTTCTTCGTGTGGATCCTGGGCAAATTCGCCTGGGGGCCCATTCTCGACCTGCTCGACGAACGTCGCGGCAAGATCGACGGTGACTACACGGCGGCCGAGAAGAACCTGGCCGAATCGGAAAAGCTGAAGGGCGAGTTCGAGCTGAAACTGGCCGATATCAAGGTCATCCAGCGCGAGATGGTCCAGGAGGCCGTCAAGCGCGGTGAGGATATCGCCGACGGCATCGAGAAAAAAGCCCGCTCGGGCGCCGATGAGACTCGTGACAAAGCTGCACAGGATATCGAACTGGCAGCCCAGAAGGCCCAGATCGAACTGCGTGACGATGTCGTGGCCATGGCGATCGGCGCGGCCGAGAAGGTCATCGACGAGCGGTTGGACGACAATCTGCACCGCAAGCTGATCACCGACTATATCGATCAATTGGGAGGCCCGTCCGATGCGTGACCGCAGAGTCGCGACACGGTACGCCGAAGCCCTCCTTGATACCGCCAGGGACCAGGGGGTGCTGGACAGTGTGGCTGAATCCTTTTCCGCGGTGTTGAACGCGGTGAAGGGCACCGACACGTTGCGCATTTTCCTGGATAGTCCCCAGGTTCCGACGGCAGAGAAAAAGGGACTGCTCGAGAAGGTGTTCGGCGGCAAGGTCGAACCCGTGCTGCTGACCTTTTTCTACCTGCTGATCGACAAGCATCGCATCGAAAACACCCGGGACATCGGCGAGGTGTTCGCCGAGCTGGTCGAAAACGAGCAGGGTTATCTGCGAGCCCGGGTCGTGACCGCGATCAATCTGCCGGACGATCTGGCCGCCGCCCTGAAGAGCAAGCTGGCCGCGCATACCGGCAAGAAGATCATCCTGGAAAAGAAAACCGACGTCGCCGTGATCGGCGGAGTGTGCGTCACCCTCGGGGACAAGATCCTCGACGGCACCGTGCGCACCAACCTGAATCTGCTGCGCAAGACGCTGGGCCAGGCCCGGATTCGCTAAACGAGGAGACCTGTTTTGAAACTCAGACCTGAAGAGATCAGCTCCGTACTATCGCAGGAGTTGAAGAACTACGACCGCGACCTCGAGGTCGAAAGCGTCGGTACTATCCTTCAGGTGGGCGACGGAATCGCCCGCGTGTACGGCCTGCAGGACGTGATGGCCGGCGAGATGGTGCAGTTCCCCGGCGACATCTTCGGCATGGTGCTGAACCTCGAAGAGGACTCCGTGGGTGTGGCCATTCTCGGTGAGGACACCCACATCAAGGAAGGCGACCAGGTCACGCGGACCGGCACCATCGCTTCGGTGCCCGTCGGCGACGGCGTGATCGGACGCGTGCTGAACGCCGTGGGCCAGCCCATCGACGGCGAAGGTCCCGTGCCCAGCACCGAGACGCGCTCCATCGAACTGAAGGCCCCCGGCGTGACCGCGCGTCAGCCAGTGAGCCAACCGCTGATGACCGGACTGAAGTCCGTCGACTCGATGATCCCCATCGGCCGCGGCCAACGCGAGCTGATCATCGGCGATCGCGGCACCGGCAAGACGGCCATCGCCATCGATGCCATCATCAACCAGAAAGGCAAGGGCGTGCACTGCTTCTACGTGGCCATCGGCCAGAAGCAGTCCACTGTCGCCTCGGTGCACAAGAAGCTCAAGGAGCACGGCGCGATGGAGTACACCACCATCATCGCGGCCAGCGCCAGCGAACCCGCCCCGATGCTCTACCTCGCGCCGTACACCGGTTGCACCATGGCCGAGCATATGATGTGGAAGGGCAAGGACACCCTCGTGGTGTACGACGATCTTTCCAAGCAGGCCAACGCCTACCGCCAGATGTCGCTGCTGCTGCGCCGTCCGCCCGGACGCGAGGCGTTCCCCGGCGACGTGTTCTATCTCCACAGCCGTCTGCTCGAGCGTTCGGTGAAATTGTCCGAGGAAAACGGCGGCGGCTCACTGACCGCGCTGCCCATCATCGAGACGCAGGCCTCCGACGTGTCGGCCTATATCCCGACCAACGTGATTTCCATTACCGACGGCCAGATCTTCCTGGAGAATGACCTGTTCTACCAGGGCATCCGTCCGGCCATCAATGTCGGTATCAGTGTTTCGCGAGTGGGTGGCGCCGCCCAGACCAAGGCCATGAAAAAGGTGGCCGGTTCGCTCCGGCTGGATCTTGCCCAGTACCGCGAGCTGGCGGCCTTCGCCCAGTTCGGCAGCGACCTGGACAAGTCCACCCAGCGGCAGTTGACCCGTGGCGAGCGCATGGTCGAGATCCTCAAGCAGGATCAGTACGTGCCCATGAGCAACGAGAAGCAGGTGGCGATCATCTTTGCCGCCAGCAAGGGCTATCTCGACCCCGTGCCGGTTCCGGAAATTGCCCAGTGGGAGATCGACTTCCACGCCTACATGGCCGAGAAACACGCGGGCGTGCTGCACGCCATCGCCGAGAGCGGAAAGCTGGAAGACGAAACTGTCCAGCACCTGACCGGCGCGATCGAAGAATTCATCGCGAGCAGGAGGTAACCCGTGGCGGGAGCCGGGGTAAAAATACTCAACAAGCGGATCCGCTCCGTAGGGAACACGCAGAAGATCACCAAGGCCATGAAGATGGTCGCGGCGAGCAAGCTGCAGCGTTCCCAGGGCAAGATGCTGGCCGCCCGTCCCTACTCGCGGAAGCTCACCGAGCTGATGCAGCAATTGGCGGGCAAGGCCGACATCAGTGATCCCCTGTTCGAGGTCAGGCCGGTCAAACGGCGCCTGTTCATGGTCCTCGCGTCGGACAAGGGTCTGTGCGGTTCCTACAACGTGAACGTGATCAAGATGGCGCAGAAGGCCGTCGACGACTCCATCGCCGAAGGCGTCGAGACCGAGGTCTACGCCGTCGGCCGCAAGGTGGCCAAGCACTTCCGCAAGCGGGAGTACAAGGTGTTCGAGGCGCACGAGGATTTCGGCGGCTCGGCGACCAGCGACGAGGGCAAGATGATCGGCAACAACGTGGTCGACGCGTTTCT
>JAGLCY010000322.1 GCA_023270185.1 Candidatus Krumholzibacteriia bacterium | reverse complement strand
TGGAGTTGTTCTTCGTCGCTGATCCAAAAATGACATCTATTGCGGCCCAACTCCTTGGACTCGAAACACATTCTATCGGCTTTACCGAAAAGTTCATCGAAATCAGAGCCACCGGCCGGGAATGTGACCACACCGTACGAGAAGGTGACACCCAATTCGATGGTCTTTCCCTTGTGCAAGATGTTGGTGCGGAACTTGGAATCCAGCAGACGGCCCATGACCTCCTGGGCCGCTTCATGGGAAGTGGCCGGCAGGATCAGTCCAAATTCTTCACCCCCGATCCTGCAGATATGATCGACACGTCGCAACTCTTCCTGCAGGCGGCGTGCCACCATACGCAACACGGCGTCGCCTGAAGGATGCCCATAGGTGTCGTTGACAAGCTTGAACTTGTCCAGATCGGCAATCACGAGGGTCAGGGGTATTTCTGAACGTCTGGCCCTTTCCAGTTCGAGGGGAAACTGGCTGTCGAAAAATGCCCGATTGTACAGTTTGGTCAGACTGTCCACATGGATACGCTGGTTGACTTCCCGCTGATGCCGCCAACGGTTGGAGACAAAGCGGGAGAGAAGTTCCGCCAATCGCAATAATGGGTCTCTTTCGGAGTCCTTGTCCGCAATCAGGAAAATCAAACCGGACTCCTGTGCCAAAGCCGAGGATTCCCCGTTTCCGAGCGGCTCCCATAAAGGAACAGCCACCGCGCAGCCGAAAGGTTGCTCCCCTGAACCTGCGGCCGAATCCTTTGGCTTCCTCCCCAGATTTCTGAGCTGCTCGGGCAATTCTTCCACGTCGGGAATCCAGACCGAATGTCCAGGTGTCCGGACCGACAACCAGCCACCGGCAACTTCCTCCGGGCTGGCGGTGAACAACAGATCCTGTTTCTCGGGAACAGATTCCTCCCCATGCAACATGATGAACAGTGGATACTGGGGTAAGTACCGTTCCAGCAGGTGGAGAATACTTACAAGGATATTGGCCTTTTCTCCGGAACCTGGATCGCCTACGTCCAGGTCCTGGGCCAATTCCATGGCCTCAATGATTTTCATGAAGGCATCCAGGTTGGGAATGGATGTGGATTTTTCCGCCGAGGCTCCCACAGGAATAGTTGGAGAAACAGGGGCCTTGGAAGCAACGACAGGGAGGTGAATGGCATCTTCTCCCAAAAAAGCCAGATCGATCAGACGACGGCTCCCTTTCACTATACAGAAGGGTCCACCACCGGATAAACCATTCAGTTCACCGTCGATGGAGACCCCAAGCAGTTCACCGCGTCCGGCCAGCTCGGCGATGGCCACCTTTGCGGTCAATTTCATGCGCTCGGCATCACCCGAAAGCACGGCTCGACGACAGGCATGGCGAAGGTGGGGACCCACTCTGTCCAGAGGTAGATCGCCGGATAGCAACTGTTTAAGTCTATTTACGGATTCTGACATATCCTGGTATTCGTCCACCGGAGTCCAATCTTCTATTCCTGGTTAGCAATTATGACATATCGTGAGATCTTTTTCAAGCTCCGACATTGGCCTCTGGGCCTAAAGTTTGCTATTTTTGGGGGACAATTATCGAATTTTGGCAGGATCCTGTCCCTGTTTGATGGAACAAGTAGGAAAGGTCAAGGATGACATCTCACGCCGCTTTAAAAATTTCGAATTTTCAGGGGAGTTTTTCCCGAGTCCGTGGCTTTCACTGGATTCTGTTGTGTTGGGTCTTGATTGGCGGAACCCTCGCCGGATGCGCGGGTAATTCCCCAAAGACGATTTCCGAAGCGAGCCCCCCCTCCGACACCGACCTCGACCCGATGGCCGGCATGACCATCGGAGAGGCGCCACTGGATACCATCCAGCCTGTCGTTCTCACGGATGAACCGATTGTGATGCTGCCTGTGGGACCTGACGGATACGCGACACTGGAAAATCTGGAAGGCTTGTGCGACACGGCACTCGCCCTGGCTGGCCAGGGTGAAATCAATCTTGCCCAGGATCACCTCTTCACGCTCCAGTGGCAGGCCAACCTTCCACTTCCCGCCGGCGCTGATTCCTCCTACGCCGCCCACGTCCGCAGCCTGGACCGTCGGGTCTGGTTGTTGGGTGGAATCCTTGCTGAACAAGCCTCCTTCGAGGCCGATCCCGCCGCCGCCGATTCACTGTTGACCGCCAACTACGGAAGATTGGCCCAGGCGGATTTTCCCGATTCCCTGGTACCGGCCACCGGTGTTACCCTGCCCGGTTTTACCGCCGATTTGATGAAGCTCGACAATCAGGCCGTCCGCAAATGGGAAAACTACTTCACAGGCCGAGGCCGTCGAAATTTCCAGTTCTGGCTGGACCGAACGGCAGGAGTCGATTCCCTGGTGACGTCCATCCTTGCGGAAAACGGTCTCCCTACCGAACTGATCTATCTGGCGATGATCGAAAGTGGCATGAATTTCCGCGCCGTATCGAGTGTGAGCGCCGTGGGCCCGTGGCAATTCATGGCCGGTACCGCGAAGGATTACGGTTTGCGTCGCAACTGGTGGTTTGACGAACGACGCGACATCGAGATGTCAACCCGGGCCGCCGCCAGGTACATCAAGTATCTGCACGACAGGTTCGGTGACTGGGCGCTGGTCCTTGCCGCCTATAATTCCGGCGCCGGCAGGGTTGCCCGGAAAATCAGCCAACACGGTCATGACAATTTCTGGAAGATGCGCCTACCGACCCAGACCACGGACTACGTGCCCAAGTTCATAGCCGCCGCGCGCATCGGCCAGGACCCGGAGAAATACGGATTCCAGGTGCGCGACATCACTTCTCTTGGGTACGACGTGCTTCCGGTGGATGACGCCACCGACCTGGAATTGATCGCCAGATGCGCGGGAGTCAGGAGTGAGGAAGTCAGACAACTGAACCCCGCGCTGCTCCGCGGGGCCAGTCCCCCGGACATGAAAGGTTACCCGGTCAGGGTTCCCAAGGGCACGGGAAGCAAAGCCAGGAAGGCCCTGCGTCGGGTGCCGGCGGACAAACGCCTGACCTGGCGGCGTCACCGTGTGGAACGCGGGGAAACGCTGGGTCACATCGCCCGGGATTTCGGCACAAGTGTCAACGATATCGCAAAGCTCAACAAGCTCGGTGATGTCCACTTGATTCGTCCCGGTGACCAGTTGCTGATTCCCATGCCGGCCGAACTCGCGAACAAGGCCCGGGCCCGAGCCTCGGAAAAGGGTCATTACGTTCCGCCTGACGGTTATGTCCGGGTCAGTTACAAGGTCAAATCCGGTGACACGCTGGGTGGAGTCGCGCGCAAACTCGGCGTCTCTCTGAACCACATTCGCAAGGTCAACAACATATACCGGACGAGTCTCATCCATCCGGGACAGCGT
>JAGLCY010000321.1 GCA_023270185.1 Candidatus Krumholzibacteriia bacterium | reverse complement strand
CGGGAGATCCTCGCCCTGGCCACGCCCACCATCCTGACCATGTTGTCCCAGACCTTGATGTGGACGGTCGACACCGCCATGCTCGGCCGCGTCAACAGCGTGTCCCTGGCCGCGGCCGGTCTGGGCGGGATGCTGACCTGGGCCACCTACTCACTGTTCAACAACCTGAGCCGGATCACCGGCACCTTCGTCTCCCAGGCCCACGGTCGCCATGACAACGAAAGCGTGGCCCACTACGCCTGGCAGGGCATCTACATCGCGCTCTTCACCGGAGCGGTTCTCCAGGTGTTGGGTTATTTCAGCTACACCATCCTGCCCTGGACGCGCAACCCGCAGGACATCCAGGAACTGACCTACGTCTACATCAAGTGGCGCAGCATGAGCGCGATTTTCACGCAGCTCATATTCGCCCTGATGGGATTTTTCCAGGGCCGGAAGGACGTGAAGGTGCCCATGTACGCGGGCATCATCGGCAACGCGGTGAACATGGTGCTGGATGTGTGGCTGATCTTCGGGTGGAGCGGGTTTGAACTTGCAGGCCGCACCTGGCTGGCGGTTCCCGCGATGGGCGTCAAGGGCGCGGCCATCGGCACCAGCGTCGGCACGTTCCTGAACGCCGTGGCCCTCATCTGGTGGGCGATGGCTCCCCGTTTGCGCGAAAAATATCAGATCCACCACATCCGCAAACCCGAATGGCGGGCCATCGGCAACATGATCCGCGTCGGCCTGCCCTCGGCCTGGGAAGGCTTCATCGACATGGGCGGTTTCCTGATGTTCACGATCTTCGTGGGCACCACCGGCGCCATCCAGTTGGCGGCCAGCCAGATCACCATCCAATTGCTTTCGTTCAGCTTCATGCCCTTGTGGGGCCTGACCACCGCCGCGAGTGTCCTGACCGGAAACTGGATCGGCTCGGGCCACCCCGACACCGCCGCTCATTACGGCCGCCAGACCTACAAGCTGGGCACCTACTACTCGTTGATGTTGGCGGTGGTGATCATTCTGTTGCGGCATGAGCTTTTCAAGGTTTTCACCAACGACCCCGAAATCCTGGCCATGGGTGCGGGCCTGGCCGTGTCGGCGGCAATCTTCCAGTACTTCGACGGCATCCGCATGCTCAGCAGCGGCATCCTGCAGGGTGCCGGCGACACACGCTACACCATGCTCGTGACCCTGGTTTTGATGTGGGGCGGATTCATCCCCCTGACCTGGTATCTGATCGTCGCTCGCGACGGCAACGTGACCGCCGCCTGGTACGGAGCCTCGGTCTGCTACCTGGCCCAGGGCGTGGTGATGTGGCGGCGGTTCGAGTCGGGGAAGTGGAAGAAGATCGAGATCTTCAGGTGACAATACCTATTCATTATGCTACGGTGTGATCATCCCGTCAGGGCCCCTGGGGGGGCCTTTTTTCGCTCAACCAAAAACTATCGGGAGGATTCAAATGAAACAAACGCTATTGATCACTGTTCTTTTGGTGGCTCTGGCCTTTAACGCGGCCGGGCAGGAAAATCTCATGGGGCTTTCCTTCTTTCCTCCTGATCCGTACATCGAATCTTGTCTCTACGGACCGGGCCAACAGGTCTACACCGTCTTCCTGTTCATCTATGAACCGGTCAATCCCGATTTCGGAACGGGAGAATCCCGGTGGGTGGAAAACATCAACGGTTTCGAATGTCGACTGTGGTCTGAAGGAGAAGCCACGATCCTGGGCTTGCATTTTCCCGTGAACGCCATCGACGCCGGAACAAACGGGAACACCGTCGTTGGATTCGCCGAACCAGTTCCGGTAAGGGGGCCGGCAACAGTCGTCGCCACGGTCGACATATTCGCGTCGAATCCTCCCGAAAATTCCGTCGACATGACTGGAGATCTGAAAAGCTCGCCGTACAGATGCGAATACCCGACCGCGGCCATCTATATGGCCCCGACCCGGCCCACACAGAGCATCGAGGGCACCATGGCCTACCTCGACGCCGATGATCCGAATGACCCCCTGGTCTCGGCCTATAACGTCTATGATTACCCCGATTCCGATCTGGTCATGCTGGTTCAAACCTATCCGGTGGATACCGAAGAACAGTCATGGGGAGCGGTCAAAGCCCTCTACCGGTGACCTGAAATACAGGAGGCGAGGAATTGCATTCCGTTAAACTGATCCTCAACGCTACCGTGGTCAGCGTGTTGAACCTAGCTTCCTTCGTCATCGGGTTCTTCATCTTCCGAATGTCCGGCAGCGGAGAACAAAGGCTCATCCAGGGCGCGTCGGCCTTCCTCATTGCCGTTACCCTGGTGGTGGTCTGGCTGGTTGTCTTCCGAAAATTCAATCGTTTGAAAGTCGAATACGATTACATCCGGATCTTCCTGCTGGCCTTCCCCTGCACCGCCGTGATTTTTGTTCCCATCCATTTCGTTGTGACGGGATACCTGACCGGAATCGGGAACATCGTCGCGATCGTCTTTTACCTGTTTCCCATGAACGCGCTGGCCCTGGCCATCGCCGCGGCCATTATTCGGCGCATGGAAAAGGTCCCCCGGGGGGCCTTTTCCGCCGAATCAAAATAAAAACAGATTAAAACGTCTTCCCCACTGTCCCGGTGAACAGCACTCCGGGCATCTGCACCCCGGGCACTTCCTCATAGCGCCGGTCCAGCAGGTTTGTCCCGACGACCGCTGCAAACCAACCGGTCCGATGTGTCCAGTCCAGGCGGCTGTCCAAAACGAAAATGTGTCTGAAATCGTCCGGACCTTCGGAGTGCTCGAGATAGCGGCCGCTGACGGTCCACGACAGGTTCAACGGCAACACGGCCGTTCCCTGGGCGGTCAGCACGTGGCGTGGCACCAGCAGGGTGTACTTGCCCTCGAATCCGGCGGCGAGATCGTTCTCGTTTTCCAGCCAGGTCCATCCTGCTCGCACCTGATGACCCCTGCCGTGTGACCAGACGGCGCCGGTTTCCACACCCCGCACCGTGCCGTCGGCGATGTTCAGCACATGCCAGACCGTGTCACCGATCGGTCGCGCCCACTCTATCCGGTTGGTTTCGTATCGTTCGAAGTAGGAGGCCTGAAAACTCCAGGGATCTTCGTTGAGCGCCAGGCCCACATCCCAGGTCCAGCCCTCTTCGGGTTCGAGGTCGGGATTGCCGACGTTCACCGGATCCCGGTAGTAGAGATCCGTAAAGGTCGGGATGCGGTAGACGCTGCCGATGCTGCTCATCGCCGTCACCGCGCCGGTCAGGTCATAGGCCACCGCCCAGGTTCCCGCGAACCGGGGCGAGTAGTCGTTCCGGGCATCGACGCGACCACCAATCTGCCAGCGCAAGGCGCCTCCGTTGTCGTCGACCTCCACTGAAGCCGAACCCCTGCGCCGCACATGCTGCCCCAGCGCCTCACCCCAGACGCCTCCGCGCAGGCCCTTGCTGTCGATGTCCTCGTACACCCCTTCAAGACTTGCCGCCAAGGCGCGTTGTCCGCCTAGATCCACGATTCCGCGCAGTTCCGCGCCGGTCTTGCGGGTCAGGTGGTTGTTGGTGTACCGATCGGGGTCATCACGGAACAGGACGAACAGATCTTCGTGGCGGCGATAGAAAAAACGGGGTTCCAGGGTGAAATTGTCTCCCGTGTCGAATCGGTAGAGACCCGACACGAACCTCGAGGTGGTCCGTTCGGTCGAAGGGAACGGCGCGTAGAAGTCCAGGGCTCCGTATTCCCTTTGCGCGAAGCCCCCGAAAAGATCCAACTCACCGCCTGGCTCACCGCTGACCAGGCGTCCGGTCGTGGACCAGGTGTCCGCGTCGTTGCCGCCCCAGGCTTCGGTGCCGTTTCCCTGCAGGACGTCGTATCCGTCGGTGCGGAATTTTTCCACGGAAATCCGTCCCGCCGTGGTCCCGCCCCCGGCCACATCCAGGCTTCCCCGGGCTCCCCAGGTGCCGTTGCCGCCACCCATGACCGCGGCCTCGCCACCGATG
>JAGLCY010000320.1 GCA_023270185.1 Candidatus Krumholzibacteriia bacterium | reverse complement strand
CCCTGGCCGGGCAATACCTCCATGCGCGAGATGTCGTGTTTGCCGATCGGCAGATTCATCAGGTGATGCCCGGTCTGGGGATCGGAAACGTCGAATCCGTTGAGCAGCATCTGCACCTGGTCAAAGGTGGAACCGCGGATGGTCAGGTCCGACTGCACGCCGTACTGCTGGCGCTGACTGACCACAACTCCGGGAACTGTCTGCAACATCTCGGCCGCGGAGCGGGCGGGCGCCCGGTTGATGTCCTCTTCGTCCAGTACGTTCACATTGCGCACCAACCCGGGCAAAGCGGCGGGAACGCGGGAACCGAGCACTTCCAGAGTCTCGGCCACCCACAGTGTGTCGCCCTGGAAGATGAAAAAGTGGGCCCATTCGACCGTGGTATCAGCAGGAGCGGCCGCGGGCTCGGATTGAGCCAAGGCGGATCCGGAAAATAAAAAGGCCAGGGCGGTCAAAATGACCGCCCCGCGCCGGATCAGGAAAACGAGAGACATGGGCGAGTCCTCAAGCGGTTTTGGGTTTCGGTTTGGCGTTCCAAAGTCGCAATGCCAGCACAAAACCAATCAGGGCAAAGGGAATCATTGCGATGGGCCAGGCCTTCCAGTTGGCCGGATCCGTGGCCGCGCCGATGATGTTCCCCGCCGCGTCGAGCTCCTCCCTGGGCAGAACGATGGCGTATGTGAACGACATCACGGCCGTGCCAAGGTAGACAAATCCATCGATGATTCCCACGGCGATGCCCACATTCTTTGTTCCGCCGAAGTCCATGCTCGCGGTGCCCGAAAGCATGCCGTGAACGCCGATGACCGCCATGGACATCAGGACCACCAGCCACCCCACCAGAGGGGTTGAATAGGAAAAGGTCAACACGACCGCGCCGACCACCATGAACCCGTAAAGGATCCCGGCCACCGGGCCCCGCCGCGACTGGAAGACGTGATCGCTGAGGGTCCCGGCGAACAAACCGCCGAAAATGCCCGCGAAAAACAGCAGCAGGCCCCAGTTGTCAAAGACGAAACTGGACTCCAAACCCAGCGTCCCATCGGTTTGCTTGGCGAAGGTCCGGAACCACTGCATGATGGCCTGGCGCAAAAAGCCGCTGCAGAACTCCACCCCGGCGATGGTCATGATGATGGGGTTGGTGAGCATCATCTTGAACACCTTGACCGCCCCGAGGCGCGGCCCGTCATCGCCGCTGGTGGCGTCGCCGGTATTGAAATCCGTAAGCCCCGCTTCGCCGGGCGTATTGCGCACGACCCGGAAGTCGATGAGCCAGAACACGGCCAGCAGGATCGTCGGCGTCAGGAAGACCCACTCCAGACCGAAGTTGTTCAGGATCTTGTAGCCCACATCAAAGGCCAGGAAAATTCCCAGGGAGATCAGGATGCCGAATATGGCACCGAACACTCCCCTCTCTCGCACGTGGAACCAGGGCGCGTTCACCTTGACGATGGCCACCGCGCCGAAACTCTGGAAGTACATGTTCACGGCGTAAAGGACGGAAAACACCACGACGAAGTTCGCGCTGAGATATCCGTACAGGGGTCCCTCGTGGAGCAGGGAAAGAGAACAAAGTCCCATCAGCAGGTTGGCCATAAGGGCGCCACCGGAGCCCAACAGGATCGAGAACCGGCCACCCTTGCGGTCAGTCAGGGGACCGTTGATCAGGAAGGAGAATCCGTAGACCACGGTGCCCACGCCGAAGATGATGCCGAAGGCGTCGTTGCCCATCAATGGACCACCGGACGCGTCCTGCATGCTCTCGAAGGCGAACTTGCTGACCTTCAGGTTGTAGCGCCCCATGTAGAGAAGGGCGTAGGTCAGTCCCAGCGGTAGCCAGTTCTGAATCCGCCGGCGCATATAGGTGTCATTGTGACCGACATCCACCTTGGGCAGGAACCTGAGCACCAGAGTGACGACGATCAGGCCCCCGATGATGGGGAGAAAATCATTGATCCAGGATGGCATGGAAACTCCATCGGTTACGGGAAACCCAGCGGGTTGATTGCGGGCCATGATACCCCTGAAGGGAGGCCCGCACCAGACCAAAACGGGGTGCTACCCCTGTCGCCGGATCACAACCAGGGTGATGTCGTCGGATTGGGCAACGCCCGAGGTATGGGACGAAACGGCATCCAGGATGGCGTCCTTGATGCCCGCGGCCGGCAGATGGCGATTCCGACGCAGCACCTCGTAAAGAGCATCCTCACCGAACATGGCGTCGTAGTCGTCTTCGTCCGCGGCCGGGCC
>JAGLCY010000032.1 GCA_023270185.1 Candidatus Krumholzibacteriia bacterium | reverse complement strand
CCTTTTTGAAACGCATCCGGTACACGCCCGCGGCGATGGCCGGCAGTTTGGCCAGCAGGTCCAGGCTGTCTTCCATGGTCGGTTTCCAGTAGTCCATCTTGCTCATGCCGGCGTTGTACGCCTTGACGAACTTGCTTTCCTTCTGCATGCAGAGGATGGCAGTGTCGAGCATGCACATGGGGTGGGAGTCCTTGGGCATGGCCTCGAGAACCTTCCACACATAGGCAGGAACCTTGGCGCGGGCGGTGAACTCATCGGTCAGGGCCTTGCGGTCCCGGGCGTTGGGCAGTTCGCCGGTGCACAGCAGGTAGAAGATGTCTTCGGGAGTCTTGCTTGTCAGTTTACCGGCGGGAATGCCGCGGATCATCAGGCCCTTGTCGGGGGGAACTTCGGAGGTGTCGCACACCATTCCCTTGACGCCGCGCATACCGCCATAGGCCTGGATGATGGAGACGTCACTGATTTTTTTTGCCCCGTGCTTTTTGACCAGGGTTCCGATTTCCTTCCGCCAGACGGGAATCTTCTTGTCTAGTGCATTCTGGAGCTTGGCCATGACGCTCTCCTTTTTCATGGGTATTACAGTCCCGTCAGCCTTGGGTGCAAATCCCATAAAAACAGGAGGGAATTGCACTTGGGGCGACAGAAGCATGACTTGTGGAAAACTTAACAGGGTTGACGGCCGATATCAACCCGGTCCTTGGCCGGGACGGATTTTTTATGGAAAATCAAAGTGGGGGAGTTACCATTAAGGGGTTGCAACCTGAAACCGGATCCGTCCCTGGAGGACATCATGAACGATGTGAAATACTGCCTGGAAATTCTCGAGAAGGCCATCGTCTTCGAAGAGGAAGGCATGGCCTTTTTTCAGGACCGCGCCCAGAACGCTCCTTCGACTTTGGAGCGCAATCTTTTCAACTCGCTGGCCAAGGACGAGGCCGGGCACAAGGCGCATCTCGAAAAAATGCGGGATGACATCCTGCGCGAGGATTCCCTGGAAGTGCTTCCCGATGTGGATGACGATCACGTCATGAACGTGCGGGCCATTTTCGACGACGCCCTGGCCGGAGCCCACGACCCCTACGACTTCAAACTCGAAGAGTTGGAGATTCTCCAGGGAGCCATGAACGTGGAACGCAAGGGCTACCATATGTACGCCAAGGCGGCCGAGGAAATGGAGTCGCCCAGGGCCAAGGAAGTGTTCGCGCATCTGGCCAACGAGGAACAGAACCACTACACCCTGCTGAAGAACACCTACGACTTCATGGCCGACCCCCAGGGTTTCGACGGATTCGACGGCAACGCGATGCTGGACGGCGGATAGTCGGTGGATCGTTCAAAAGCCCGGGAGTTCTTTCGGGATGTCATTGCCATGGCCCCGATGGCCATGGGGGGGAATCTGCCCTACCGCCGGCTGTGCCGCGAGTTCGGGGCGGTGCGCACCTGCAGCGAAATGGTCCTCGCCGACAAACTGGTCAAAGGCGGGGACCGTCCTCTTATCCGCCATCATGATAGTGAAACCGATTTCGGGGTCCAGTTGGCCGGCAAGAAACCGGGTGTGATGGCTGAAGCCGCCCTGATCGCGGCGGTCGCCGGGGCAAAATTCATCGATCTCAATTTCGGCTGTCCCATCGACCTGGTCGTCAAACGCGGCGCCGGGGCGGCCCTCATGAAGCGTCCCTCTCTCCTGGGGGAGGTCATAGCCGCGGTTCGTCGCACTGTGGATCTTCCCTTGTCAGCCAAACTTCGCCTCGGATATTCCGAATCCAAGATGAACGTCGTCGATCTGGCGCGCAGGGCTCAGGATGCCGGCGCCGACGCGGTGGCGGTCCACGGCAGGACCCGGAACCAGCGTTATCGCCTGAACGCCCGCTGGGACCTGATCGACGAGGTGGCCAAGGCCGTCGACATCCCGGTCCTGGGCAACGGTGATCTGCTCACGCCCTGGGATCTGGAGCACCGTCGCAAGGAAACTTCGATCCGTTCCTTTCTGGTAGCCCGCGGCGCTTTGGTCAAACCCTGGATCTTCCGGGAACTGGCCGAGGGCCGGCCCCTCAATCCGACGATTTCCGAACGATGGGCTGTCCTGCATCGCTATAGCGAGCTGGCTCTGGAACATTTCGGGGATGATGAAAAAGGCACGGGCCGGGCCAAGAGGTTTTTCCTGTGGCACTGGAAATTCTGGCACCGATTCCGTCCCTGGACGGAGGAGGACTTCCGGGAACACTGGCCGGATTCCCTTATCCAGGTCCGCAATCCCCGGGTCAGCGGCGATCCCGATCTTGTGCTTTTGGCCAGCGATGATGAAGCCGATCACGAGCTCATTTGGCAGCGTGTCCTTGACAGGGATTTCCCCACCGTCTAGTGTAGCTGAACGGACGGTCGGCTCCGGCCGACCTCAAAAATTCAATAACCAACGGCCGACGAACCAGCGGAAGACCGGTGAAAATCCGGCGCGGCCCCGCCACTGTAAACGGTGACGAAACCTGCACTCAGCCACTGATCCTTAGGGATTCGGGAAGGCGCAGGAAGTAGGAAGACCCGTAAGCCAGGAGACCGGTTCTCGTCCTGCCACCACCTTCGTGGGCGAGGTATGGCTTTGGCATTTTCTTCCGGCAAAAAAATCCCCCTTTTTCCTTTGGTGTATTGGTGTATCCCGTTTGGGCATATGCCATTGGGCCTGGTTGCGTTTTTTCTCCTGATTTCCACATCCGTCGTTCGAGCCGAGGTCGCGGTCTACAGCGACACCCTGATCGTCAGTTCGCGACCACTTCCCGATCCCGTGAATCCTTCCGTGGCCGGGATGGTTACCCGCATCGACCTGGCGGATGAACCCGGCTTCCGCGACGCGGCCGACCTCCTGGGCGCTGCAGCCGGCTTCCAGGTTCGCAGGTACGGTGCGGTCGGGGCTTCGGCGGTGCCGTCCCTGCGTGGATCGTCGGCGGCCCAGATCAGGTTTTATCTGGACGGGATGCCGCTGAACGATGCCCAGACCGGGATGGCCGGACTCGACAGGATTCCCCTGGACAGGGTTTCGGCCATCGAAATCCACCGGGGAATAGTGCCCATCGAACTGGGTGGCATCGGCGGGTCCGGTGCCGTGAACTTCATCAGCCGTCAGCAGGAGCAGGGCCTCGATTTGCTTATGCGCGCCGGATCATTCGGCGAACTGGGCGGCAGGGCAGCCGCCGGTGTGGCCAACGCCGAAGGCACCCTCTCCGGTTCCGTCATGATCCGGGGTCAGAGGGCCGACAACGATTTCTCCTATCTCGACCACAATCAAACTTTCCACAATGCGGACGATGATACAGTTCGTATCCGCCAAAATGCCTGGATCGAACATTGGGGGATCTGGGGTGCCGGTTCGCTGGAGGCAGGGCGCCTGGTCAGCCGGGTTTCCCTTGGGCATGATCGCAGGGATGGGGGCCGCCCCGGACCGCTGGGCCATCTGTCTCCCCACGCGTCGGTGCGTTATGGACGAACAGATGGCCAACTTCATTTCGATCTCGACGAGGGTCTGCTGACATTTCATCTGGCCGGCGGCCGCAACGAGGAGTTCCTGTACGATCCCGAAGGCGAAGTCGGTCTGGGGCCTGTCGGCACCGACCGCTCGATCAGCCATGATGTGAACGGTCGCCTGGTCTGGTCGCCGGTCCTGGCACAGGGCGTCCTTTCGCTTCAAACCGGTTTGGAGGGAAGGGGACAGTGGCAGAAGGATTGGATCGTCGGCAAGGAAGAGCCCCGCCGAAACCGCGCCACCGGCAGCGCGTTCGCGTCAGCGACCTTGAGTATGGCCCGGGAGCGATTGCAGGTGATGCCCGCCTGGCGTTGGCAGCGCACCAGGGATGATTTCCCGCCCGTGCCGGTGTTTCCCTGGTTGCCCGAAACCCAAGCCGTCGTCAACCAGCAGGACGACGTGTCCACTTCATTGGGCGCCGTGTGGGTTATCCATCCCGAGCGCTTTTTTCTGGAGTCCCACGCGGCCCGCACCGTCCGGATTCCCAACTGGGTGGAACTTTTCGGACATCGGGGCGGCATCGACGGAAACCGTGATCTGCAACCAGAGGATATCACCTCCGTCGATGCCGCCCTCAGTTACCGCTCCGGCCAAGGGGGATTTTCCGGCAGGGTGGCCGCGTTCCTCGCCGAGACCGACGACAAGATCATCTTCATCCAGAACAGCCAGCGCACCAGCAAGGCGATGAACGCGGGCCGGACCCGCACGCGGGGGATCGAACTCGAATTGAGATCCATGTTGCCGGGCCGGTTCTCTCTTACCGGAAATCTCACCCTTCAGCGCGCCGAGGACAGGGGGGGGAAGAATCCCATCTACGAAGGCAACAAGCTTCCCTTCCTGCCCGATGCCGAAGCCCGTGTCCGCCTCAAACGCCCTGTGGCCCAATGGACCCCCTGGCTGGGAATCGCCTACATGGGTCCCAATTACCGTGACCGATCGAATACCGAACTGAACAAGACTCCCGAACGGACCCTGCTGAACCTGGGTCTGGCCCGGGAATGGAGCCCACGGTGGCTGGGGTCGACGGGAGTCCTGTCGATCAGCGCCGAAGTGGTGAACCTGACCGACAACACAGTTTACGACGTGGAAGGCTTTCCCCTGCCGGGACGATCCTGGCATCTGGCCGTCCGAGTGAGGAAATGATCATGAAGATTTTTCTGTTTTTGCTGATGCTGCTCGCCCTTTGCCCGTCCGTATATGCACAGGAAGCGGGCTGGGTCCTGACTTCGGATTATTCCACCTTCGGCAGGGTCCGGAGTTTCACCCTGGATGATCCGTGGTCCGTTTCCGGCGATCTGGCCACCATTCCGGGCGACCCGACCGGCCGTTACCATGACGGCAAGGTGTACATCGTGGGCCGGGGAGGCGCGAGCCTGATCCAGATCTACGATCCCGAGGCGGGTTTCACCCTGGTGCGCGAGTTCAGCATCGGAGCGAGCCGCAATCCCCAGGACATCGCCTTCGATTCGGCCGGTGATGCCTATGTCAGTTGTTACGATGAGGCTGTTCTTCTGCGTGTGGATGTTGCCGACGGTGCCATCCTGGACACCTTCGACACCTCGATGTTCGCCGATGCCGACGGCTTGCCCGAGACCGCCTGGATGCTTGCCCGTGGCGATCTTCTCTACATCGCGAACCAGAAGCTGGACCGGAACAACTGGTACGCGCCGACCGGACCCGGCGACCTGTTGGTGTTCGACATGGTGGCTGAAACCTGGGTGGATATGGATTCAGACGCGACCGGCATTCAACCCATTGTTCTGACCGGGGCCGATCCCTACACCAGGATCGAAGCTGTGGAGTTAGGTGTTGGCGAGTGGAATCTTCGGGTTGGCTGCGTCGGCTCTTACGGCGTGAATGACGGAGGGATCGAGGATGTTGATCCGATCGCCGGCGTGAGTCTTGGGTACGTGGTCACGGAGCAGGAACTGGGTGGTGATATTTCCGCCTTTACCAGCACCGGTGACGATCTCCATGTTCTGGTCAGCGACACTTCGTTCATAACCAGTCTGCGACGTTTCAGCCCGGCCTCGGGGTCGGTGACGGTTCTCGATACCGGCAATGGTTACGTCCATGCCGACCTTGCGTGGGATGGTGATTTCCAGCTCTATCTGGCCGACCGGACAGTGGGGGCATCGGGTTTGCGGGTCTTCGATACCGTCAGCGGAACAGAACTGACCTCCGGGACTCTGGCCACGGGCCTGCCCCCTTTCAAGTTCATCCTGCCGACCACTGACGGGGTTTCCGCCGTTCCGGTGGCATATGCCGATCGACTTCGGCTTTCCCCTCCTTATCCCAACCCCTGCAATCCAGCGGCTGACCTTCAGATCCAGGGCCAGCCCGGTCATCTGATACGGGTGGGCGTGTTTGATCTGCGCGGGAGGCGTATGCAGGACAGGACCCTGGAAATCGACAGCAACGGTCGGACGGTTTTCCGTTTCGACGGCCGGGACCGCCAAGGCAGAAGTTTGCCCGCGGGCGTCTATCGGGTGGTCGTTCAGGACCAAACGGGTTTTGCCGCCCGCACCTTGACTCTCTTGAAGTAGATAGAACAACTCGAAGGAATCTCTCAAAGCGCACCGTGACAGTGTTGGTCTCGCCTTGTGTCGCGGACGGCGGAGCCTGAAGTCTCCCTGTACAGGTAGGATCAGGCGCTGATCCAGGCCAAGGCGGCGTCAAGTTCATTGAAGATCTTGATCTTGGCGTCCGGCACCTCGATCTCGGAAATGCTTTCCAGCAGGGGGGCCATTTCGGTCAGCATGGGGGTTGGGAAAACCAGGGCGGTTCTGCCCCCGGACCGGGAATGGGAAGCGGTCTTGACGAATTGGGCGATGCCTCTTATATCCGCGGGGGACAGGGCGGAAACGTCACCGTTGGTGAAATTCCACACCGCGTTGAGACTCGGTTTTCCCAGGTACAGGATCTTAACCTGTTCCTCGATATCCGCAGCTGTCACCGGGCCGCTGCAGACAAAGGTCGTCAGGTTGAGCTTGTCGTCGAAATAAGGTTGGATCATTCCTTCCTTTCCTTTCGTATTGGTAACTAATGTTAGTTTCAGAATTGTCATACCGCACATCTTCCGTCACCGATGATGGAAAAAGTCTTTTCCTGTTCGGCTTTTTGTCCCACAATTTTCCCCATGGCCTGTCTAGTCCCTCTGCCAAAGGAGCGTTCACCATGGCTCGCATCTACACCCGGACCGGTGATGAAGGGGATACTTCCCTCGGTGACGGTTCCCGGGTTTCCAAATCCGGGCCCCGTGTCGCTCTTTATGGCGATGTGGACGAATTGAACAGCTGGCTGGGAGCCTGCGCAGTGGCCCTGGTTGAACTGGGGGTGGAAGTGCCCGGGATTTCGGCTGATGAACTACAAATTATTCAGAGCCGGTTGTTTTCACTGGGCGCGGTTCTCGCCAATCCCGCTCAATCCGGGGAAATCGCGGAGCTTCCGGCCGGGGAACAACCTTTCCCGGCCCGGAACCTGGAAAAATGGATCGATGCCATGGAAGGGTTTCTGCCTCCCCTGAAATCCTTCATCCTGCCGGGAGGTTGCGCCGCGGCCGCTACCTTGCACTTGGCGCGTGCGGTTTGTCGCCGGGTGGAGCGACAAGCGGTGTCCCTGGCCGTTTCCGAGCCGATTCCCACCGGAGCGGTCATTTATCTCAACCGCTTGAGTGACTTCCTGTTCACCGCCGCCAGGGCAGCCAACGCCGCGGCTGCGGTGGACGATATCCCCTGGATCGAAACCAAGGGAGAGGGTTGAGTGTTTTTCCTGGGTCTTTTTTCAGGAGATTCTTCGAATAAAACACCTCCGCCGGGTGTAACCAACCCGCCGGCCGGGTCCAGAGAAGCGACCGAGGACCCTTTCGGCGCACAACGTCGTCAGGACCGCGAGGATATCATGCGGTTCCTGGCAGGCGACGGCGAAGGGTTCGAGAGACTCATGACACGGTATCGGCAGAGAGCCTACGGGATAGCCCTCAGCTTGACGGGCAATCACGACGACGCCATGGACGCCATGCAGAAGGCTTTCATCCGTGTCCACCGGTCCCTGCCGAAATTCCGTATCGACGACCCTTTTTTCCCGTGGCTCTACCGGATCGTCCGCAACGCGGCTCACAACCAGCGGCGGGACGAAAAGCGACACAAGGGGGAAGTGCCGCTGGAATGGGTCAGGAAATCCGATGGCCGGCCGGACCCTCTGTCCGAAACGGTGGCCGACGATCTGCGCGAGCGGATCTGGAACGGCCTTCAGGAAATGCCCGAGGAAATGCGCGTGGTTTTCCACCACTACCATTTCGAGGGACTCAAATATCGTGAAATCGCCGATTTGATGGACCTACCCATCGGGACGGTGATGTCGCGGCTGCACGCGGCTCGTCTGAAGCTGCGCCAGGCCGCCGATCTGGAGGAATTATTGTGAACGGGAAAGGGCCCTTTGACCCCCGCAAGGAAGCCCCCCTGCTCAGTGCCTACGTCGACGGAGAACTCGAAACCGTTGATGTGGACCGCATCGAGGCTCATCTGGCGGAAAACGAACAGACCCGGCGCGAGGTCCGGGAGCTGCGTAGGCTCAAGGACATCACCGGCGTCATGCGCATCAAGGAACCGCCTCCTGAAGAATGGGAAGTGTTCTGGAAGAGCGTTTACAACCGGGCCGAACGGTCCCTGGGCTGGATCCTGCTGTGTGTCGGGTTGGTGGCCATCGGCGCTTGGGGCATTACCGAGATCCTGAGCGCCATGCTGGAGACCGAGGCTTTGCCCCTCTATGTAAAGGGCGGGATCTTCGTTCTTGCCGCCGGTGCTCTGGTACTTATGATTTCGGCCATACGCGAACGAGTTTACAAACGGAAACAAACCCGCTACAAGGATGTCATCCGCTGAAATCATCCGGAAAGGGCAGAGCATGAACGGATCGATGCTGATAACCACGACCCACGAAATCGCCGGCAAGCGTATCGTCAGGACTGTCGGCCTGGTACGAGGCAACACCATCAGGGCCCGCCATGTGGGCCGGGATTTCATGGCCGGATTAAAAAATATGATCGGCGGAGAGATCAGCGAATACACCAAGATGATCGCCGAATGCCGCGAAGAGGCTCTGGACAGGATGATCGCTCAAGCGGCCGAAAATGGGGCTAATGCTGTAGTTGGGGTCCGTTTCGCGACCAGTGAGATGATGGAGCACGCTGCCGAACTGCTGGCCTACGGCACGGCGGTGGTGGTCGAGGATCGTGATTAATTCTCAAAAATCCATTTGAGAGTATTGAAGTAATCTTTAAAACGTGATACGGTCCTTCTTGCGGCAGGAGGGGAGAGACTTCTGCCAAATACGCGCCTTGGGGGAGGATGCCGTAATATTTCGCCCCCAGGGATTTCCAAACCCTGAAATCCTAAGGGGGTTGGGCCATGAAAAACGGCCGAACACGAGTATTGCTTTTCACCTCGCTGATCTTTCTTCTCCTGCTGCCAATCGCAACCTCCTGGGCTGATGATGTCAATCTGCCCCACAAAACCGACGAACTCATAATCAAATTCAAAGCCAATACGCCCCAGTCCCAGAAGGACGCCATCCTGGCGGACCTTGGGGCCACCCAAATCAAGCATTTCAAAAGGATCAAATCGGATCAGAAACGGATCACCGGTCTTTCGGTGGGCAACGCCATCGGCCGGTACAAGAACCACTCCGCGATCGATTTCATTGAACCGAACTACATTCTCGAAGCGGTGGAAATTCCCAATGATCCTCGCTTTGTCGATCTGTGGGGGATGTACAATATCGGTCAGACCGGCGGCACCGAGGGGGCGGATATCGACGCCACCATCGCCTGGGATGTGTTCACCGGTTCCCACGACATCGTCGTGGGCGTGATCGACACGGGTGTGGACTACAACCACCCGGATCTGGCGGCCAACATCTACACCAACCCTGGTGAAATTCCCGATAATGGGATCGATGACGACGGCAACGGCTACATCGACGATGTTCACGGCTGGGATTTCATCAACAACGACAACGATCCCATGGACGACAATGGCCACGGAACTCACTGTTCCGGGACCATCGGCGGCGTGGGCAACAACGGTATCGGCGTGGCCGGCGTTAGCTGGAACGTGTCGATCATGCCGTTGAAATTCCTGGATGCCGGCGGATCCGGCAGTACAACCGACGCCCTGACAGCCATCGAATACGCCACCATGATGGGCATCAACCTCACCAGCAACAGCTGGGGTGGCGGCGGTTATTCGGAGGCCATGAACCTGGCGATCGCAGATGCGGGCGCCAACAACATCCTCTTTGTCGCCGCGGCGGGCAACTCGGGTTCCAACAACGATTCCAACCCGCACTATCCGTCCAGTTACGACCTGGACAATGTCGTCGCGGTGGCCGCCACGGACCACAACGACGACCTGGCCAGCTTTTCCTGCTACGGGGCCGTTTCGGTGGATATCGCCGCCCCTGGCGCTGACATTCTCAGCACCCTGCCCGGCAACTCCTACGGGTCGCTGAGCGGGACTTCCATGGCGACCCCGCACGTTTCGGGCGCCCTGGCTCTCATCATGGGACGCTTCCCTGCGATCGACGTCCTGGACGCGAAGGCCCTGCTCCTGAACTTCGCCGATCCCCTGCCGGATCTCGACGGGGTTGTGCTGAGTGGAGCGCGACTGAACGTCTTCTGGCCGATCGCCGAGCCCGACAGCATCCCACCAGGCCAGATCACCGACCTGGCCGTTGTCACGGAAGGTTCGAACTGGGTGGATACCCAGTGGACGGCCGTCGGTGACGACGATTACACAGGCAAGGCCAGCCGCTATGATCTGCGGTACGCGACCTTCCCCATCACCGACGCCAACTTCGAGACGGCGATCCGTGTCAACGGCACGCCCAAGCCCGGTGATCCGGGAACCCTCGAGGAAATGCGTATTACCGGCCTCGATTTCACCACGACTTATTACGTGGCCATCAAGGCCCTGGACGAGTTCGGCAATGAGGGGCTGCTTTCGCCCCTGGCCATGGGAACGACCCTGGGCGCGCCGGACATTTCCGTGAACCCGATGTCCCTGGCCGACGCCCTGTTGACCGGTGGCACATCGCTGCAGACCCTGACCCTGAGCAACGTCGGCTCGGGCACGCTCGATTTCGTGATTCCCTCACCCACGCTGCTGGGCTCTCCGGTCGTGGTGCAGGAATCCGTCGAGATTCCCAAGGGCGGCGTGGATTACCGCGAGGGCGCTCCGGTGGCCCTGGGAACCGGTGGTCCGGACAATTTCGGCTACCGCTGGGCTGACAGTAACGATCCCTTCGGGCCGACCTTCGCCTGGATGGATATTTCCGGTATCGGCAATGTGGCCATGAGCAGCGGTGACGACGAAACCGTCGGCCCGTTCGCCATCGGATTCAACTTCCCCTTCTATGGCGGGGATTTCGCCGAGTTTTTCGTCTGTTCGAACGGCTTCGTGAGCCTGACGGACAACAGCAATGCCTACAATAACCAGCCCCTGCCTTCGGGTGGCGCGCCTGATCATCTCATCGCTCCGTTCTGGGACGATCTGACGGTCGACGCGGGAACCATCTACTACTACAACGACGGCTCGCGGCTGATCGTCCAGTGGGAAGGCGTTTCCCACTACCAGAGCGGCGGACCCTACAGCTTCCAGGCCCTGATCTATCCCGACGGGACCATCGAGTACCAGTACAATACGATGGGTGCGCCTACCGGCGAGTGCACGGTCGGTGTGCAGAACGGTAACGGGACCGACGGTCTCCAAGTTGCCTTCAACACCGCCTACGTGACCGACGGGTTGGCAGTGCAGATCCGCGCGATCCCCCAGTGGGTGACCGTGGCTCCGGTCGACGGCACCGTCTGGGCGCCGGGAAGCGCCGATCTGGACGTGACCTTCGACGCGACCGGCCTGATGGGCGGCACCTACGATGGGATCATCCGTGTCATCAGCAACGATCCGGACGAAGGTGAGTATGAAGTTCCGGTGACACTGGTCGTCACGGGAGCTCCGGACATCTCGGTCGAACCGCTGGTCTACGAATACGGCGGCCTTTTCCTGGGCGCTTCGGCGTCGACGACGATCATGATCCGGAACATCGGCACCGATGTGCTGAATATTTCGGCCATCACGATCGGAGACCCGGTTAATTTCTCGATCGACGTCGCGTCAGCAATCCTGCCGGCAGGCGGCAGTCAGCCGGTGATCGTGACCTTCGCGCCGACGATGGCGCAGGACTACAGCACCTTGCTGACGATCGCCAGCGACGACCCCACTGATCCGGTCGTCACCGTTGATCTGGGGGGTACGGGACTCGAACCGCCCGACTTCGACGTGACACCGACTTCCCTGGTGAGCAATCTATGGACCGGGGAAACCGAAAGTCAGGAATTGCTGCTGACCAACTCCGGCGGCAGCGACTTCGAGTTCGACCTGAGCATCGACTTCCATGCCGATGTGACGGTCCATGAATATGTCGAAGTGGGTAAGGAAAACATCGATGCCCGCGTCGGCGACCCGGTTCTGCTGGGTTCCGGCGGGCCGGACATCTACGGTTACCGCTGGATAGACAGCGATGAACCGGGCGGGCCGACCTACTCGTTCACCGACATCTCGGCCACGGGCGCGCCCGTGTTTTCCGGGACGGCGGACGATACCAACGAGGGTCCGTTCCCCATCGGATTCAACTTCTCGTTCTACGGGAACACGTTCACCGAGTTCAACGTGTGCTCCAACGGTTGGGTCAGCTTTACCTCTACGAGCACCTCCTACTCCAACCAGGAGTTGCCCAACAGCGGGTCAAGCGTGCCTGAGAACCTGCTGGCTCCCTTCTGGGATGACCTTCGCATCGACACCAGCACCGGCGCCAACGTGTTCTACGAATACGACGGTTCCAGGCTGATCATTCAGTTCCACCGGGTGCCGGCCTATTACACCACCGGCGAGCACACTTTCCAGGTGATTCTCTATCCGGACGGAACCATCCTCTACCAGTACGAAACCATGGACAGCACCGACCTGCAGCTGTGCACCGTCGGTATGCAGAACGAAACGAAGGATGACGGTCTGACCGTTGCCTTCAATACGCCGTACGTGAAAGACGGTTTGGCTGTTCGTTTCCAGGCCTTCCCCGAATGGCTGGCGGTCGCGCCTTTGTCCGGAACGGTACCTCCCGGAGGTTCGATGCCGGTGACCGCGAATTTCAATGCCACGGGCATGTTCGGCGGCCAGTACCAGGCGGATATCGTGATCGAAAGCAACGATCCCGCCGTACCGACCCTTCCAATTCCGGCGACTCTTAATGTCACAGGCGCTCCGGATATGGTGGTTACCCCGGAGACTTTCGATTTCGGAGTGAACTTCGTGGGCACGCCCACGTTGCAGAACCTGGTCATCACCAATATCGGGACCGACCAACTCATCGTCACAGGTGTCCAGCTCGACAATTCGGATTTCAGCACTTCGCTGGGGCCCATTGAGCTGGGTCCGACCGAAACCCTCATCGCCACCGTGGGCTTCAACCCCTCGGCGGTGGGTACCAGTGATGGTGTATTGACGATCGAGAGCAACGATCCCACCAGCCCCTTGCTGGAGGTCCCATTAACCGGCGTCGGTGTTCTGCCGCCGTTGGCTTCTGTGGATCCGACCAGCCTGGTATCGGATCTGTTCACCGGGGAAAGCGAGACCCAGACGGTCACTCTTTTCAACACGGGTGACAGTGATCTGATCTATACCGCGAACACCATGTTGGGCGCGGCTTCGGTCGAGGTCCATGCCGATCTGGTCCTGGCCAAGGAGGAAATCGATCCTCGTCCGGGTATCCTGGGTTCGGGCGGACCCGATGTTTACGGCTATCGCTGGACGGACAGCGATGAGTCCGGCGGTCCGATGTTCGAGTGGACGGATATCAGCACCACCGGTACGTCGGTGTTCTCCGGCGTGGCGGACGACACGAACGTGGGTCCGTTTGAAATCGGCTTCGCGTTCCCGTTCTACGGAACGCCGTTCACTGATTTCCGTGTCAGTTCCAACGGCTTCATCAGCTTCACCAGCACGTCGAGCGATTACAGCAATGGGGCCCTCCCGGGCACCAGCGCGCCGGAGAACCTGTTGGCCATGTTCCATGACGATCTGCGCGTCGATACGAACGCCGGCAGCAACGTCTACTACCAAAACGTGGGTAACAAGCTGATCGTGCAGTTCGATCAGGTGCCCAAGTACTACACCAACGGTGCACTCACTTTCCAGGCGCACCTCTACCCCAACGGGGCGATCTACTACTATTACCTTACGATGACCGATGCCGATCTGAATTCGGCCACCGTAGGTATCCAGAACGCCACCCGGGACGATGGTCTGACCGTTGTCTACAACGATGACTACATGCACGACAACCTGGCGATCAGGTTGGCTCCGGTCTCGGACTGGCTGACCGTCAACCCGACGGCTGGAACCGTGTCTCCTGGCGGCAGCCAGCCGATGGACGTGGTCTTCAGTGCCGCCGGGATGTTCGGCGGGGTCTATGACGGCGCCGTGCAGATCAGCACCAACGATCCTCTCCACGGACTGATCGAGGTTCCGGCAACGATGACCGTGACGGGTGTGCCTGTCATGGCGGTCGATCCGGCTTCGCTCGACTTCGGCGAAACCTTCATCGGATTCGACAGCCAGCTCATGCTGACGGTCAGTAATGTGGGAACCGACGTCCTGTATGTTACGGACATCATTTCCGGAATGGGTGATTTCACCGCTGTTCCGGCATCGTTCGATCTGGATCCCTTCGGCTCGATGATGGTGACGGTGACCTTCGCGCCTACGGCCGAGGGTGTCAGGGCGACCGATCTGCAGTTGGTGAGTAACGACGCCAATTCGCCGATGATGGTCCCGGTGACGGGCATCGGCGTGGTTCCCCCGGACATCGCCTGGTCACCGGATCCGGTGGTCGGCGCGGCAATGCCGGGCGGACAGAAGGTCAAGACGCTGCAGGTCTGCAACGAGGGCGGAAGCGATCTCATCCTTTCGGTGAACGCTTCTGAGAGCCTGGCGTCAGACATGGTGCAGTATCCCTATGTGGCAGTGGGTAAGGATAAAGAGGACACGCGGCCCGGAATCCTGGGCAACGGTGGTCCCGATACCTTCGGTCACACCTGGGTCGACAGTGACGATCCCGACGGTCCGGCGTTCGCGTGGACCGACATCAGCACGACCGGCACGGCGATCTTCGAGGCCTACGACGACGACGGCAACGAAGGTCCGCTTCCGATCGGGTTCGACTTCGATTTCTACGGTAATACGTTCAACGAGTTCAACGTGTGTTCCAACGGCTGGCTCAGCTTCACGAGCACATCGACCTCGTATTCGAACCAGCCGCTGCCCAACAGTGGAGCTCCGGAGAACATGATCGCTCCGTTCTGGGACGATATGGTGGTCGACGCCATCACCCGCGGTTTGGATGTGTACTACCAGTACGACGGCGAGAAACTGGTTGTTCAGTACGATATCAGGCGCATCGCGACCTACGATCCGCCTTGGTATAGTTTCCAGGTGCTTCTGTATCCCAACGGGAACATCATGTTCCAGTACAATACGCTGGGAACCACCAGGGACAGCGCCACGATCGGCATCCAGAATGCCACCGGGGACGATGGCCTGATGATGGTCTTCAACGATGACTATGTGCACGAGGGCATGGCTATCCTGATCTCCTCGGCTCCGAGTTGGTTGACAGCCGCTCCGGAGACCGCGGTGATTCCGGCCGGTGAGTGCATGGATGTCATGGTCACGATGAACGCCGCGGCTCTCGAAGCCGGTGATTACACCGGGACCATCACCCTGACCAGCAACGATCCGGACGAGGGTACGGTACTCGTCGATGTGATCTTCCACGTGGGGACCATCGACGCCGCCGACTCCGACATCGATCCCGATACCCTTAACCTTGCCAGCAACGGCAAGTGGATGACGAGTTATGTCGAACTGCCGGTCGGGTACGACCCCGCGGACGTTGTCATTGAGACCGTTCTGTTCAACGGGGTGGTGTCTGCCGATTTGAAGGTCTTCGCCTATGACGAAGACTTCAACGGCAACGGCATTCCTGACCTGATGTTCAAGTTCGATCGCTCGGAAATCGAAGGTATCCTGATGGAAGGGGAAGAGGTCGTCATTACGGTCACCGGCGAGGTGCTGGATACGACCTACTTCGTCGCCACGGACATCATCCGGGTGATCCAGCCGACCATGAAGTCACCCAACGGTGGCGAAATCGTCACCCTCGGCAACCCCTATGAGTTGATCTGGGAGAACCCGGACAACTGGAATGTCGATCATTCGAACCTGTATTACACCATCGACGATGGTGAAAACTGGGTCGAGATCGCCACGGACGTCAGTGGAACCAGTTACACCTGGATCGCTCCGGATACTCCTTCGGACGAAGTCCGGGTCCGCGTGTTCGTGTATGACAACCAGGGCTTCCTGGGCTATGACAGCAGCGATGATCTCTTCATGCTGATGGATGAGGCCAGCGCCGTGGACAACAGCATTCCCTTGGCCTATGGGTTGGCGCAGAACTTCCCGAACCCGTTCAATCCCCAGACGGAGATCCGGTTCGAGTTGCCTCATGCCAGCAACACCAAGTTGAGTGTCTATGACCTGAGGGGACGCCTGATCAAGGACCTCGTCTCCGGTCACATGGACGCCGGCCGGCACAGTGTCTTGTGGATGGGTAGGGACAACGGCGGACGCCAGGTCGCGTCCGGTGTTTACTACTACAAGATCACGTCCGGGAAATTCACCGACACCAGGCGCATGACCCTGGTCAAATAGGTTTCCAGCCGGAGCCCGGCGGGATCATGTGATTCCGTCGGGACGCCGGACAACCGGAAAGGAAAAAGGGCGCTCGAAAGAGCGCCCTTTTTATTTGATCAGATACGAGGAGGAACGGGTGTGAGTCTCCGTGTTCTACTCGTCGACCATGCTGATGGCATCTTCGGGGCAAGCGTCGATGCAGGCCTCACAGTCGATGCATTCTTCGGGATTAACCCAAGCCTTGCCATCAACCATGGAGATGACTTCGGTGGGGCACGATTCCACGCATTCTTCACACGCGGTGCACAGGTTCTTGTCGACTAATGCGGGCATTGCATATCCTCCTGAGGACCTCGGGCAATCATACCGTTAAAGCCGCCAGGGGCGGCGAACAACCTCTGAAAAGTAACCTCTGATTTTTTGTTGTCAAATCGGTGATGAATATCAATATCAGACCTAACTGGTTGGATTTTAGGCAGTTAAAAGAACCAAGGAAATCAGTTAAAAAGTTTATTTACGGAAAAACCGATCCAGACCTATCCCGGATTCCCGAGCCAGCAGGGGAGGCAGGCAAAGCAACAGAAGAATTCCGTCCCGAAACAACAGGTCCAGGCCCACCGCGTGGCCGCCATCGGTATTGAAACACCCGCAGGAAATATCCAGATTCCTTATGAGGGCCGAGGTGATCGCGACCATGAAAAACACGGTCAGGACGCCGGCCAGCAAGGCGGCCCCGCGGCGCCAGATCCCCAGGACCAGGGCCGATCCGATCACGAATTCCAGTACCGGCAGCAGGTGAGCGCTCGGGTGCAGAAGGGGGTAGGGGGTCAGGCGATAATGATGGATGACTTCGGCGAAGGCCTGGGGGTGGGCCAGCTTATCCAGGGAAGCGTAGATGAAGATCCCACCGACGGCCAGGCGGCAGCCCAGGACCAACAGGCCTCTCATGACTCACCCCCGTTTCTTCGGGAAATCTCTCCACCGGCCATGAGCCAGGCATCGAGGCCGCCCTTGAGAATGAGAAGGTTCCGGTAGTCCCGATCCTTCATGCGCGCGGCGATATTGGACACCGGAAAAAGTTCTCCGTCCCCGAACAGGATGAAATGGTCTTCCGTGGTCATGAAGTCGAAATATTCGAGCAGGTCGTCGTCGAAGCTGGCTTCGCGAATGAAGAAGGCGCCGGGGATGGTCTGGAAATCCCCATTGGTCACCGGTCGGGTATCGACGAAGTGGTATTCACCTTCGTCGTACAAGGCCAGGGCTTTTTCGGTCGAGGTCAGGGGCGCGGCCAGTTCCAATTCGTAGCCCATGGGGTCGGCCGCCAAAGGGAGGCCGTCATCGCGCAGGAACCAGGATACCGTGGTGACGGCCACCGCGACCAGCAACACCAAGCCGGCCTCCCGCAGGGAGACCGACCATTTGAATTCCGCCAGTGCGGATCGAACTGTGCTTTCCAGGCGCATCGTTGCTACAACCGCACCATGTAGGTCACCGGAACCTTGATGACCGGAGTTTCGGGCTGATCGGTGAAGATGGTCAGGGTGCCCTTGATATGGCCTTTGCCCTCCTGGGCGCGTGGGTCGTCACTGCTGATGGGACTGCCCTCCAGGATGACCTTGGTTTCGACATTGGGAATGGTCTCCATCACCTGGACGGTAATCTCGGGAAGATCGATTTCGGCGCCGGTGACCTTGAATTCGGTTCCCTCCTGGAAGGGGGATACCCGGATGGACTGGCGGAACTGCTTCTTGTAACGGAAACTGACCTGTTCGGGACTGACGGTCAGGCTTTGCAAGATCCAGGCCTGCATCTCGATATCGACAGTCGGCAATTCCTCGATGTTGGTCTTGACCCGAACATGATCGCGGTGCCGGCCGGGCTCCATGTCCGCCGGGACGGTTATTTCGAGGATGGAAACCTGGGGATCGCCTTCGAACCCGTTGACGGTTTTGACGTCGAACATGCCCTGGCGGGTCTTGTCGGCGGAGATCTCCAGTTTGGGTACGTCCATGGCGGTGAAGGTGACATGTTTGGTCAGGACTTCCCCCAGCAGGGAACGGGAAAAGCCGACACGCTGGTTGACCGGATTGATCACCAGCGCCGTATGGACGTTGGCCTTGATCATGACATCGACCTGGGGATTATTCGGGTCGTTGGACTTGATGTTGATGGCCTTGATCACCGTGCCGTGGAATTTCTTGCTGTTGAACTGGATTTCGATCTGGGTCGATTCCCCCGGCGCGAGGCTGTCCTTGGCCAGCGTGGGTACGGTGCAGCCGCAATCGGCATGCACATCCAGGATGCGGAGCAAACCGGCGCCTTCATTGGTAACGGTCACATTGACGCTCTTGGTCTGCTGCTGTTTCATGTCCCCGAAATCGAAACTCAAAGGATCGACGGAGATGACCTGGGCGGCCGCGGGAGCCTGCTGCAGCGCGCCGATGGCCAGAACGAAGAGAAAACAAGCGATCACTTGTCGCATGGGAAACCTGCCTGGGTTTGACTGTATGACTGTCTGCATCAACCGGGTATTTTTCCGAACCCCGGAATGACCTTTCCAGTTCCCCAAATTTGCCTCTTTTCGTCCCGGTGGCAAGCCCTTAGGATACAAGCAGGAAGTATGGAGGTTTCATGTTCGATTCAAATATGAGTTTCAGCAACGTTATCAGGGGGCTGATCTTCCTTTTCCTGGTGCTGGCCGCAGGCACGGCCTGGTTCGCCATGGTGGAGGATTTCACCGTCCTGGACGGTTTGTACATGACCGTAATAACGGTCAGTACCGTTGGTTTCAGGGAGGTCCACGAGCTTGACGGCTCCGGTCAGATCTTCGTCGTTTTCCTTATCATCAGCGGCCTGACGGTATTGACCTACACCCTGGGTTCCGTCGGCCGGGTCATTATAGAGGGGTCAATTGAGCGCTATGTCGGGAGGAAAAGGATGCTGCGGGATATCGATAAACTCCGGAATCACTACATTGTCTGCGGCCACGGCCGGATGGGGCAGATTCTCTGCGAGGAATTGACCAAGGAAGGAGTGCCTTTCGTGGTCGTGGAGGGGGATCCCGAAAGCGCCGAGGATCTGATGGATAAGGGCTACATGGTGGTCAAGGGCGACGCCACCGAGGATGAGGTTCTGCGCAACGCCGGCGTTCTGCGGGCCAAGGGTCTGGTGGCCGTCGTTTCCAGAAACGTGGACAATCTCTACATTACCCTTTCGGCGCGGGTGATGTGCCGTGAGGATAATCCCCATCTCTATATCCTTTCCCGGGCCACCGACAGGCAGGTGTGCGACAAGATCGAACGAGCCGGAGCGGACCGTGTCATTTCCCCCTACGTGATCGGTGGAATGAGGATCGTGCAGGCCCTGCTGAGGCCCACGGTGAGTGATTTTCTGGAAATCGCGACCCGGAGCGGCGGGCTGGACCTGATGTTCGAGGAATTGGCCATCGGCGGTAATTCACCTCTTAACGGAGTGGCCCTGAAGGATTCCGGGATCCGCAAGAGTTATGACGTTGTGGTCATTGCCATCAAGAAGCACACGGGGGAGATGGTGTTCAATCCCGGGCCGGAATCCATTCTGCACAACGGGGATATGCTGGTCGCGCTCGGTGACAAGGACCAACTCGCCCGTATGGGGGCCTGGCTGGCCTGACCCCGGACCTGATTTATGACTGTCAATGTGTTAACCTAATGGTATGAAAACGATTCACGGTATCACCAAAGGCCGTATCATCCGGGGGCTGCTGAGCGTTGTTCTGCTGGCGGCAGCTACCCAGACGTTTGCCTCCGACAGGATCTTGCCCCACGGGCCCCTGACCCGCCTGGAATTCGAGATGGACAAAGCCGTGGCCTCGGGATCCCTTGGAGACAAGAGCGGGGAACTGGGTGACGCCGCGGCCGGCAGCGATCGGTACGATGTTCTCCGCTACGATCTGGACCTGAAGATCGATCCCTCCACCAAAAATATTTCCGGTACCGTGAAGATGGTTTTCGCCGGGGACAAAGAGGGGGGATTCTCCGATTTCGTGTTCGACCTGCGGTACACTCTGACCGTGGATGCGGTGACCCACCTGAGTGGCCCGCTGGAGTTCACCCACGACGCCGATTCCGTGTCGGTGGAGTTGCCGACTCCCCTGGCGGTCGGCGACGTGGATTCGCTGGTGGTGAGTTACAGCGGTTTACCACGATCGCCGGTGGTCAACCGCGGCCTCATGTTCAAGGTCTATCCCCATGACCCCGCCAATCCCGAGATGGGAACTTCGCCCATCATCGCCAACATGAGCCAGCCCGCTTACGCGCAGTCCTGGTGGCCCTGCAAGGACAAGCCCGGCGACAAATTCATGGTGACCATGCAACTGACGGTTCCCGATACACTTTTCGGCGTCTCCAACGGTACTCTGGTGTCCGAATCCGACGCGGACCCGGGTTGGAAAACCTATGCCTGGCGGGAGGACTATCCCATCGCCGCCTATCTGGTGTCGGTGGCCATCAGTGACTATGTGCTGTTGGAGGAAGCCTGCACGACGATGGGTCTGGGGTCGGTCGTGCCTCTGAAGAACTGGGTGTTTCCTTTCGATGTCGAGGACGCGATTGAGGATTTCAAACCCCTGTGCGAGATGGTGGATTTCTGCGAATCGGTGTACGGGGCCTATCCTTTCCTGGGTGAAAAATACGGACACGCCGAATTCCTCTGGCCCGGGGCCATGGAACACCAGACGGTGACCAGCATCAGTCACGGATCCCTGGACGGGGATGGAAACCATGCCTGGCTGATCGTCCACGAACTTGCCCACCAGTGGTTCGGGGACAGCCTGACGCCGGACATCTGGGCCGACATCTGGCTCAACGAGGGGTTTGCCACATATTCCGAGGCCCTCTGGTTCGAACACACGGTCGACCAGAACGCCTACTTCACCTATCTGGCCAATGGCCGCAACGAACAGGAATGGACCAACCAGGGATCGGTGTACGACCCGGTTCCCGTATTCCCGGGCCGGGTCATCTACGACAAGGGGTCCTGGATCCTGCACATGTTGCGGGGGCGAATGGGTGACGGGCCGTTTTTCGGGTTCGTCGAAGACTGGGCCACCGGCATCGACCGTCGCGATGGAACGGTCACGACCCAGGAATTCATCGACCTGGCGACATCCTGGGCAGACGAACCACTGGACGATTTCCTTTGGCCGTATCTGAAGAAGACCATCCTGCCTCAAATCATTTTCGACTACGAAATCGGTCCTGGAAACGCGGGGGAGGATACGAAACTATCGGTCACCCTGCACCAGAATCAGTGGCCTCATTTCGACAACGTTTTTCCCCTGGTGGTCACGACCGCAACGGGGGTAACCACAGAGCGGATCCCCTTGAAGACGAGTAGCAATACCGTGGAACTGGAATATTCGGCCGCCATTACAAAGGTGGAACTGGATCCGGATAAGTGGGTGCTCTGGAATGAAATCACGCGGACAGTTCCCCAGGGGTTGACCCGGGTTTATCCGAACCCCTCGGCGGGCGGTTACATCAAATTCGGTTACAAACTCGAGCAGTCCGCCCGGGTAGAGGTCCGGGTCATGGACTCCATGGGCCGCCAGGTATTTTATCATGACTTGGGCACCGTGCAGCCGGTCAGTGGCGAGGACGAGTATGGCGGGAACGAGTACGCCTGGAACGTGCAGACGGTAAGCGGGGCCAGGGTGGCGAGTGGAATCTACTGGGTCACTCTTGAAATCGCCGGCCAGCGATCCGTTTCCAAATTCTCCGTCCTTCGTTAGTTCGGAGAGGTCGGACATGTTGCTGGAATTTTCGAAATACTACATTCGTGACCTCACCCCGACGGACGCTGCCGCCATGGCCCGGCACGCCGACAATCCCCGCATCGCCGATGTCCTTCGGGACCTGTTTCCCAGCCCCTACGCCTTGTCCGACGCCGAGGAATTCATCGCCAAAACCCTCGGTGCTGATCCGGTAACGGCCTTTGCCATCGCCACCGACAAAGAAGTCTTCGGTGTGATCGGTTTCATACCCGGCCAGGATATCTATCGCCACTCAGCGGAAGTAGGCTACTGGATTGGTGAGGAATACTGGGGAAGGGGAATCATGACGGGCGCCATCGAGGTTTTCACTGCCCACCTGTTCGAAAATTTCGACTTCAACCGTCTTTCCGCGGGAGTCTTTTCCTCGAATCCCGCCTCGGCCCGGGTTCTCGAAAAAGCCGGTTTCACCCGGGTGGCAACACTGCGGGCCCACGTCACAAAAAACGGCGAAGTCTTGGACGAACTCCTCTATTCCAAGCTGCGTCCCGGTTTGGTTGGTTAGTTCATGTTCTTTCGTTGGAGTACTTAGAACTCAATTTTTCCGGACCCTTCAGATACATTTTCACCAATGCACGTTGGCTTCATCTTCAGGCGTGACAGACGAAAGCGCCAATTATGCTTCATCCCACTACAGAACATACTTGTATATCACGACAAGCATAACAACCAGGAGCGCATAAAATGGCCATACTGACAAAGACTTTGCTGCCCCAAGCGTGGATCCGAATGTGGCCAAAAATCCATTACCGGGGTTCACTATGTAAACATCGCCGATCTCTGCCGTGCCAGAGTGGATCTTTTCAATAAACTCGTTGTACGAATCCCTAAACCTCTGCTCCAGGCCCAAGTAGTATGAATCCAGAAACACGAAAAGGGTAACGGGAACGAGGGCTACCCAAACATACGTTGGGTTGGACTTATCAGCGATAATTACGATTATTGCCGAGACAAGTGTAATGCACCACGTCTTACACCCGGCACAATTCGACGCCATCCTGTTTATTACGCCCTGCAATATACTGAGGTAGCTTTGAACCGCGCCTGAATCGAAATCGACTCTGTTCCTCGAAGTACTCATGACAACAGCTTTTTCAGGTTTTCCCAGTTCCAGCTATATGTTCTACCGCCACCTGGCACGGCCAAATCGGAGCTGCCGTTAGTGTATCCGATTATTTGGAATTTCCGTTTTTCCTTTTCTATAGCGACATCCAGTTCCTTAAGCACTCCGCTCGCGGTCTTGGTCTTGGGTCCTAACATGATGATAAATACATCTGCCCGCCCTATGGCTCGTTTGGCGTGGTCAAGCCAGTCCTTTTCAGGCTTAGCCTCCTTCAGGGAGTAGTCACTGATCTCAAACGGGGAATCAGAGTTCTTAGCTTGACCAACGATGAAGTCCTTTAAAACCTTGTCATTATCAAAGTCGAAACTTAGGAACACTTTCGTCTTAGCCATGATTGGCTCCATTTCTAGTATGTCGGGTTTAATCCTGTTACGTGGATCTGGACATCAGCTAATTGAGTTTGTCCTGTCGGAACAGCTGGCTGTCCTTGTGGACCTAGCCCAACTCCAAAGGAGATGAGCCGATCCCCACCGGTTTAAGTTTCCATTTGTGTTATTGCAATACGGCGGGATTTGGATGCAGAAAATTTTTCCAAAGTAACCATTTCAACAAATCGGTCACTACCGTCCTCGAAAGGGGGGATGGAGTGCAGAGGAGAAATTGTCTTAAAAAACAAGACCAAAACAATCTTTTGTCGGACAAGGGGTTAATGAAATATATCGTATGCCAGCCAAGAAATCATGATAAAATTTGCATCCAAATCGAATCCAAATGGAATATACGAAGTGGAATTCCAACTAGGCATTTAGCAGAGGTAAGTTTCCATGAAGCCCCGGCCATCTCACCAGTCTGACGAAAATGAGGATGCCGGAAAAGGTGGGCCTGACATTTCTGATAAAGCCAGTTCCAGTGATCTCGAGATTGATAAGAAATGGATCCAGCGTGCCCAGTCGGACATTGAGAAGTTTGATTTCCTTTACCGGAAGTACCGCCCGCGGATATTCAAGTCGATTATGTTGAATGTGAAAGATGAAGGCATGGCTAGCAATTTAACAGATGAAACGTTTTCCCGAGCGGTGGACAAGCTGGACTCGTTAAAATGGCGGGGATTCACCTTTGGGGCGTGGCTATTCAAAATTGCCAGGAATGTTGTGGCTCTCGAGTACCGGCGGATGAAGCTCAAGCCTGAAATCCCGTATGATCCAGATATTCATGATCCGGATAACGGCAATCGGCCGGATTTGGACATGGTCAAGAAGGAAGAGACTCATCTGCTGATGATGTGTGTGGAACGCCTTAAGCCGGAATGCCGAGAAGCGATTTCTGTATCCCGCCAGCAACGTCAGGA
>JAGLCY010000319.1 GCA_023270185.1 Candidatus Krumholzibacteriia bacterium | reverse complement strand
GTATCCTGCTGGTACACCTGCTCACCCAACATGCCCAGCAAAAGGCCACCGGTGGTCAATTCCTCGATCTCGCCGTTGGTCCGTAACAGGATGGGTGGGTTGTGCCCGGCGTTGGTGCAGGTGAAGGTGGCGTTGCGGGCATTGAGCAGCCCGTAGAAGAAAGTGGCGAACATATGGGGATCGGTGGACCTGACCATCAGGTCGTTCACCCGCTCCACCACGCCGGACACGCTGCCCGGATGCATGACCTGGCCGTGCAGACTGGCCTGCAGATTCGACATGAGCAGGGCCGCGGGCATGCCCTTGCCCGACACGTCTCCAATGGCGATGCCTATCTCGTCGTCGCCCTGGGCCAAAAAATCGAAGTAGTCCCCGCCGATCTCCCGGCTGGGGATGCTGGCGCCGACCACCTGGAAACCCGTCACCACCGGTTCGGAGGAAGGCAGCAGGCGTACCTGAATGGCCCGAGCCGTTTCCAATTCCCTTTTCAGGCGATCGTTGGCCAGGGCGATTTCCCGCCCCTGCTTCACCGCGCCGGTCATCTCGTTGAAGCTGGCGGCCAGGTCACCGAATTCATCCTGGTTGGGAATATCGATGACCGTATCCAGATTGCCGGCCGCCACCGACCGGGTTCCCCGATGCAGCATGTGCACCGCGCTGACGATGCCCTCGGATATCCGCAGACCGAAGAACAAGGCAAAAATCTCCAGGACCAGGAACAGGAAAGCCACCACCGCCAGACCCACCACCACGGCAATGTTCAGGTTGGAATCCCCTTCCAGGAATTCGCTTTTCAGGTCCTGCCAACCGACCCGCAGATTGATGATCAGGCTTATGGAATCCAGTTCTCCCCCGTCGAACCGGTTCACCTCGAACAGCGTGACCCCGAATAACAGGAAATCCTTCCAGTAGTCCTTTTCCTCGCTGACGTCACGGTAGCTGACTTCCAGGCCGGGAAAACTTTGCGGATCCTCTTCATCAACCTCGCCGATGACCAGTTGGTCGTCTCCCGACATGCCTTGGCCAGCCGGCGCGATGTCGATACCGACCATGAGAATGCGCGAGAGGGTTTCCATGGGACGCCGGCCCAGATGCCACGCCTTCACGGTCGGATGTTCCGTATCCAACTCCCGCCACCGCATCAACCATATCTTGCCCCCGGCCAGGAACCAGGCGGTGGTATCGGTTATCGCGGGAGCAGGCGCCGCGCCGGAATCCGCCGCGGCCTTTTTCAAGCGCGCCTCGTCCGCCATCGAGCCCCGCATTTTTTCCGCCAACCCCGGAACCCAATCCGGCGCTTCGATGAGAGTTGCATTTTTCCCGGCGTTCCCCGGTCCGGGCCAGGCAAACGTGGTGTCGAAAAGGGCCCCCCCGAAATCGGCGCCGGTGGCGGTCATCCGCCGCCAGTTTTCCAGCGCGTTGTTGGTCCGGGAGGCGCGTGCCCCACCAAGGCCCGTGTACAGGATCATCAGGCCCAGAAAAACCATCAACACCAGCGGCACGAATCCGATCAGGATCGCGGCAACACCCAGTTTCGGGCGCAGACGCATGAAGTGAAGCCTCATCCGGATGGCCAGATGGAACAGGGACCAGAACCAGAAGCAGCCCAGGCTCAACTGCGACCAGCCGCCCAACCGCTTCAGGAACACACCGGACCCCTCGGGGTCAGCCAGGTTCCAGAAACGGGGATAAAGAAAAATCACAAGAGCCATGGCCAGGACACCCAGTCCGAAACCCAGAGCCCGGCGACGATCCGATATATGTCGCCAGGGTTGGTACTGGCGAAAAGTCAGCGCGAAGATCGACAGTGGAGTGGCTGCCCAAAGTCCTCCGGCGCCGGGCAGAAAAGTGGC
>JAGLCY010000318.1 GCA_023270185.1 Candidatus Krumholzibacteriia bacterium | reverse complement strand
CCGCCGGCCGTGGGTAGGCCACCGAGGTTCGATTTCGTGCAGGACGATCAAGTCGCCCACGTCAACGGCCTGGCCCGGGTCCACCTTTCGGGGAATATTGCCCGGCTGGTTCGGATAGAAAGTCCCGTCCGCCAGGGGGAATCCGGGTTGCAGATAAAATGTGCCGGCCGGCAACTCCCCGATGGTGAACCGGCCGTCCTGATCGGTAACCGCGGCCCAGCCCGGCAGACCCGCTCCAGCCTTTTCCGTCACAGGTAAATCCACCACTCCCAGGCCGACTGCGATGCCCTCGGCAGGAAGTCCGTCCCGCATCAACCGGCCGCTGATCGAGCCGTTGTCACCGCTGTCAATGGGCGTCATGGCAATCGTAACGCCGCTGATATCCACGTTGTCACTGCCATTGGGTGGATCATAGCTCCAGATTATTGAGCGATATCCATGTCGAGTGAACAGCAACGGGTTGACTTGATCCAGGTTACCGGTTTCGGAATCCATCGCGAAAGGGATCTGGGAAACGGAGAAAAGCCCGTCGTTGACGGTGACGTCATCGCTGGCGGAAGTATTCCCCTGATAACCCGTAAGGTAGGAGGACAGACTGACAAATACCTGACCGAGGGGGGTGCCTGATGACGCATCGACGATCAGGCCAGCGATGCGAGGCAAACTGTCAGGCGCCACTTTATGAACCCGGATTTCCGCTACTGTGACCGGGGGGCTCGGAGCGGACTTCCCCTTGGTTCCATACCAATAATCAGGTAAGGAATGCACCCGGTAGTCCACTCCTCCAAAAACCAGGAATCGATGGGACCCCGAGGGCTCGATGTCGAAGGGGCAATTCCCATCCTCCCTGGACATCACCGGGCCAGCGACCGGAACATTGGCTTGGGGGTCCATCATGACGACCTTGATACCCGCCACGGGCTGTCCATCAGCTTCGTCCAGGACCCTGACCTGGTCGGGCGTGACCACGATAATAATGGCATCGTCATCACTGCAACCGGCCAGCAAGGCCAACCCGCACCAGACAGCAATCGGAAACAGTCGTCGAACCAGGGCATGGGATTTCACAGGTATCATCCGTTTCTTTGGTTGTGCCGTGGAAATATACGGGGGCGGCGACTCAAAGTCACCGCCCCTCTCCCCTCCATGTGTGGGTTCTCACCCCCACCTATAGATTCAGTATGCCGCCAAAACCACCCTGCGATTGAAGTGGAACGATCCCCGCATGACGACCGCCCCGGTGGCGATCAGCTCAATGGTCTGAATCCGTCCACCGGGAGCATGGACACACATTTCCGCGGTGGTTGGCCGACCCATGGAATGACCCTGCTCGGTCACCAGGGTATTGTGATCCGCAACGGGCACCAACCGGCGGTCAATGATGTAGGCGGCCGCGGCTCCCAGGGAGGTGCCGCTGGCCAGATCCTCATCCGCCCCCACCCTGGGATGGAAAAACCGGCAGTGGAAATCGGCCTCGCTGCCGTAGGTGTCGGGGCAGATAAGAGTAATTCCGCCAACTCCGCGGCGGTCGGTCAATTCGCCGATGGGTTCCATGTCCCGGAACACTCCCCGCATGGCGTTGCGATCATTGACCGGTATAATGATCTGGTCGAAACCGCAGGACACCCGCTGGGGACCGTGGTCGCCGATGCGCAGGAATTCCGCGGGCAGGCCCAGGGCGGCGGCAACCTCGCCGGCGGGCACCGGTTCACCAAACCGGGGTTCCGGCAACTCGAGGGTGATCCGGGTTCGGCCGTCCTGCCCTTCGGTCAGGGTCACCGGGAGAATCCCCGCCCCGGTTTCCAGACGAATTTCCAGACCCTCGGGATTAGGCTTGTAAAATCCCCGGTCAGCCATGGACGCGAAAGCGGCGATGACCACATGGCCGCTGAGAATGGCCTCACGCCGCTTGGTGAAGAAACGCAGCCGGATATCGGCCTTTGAAGTTTCCGGGGGCAGGACAAATCCCGCTTCCATGGAAAGCTCATCGGTGATCTGAAGCATTTCCGTTTCGGTCAGACTGGCGGCGTTGGGTATGATGGCGGCAGGATTCCCGGTAAAGGGATGATCCGCGAACGCATCAACGATATGGAAGGGAATAATGGCCATGGCGTCCTCTTTCGCTGTGGCGCCTCCAGGGGAAGACACCGATGAGGAACGATATTGCTCATGTTAACAATAAATGGAGACCGTCACAACTCACTTGCCATCGAGGGGGTCGGGAACTTTTATTCAGTACCGGGTTCAGATCCTGAGTCATCCTGCAGGTGGAAGGAAACCATGAGTCCTGCGACATTTAACCGTTTCGGGTTTCTTCGCGAAAACCGTCTTGCGGCCGGGTTCATCCTGGTCGTATTGATCCTGGCTGCCTTTCTGACAACCTCCCCCGCGGCCGCCGAACCGGACAAGCGGGAAATGGCCCGGGAAATCCTCGACCTGATGCGCCAGGAACACCACACCGAGGCCCTGCCTTTATGCCGGACATACACCGATCGCTTTCCCGACGATCCAGCCATGCTCTACAATCTGGCCTGCCTGGAAAACATGACCGGCCACTCCGAAGAAGCCGTCGCCACTTTCACCAGGGCGGTGGCCGCCGGATTTGACGATTTTGCCATGGCTTTCAGCGATCCTGACCTGGCGAGTCTGAAATACCATCCTGATATGATCGATCTGTCCATGAAGCATCAGGTCCGTCTGTCGCGACTGGCCTCCGCCAAGGCGGAGACCCTTTCCTGGCAGGCTGTTTCACCCCCCATCACCCTGGCGACCGATCAAGCCGGCATTCCTTCGAGCGACCCCGAAATCCGCCTGACCTGGACGCCGGTGGGCCTGGACATAGAACTTCGCGCCGCCGGGCCCTGGGCCGACCTGGTGGGCCCGGACAACCTGGCACCCTGGAACGGGGGGCCCGGATTGGTATTCACGCTTGGGTTACCGGATTCGGAAAACCATGGAGAATATCTGACTTCCAATTTTTTCCTGTTTGCCTTCGGCATGGAAAAAGGCACACCCGTGGGCGCCGCTTTCCTGAAAGAGCAGGACCGCTGGCAGCCAATTTCCGAACTACAACCAAAAATCAGGCAGGACGGCGATGACCATCTGGAACTTAGGGCCACAATTCCCTGGGCCAGTATCCTGCCCTACAATCCCCTGGTAGACGATATGCTGGGCTTCAACGCCGCGGTGCGACTCACCGACAGGGACGACCAGCCAACGGCCTCCCTGCTGCGGGACCCCGCCGCTTTCCGACCCCGGTCCGGGAAGCGGCGCATCGCCATGCTCAAGTTCCAGACCTCATCCGTTGGAGAAGAGGTTTTCACCGGCAAGGTGTCCAACACAATCAGCGGCGCCAAGCCCGTCACTTTCGATCTGGTCGTGGTTTCCATGAAAGAGGGCGCCGGACGATTGACCATTGATTTCCTCGGGGGTCCTGACCAGTCACTGCTTCCCGAAGGACAGGTGACTGAATCAATCGAAATTGACCCGGGCCTGAACCGGCTGACCCGGCAGGCTGATTTTACCGCCCTAAAGACCGGCGCCTACGTGATCAAGACCGAATTGACCTTTCCATCAGGCCGGTCTCGGACCTGGGGCTCTACCGTTTTGCATCTGGCGCCCGGATGGGAGGAGGAATCCCTCGCCAGGATCGACAAGCTGGACCCTCAGGAAAGACCCACCGCCCTGTACTATTTTGAATCCATCGACCAGGCGGTGGACAACCATCACCCCAGGCGCGGACCCGGAACGATCGCCGCCACCCTCGACGAGCTCAGCCGGTTGCTTGACAACTCCGACAAGGGGGGAACGATCCTGCCTGACCGGGGATCCTTCCTTGCGGTCTATCCCGGCCCGGAGGGGGACACCAGGTTGTGCCACATCTACTTTCCATCCGGGTGGAAAATCGCCGCCAGGTTGAATCCCGTTCTTATCCTCACGGCCGCATCCGGAACGGCCGGCGCCATCGCGGACCGCATTGGCAGAAACTACGAACAGGGACGCCTGACACCGACCCTCAAGGGCGGACCCGACGAGGGTTTTCCGGTTTACCTTGTTTCCTCCCTGGGCCCGCCGGGCGGCCGGAAGACGGGCGAACCGCAGGGGGATCTGCGAGCCGAGACGGAAGCCTGCCTCGACTGGGTCCGGGATTCTTTCAAGTCGTCCACCGTTTCGATGGCGGGTGTCGGTCGGGGCGCCGAAGCCGCCCTGCGATTCGCCGAAACCCGACCTGAAGCCCTGAAAGCAATGATGATCTTCGCCGGCAGCAGCCTTGAACCGTGGCCCCAGGCGGATGCCGACTTCATCAATCGGCAACTGGCCGGCTTCCCCCCTGGACTTCCGGTTACCTGGGTGGACTTCGTCCGTGAAACCGAAATCGCCGGTCAGGGTACCCAGATCCTGCAGGCATTAAGGGAACTGGGCGATAACATCGTGGAGATCCAGGAGGTCAGGGGCGGGTTGAATTTTACGCAGGTCGCCGATCGGACCGTACTGTGGGCCGAAGCCTTGCGCTGATTTGATCATCTTGTGAAACCACGTATGGCAATTTGGACGGCCTCCGAATAACTTTCAGGGGTTGTGGGTAGCTACGCCCGTCCCCCATTGAGTTAGGCTTACAATCCAGGAGGCGTCATGCTTTCCCTACGCGAACGATTTTTCCGGCTCTTGAGCTTCCTCCCCCTGTTCGCCTTTCTGATGATGGCCCTGACACTTCCGGCGTTTGCCGGCGAGGAAGTGATAACGGACGGCATCCTTCATGTCGTCAACGGCGCTGAACCATCTGGTGGTCGCCAGACCATGAACCTGGAGGAACTCTGGCGAGCCGGCGGTGAGGATGACGAGGAAACCGTTTTCGGGATCATCACCAAGGTCCTTATCGACGACGACAACAACATCTACCTGCTTGATGCCCAGCTGTCGGAAATCAGTGTTTTCTCACCGGAAGGAGAACTGATCAACACACTGGGCCGCGAGGGCGAAGGCCCCGGTGAATTCCGGGGACCGGCCGACATGTGTTTCCTCCCCGACGGCACCATCGGAGTGTTGCAAACCTTCCCCGGCAAAGTGATCAAACTGAATCTGGACAACACCTCGGCGGGGACCTGGCCTCTTGGAGACCCCACCAAGGGCGCCTTCTATATGATGCGGGGACTACGTCAGGGCGGCGGCAACGTGGTGGCCGGCGGCACTGAACAGCATGTCGACCAGGCCAACGGCATCATCACGCGGGAAACCTTTCTCAGCAACCTTACGACAGAAGGTCTGCGCGACAAGACCTTCGCGACCACAAGCGTGACGATGAAGCTGGCTGAATTGCGGTTGGACGAAAAAGAACTCATCGACGGTGCTGATCGCCGATTCGATGTCGGAGACGACGGCCAGGTGGTGGTGGCTATTCCGCGCAATGGTTACGAAGTGAGCATCTTCGCCGCCGACGGCACTCTCAAACGTGTTTTCTCCCGGGAATACGAACCCTGGCAGAGGGACGAAAGGGCGGCCGGCATCTGGCAACGGATTCTGGAAACCGTTCAACGCACGCAACTCCCCGGCGCTCCCATCAGTTGGGAAGACACGGAACCCGATGTGGAATTCATCAGGGTTGCGAGGGACGGAACGATCTGGATCCTGAACAGCCGCGCCATGTGGACCGAAACACCCGGCGCCTTCACGTATTATGATGTGTTCAGCCCCATGGGACATTTTGAGAAACAGGTTCAGGTCATCTGTGAAGGCAATCCCAAGGACGACATCCTGTTTTTCGCCGGCAACGACCTTGCCTTCATGATCACCGGCTTCTGGGACGCGGCCCTGTCCCGCTTCGGCGGATCCGGGACCGAGGATGACGAGGATGAAGCCGAGCCCATGTCGGTCATCTGTTACCGGATAAAATAGGTTTTTGGCGCTGGTTTTGGCTCCATTATGCGTTAGGTATCAGCTGGACGGTCTACAACCAATTTAAGCGAGGTCGTTTTGTCGCCAGTTTCCTTCCCCAAGACCCCCACTCTCATATTCGTGCGCAACTGCCTCCTCGGAATGGGAATCCTGATGTTTTCCCTGCCCTCTGTCAGCCAGGCGGCGGATCCGGTCATCACCAACAGCGATGCACCCGCGGACGGCATTCTGAAGGTGCAACTCGAGGAATTGTGGCGCATCGGGGGCGAAGAGGATGAAGAAAACCTGCTGGGAGTCATCGACCGTGTCCTGGTCGATGATGACGGCAACGTCTACCTGTTGGACATCCAACTCGTCGAGGTCCAGGTCTTCGACGCCGACGGAGAATATGTGCGGTCCCTGGGCAAGCAGGGCGATGGACCCGGGGAATTGCGCAACGTCCGGGGTGTGCTCTTTCTGCCCGACGGAACCGTGGGGATGGTTCAGGGTTTTCCCGGCCGGATCGTGAAGGTTGATCTGGCGGGACTGCCCACGGGTGAATTGAAGCCCGGCGGGAATGATCCTTCGGCCGGAGGATTTTTTGCCCTGCGCAGCGCCGCCTCTTCGGGAGGGCGGCTCGTCCTGGGCGGCGCGAAAATCACCCGGGGAGATAATTCCCGCACCGCCACCAACTTCATTGCCGCCTTCGACCAGGACGGTGCCGAGAACGTCCGTTACCTGGAATCGGTCAACGTCCGGGATTTCGGTAAAATGGAATTCTCCGAGAAGGGCGATTTCTTTCCCGGACAGGGCGGCTGGGCCCTGGCGGACGACGGACGCCTCTACGTGGCGCCCGCCAGGAACGAATACCGCATCGAAGTCCACGGTCCCGACGGCGGCCTGGAAAGGACCATCACCCGCAAATACGAATCGTGGCGACGAACACCCGTCGAAACGGACCGGGCCCGGGAAATGATGATGCCTTTCCGCAGACGCAACCGAAATGCCATCAAACTCGTAATGGAACCGACCGAACGCGATATTCTCGACATCCGCCTGGATCCCCGGGGACAGCTCTGGGTCCTGCCGAGCCGGGGTGTTCGCGAACAGGACGAGGGGATCCATTCCACCTGGGACGTTTTCGACAGTTCAGGCGCCTTTGTCCGGCAGATGGCCATCGCCTGCGAGGGTGACGGTCAGAAGGACGCCCTCTTTTTTCCGGGCGGCGGTCTGGTCGTGCTGGTCAGGGAACACGCCGATGCGGTGTACGCCTTCCGGGGCCGCGGCGCGGACAATCCCGAAACCGAAGAAGAGGATGCCGAAGTGCGTCCGTTGGAAGTGATCTGTTACCGAATTTCACCCTGAGCCCATCCGGAACGGGGTCTGATAATTGGGGGAGTTTTCATGAAAACCCGAATCTCATTGCGTGGAACATTTTTTATTGCCGCCCTGCTGGCCTGCGGAACAGCTGCCGCTGATCCCGCCACCGTCGCCAACGGCGCCGATCCCCAACAGGGCACGAAAACCGCCGAGCTCACCGAGCTGTGGCGCATCGGAGGCGAAGACGACGAGATCTTCTTCGGCTCGGTGGCTGCGATCCAAACCGACAGCCAGGGAAATTTCCTGCTCCTGGACAGCCAGTTGTCCGAAGTGCAGGTCATTTCTCCGGAGGGCGAGTTCCTGCGCACCGTCAGCGGTGAAGGCGACGGCCCTGGTGAAGTGCGGCAGCCTGGTGACATGTTCATCATGGCCGACGGCACCATTTGTCTCCTGCAGGGTTTTCCCGGCCGGATCATCAAGGTTGATTCCGACGGCACTCCCGCCGGCAAGTCAAACTACTCCCAGGTGGGTGGAGGTGGTGGCCAGTTTGCGGTCCTGAACCGCGGCTTTGGCCTTCCCGACGGTATTTTGCTGGTCGGCATCCGGATGTCCTTCTCCGCCACCGGCGCCAGCAACCAGACCTACTTTCTTTCCTGCTGTTCGAATGAGGGAAACGAAGAAGTTGTCCTGGTTGAAAAAGAGAATGCCATCGACTACAGCGACTTCGAACTGACTGAAAAGGGGATGGACTTCATCTGGAGTCGGGTTGCGGTTGGCCCGAAGGGAAATATCCACGTCGCCCCCGGCCGGAACGAATATGAAATCCGGATTTTATCGCCCACCGGGGGATTGATCAGGACCATCACACGCCAATACGAGCAGCCCCCGCGAAACAGCCAGGAAAAAAAGGTCGCCTACAAGATCATTGAGGCGGTGGGCGCCTACTATCCCACTCAACCCAAGCGTATCGGCACAGAGGAAACCGCCCCAGCCATCGCCGCAATGTGGGTGACTGCCGACGGGCGGCTCTGGGTCCAGCCCGGCGATGCCGATAAGTCCGCCCCGGAGGGAAGCTGGCTGGTTCTCGATGTATTCACACCCGATGGACAGTTTGAAAAACAGGTGGCGCTGACGGGAAGCTTCAATGTCCAACAGGACGCCCTGTTCATGCAACCGAACGGAATGATCCTCGTAGTGGTCGGAGCCCTGGAAGCCTTCCTCAACCAGCAGGCTGTCAGCAGCAAGGAAGAAGGCGACGAAACCGAAGCCCAGCCCCTTGAAGTCATTTGCTACCGGCTGGAAACCTGATCCATCAGTATCCCGAGGACCGGGCAGGACAAGGCTCCGGTCCCACACCCGACCGATTTTTGGAAAGGCTGAGCATGCAGAACCCCCTCGACTTCACCCCATCGCGCCGTGCCGCGGTTGTCACCTGTCTTCTCTCCGGATATATCCTGCTGGCTTTGGGAGGCTGCCTTGGATCCGGCGGTGACGGCACCGCCGCCGATTCCACTGCCGCGGGCGACAGTCTGACCGCGAAGGCCGACACCAGCGAGGCAGGTAAAAAACCCAAGAAGGAAAAGTCCATCAAGGTGAACATCGGGACCATCCGCACAGGCAATCTCGTGCTGCCGGTGTATGCCGACGGCGCCATCCGCACCCCCAAATCCGTGATGATCAAGACCAAGGCCGGCGGGGAAATCCTGGGTGTCACGGTGCGTGACGGCGATCGGGTCCGCAAGGGCCAGGTCCTGGCCAGGATCGATCCGCGTGAATATGAAATCGCGTTGGAGGAGAGTCGTTACAAACACCTGCAGGCACTCAGCCAGATGGCCGCCGAGGCGGACACCTTCCAGGTGAATCACGAGGCGGTCAAGAATTTCACTGATGCCAGGGATGATCTGGAAAGGCTGCGCGACAACGGCACGATCACACGGGAGGAATTCCAGAACCGCCTGCTCGAACTGGAGATGGGCGCCCTGCAAAAGGGAGCCTTCCGCGAGGCGGTCTTCCAACAGCGAACCGGTCTGGCCGAGGCCCGCATGGCCGAGGAACGCGCCAAATTGAACCTGGAATACACCCGGATCCGCGCCCCCTTCGCGGGAATCGTCCAGGGATTGACCATGGTGGACGGTGAAATCGTGACCACCGGCACGGCGGTCTGCACCATCTTCAACAACGACAAACTCGAAGCTTCCGTGAACGTGCTGGAGGCCGACCTGGGTCATCTTGCGGCGGGCCGTCCTGTCCTGCTGTCGATACCGGCCACCGGCGACACCCTGCGCGCGGTCATCGACGTGATCAGCCCCACCCTGGACCAGACCACACGCACCTGCGAGATCCTCATCCGGTTCGAAAACCCGGAGGGTCGCTTTCGCCCGGGAATGTTCGTGCGGTCCCAGATTGCCGGTATCATCTACAAGGACAAATTACTGGCGCCGAAAGCGGCGCTGTTGATCCGCGACAACCGTCCCCTCGTCTTCAAGAAGGAGGGCGACCGGGCGCGCTGGCTGTATGTGGACATCGGGCTGGAGAACGAACAGTGGGTCGAGATCCTCAAGGTGCACAGCGGCGGCTCGCTGAGCCCCGGCGACGAAGTCGTGGTCAGCGACCACCTGACCCTGGCGCACGAAGCCAAGATCAAGGTTCGCAAGCGCATTACTCCCGATGACAAATGGGATTTCGCCAACTTCGGTGAGGTCGCCAAGCAATGATCATCCAGACCGCCGTCCGCAGGCCAGTTACAATCCTGATGCTGTTCGCGGGCCTGGTGCTGATCGGTATCCAGGCCCGGCAGAGGCTGTCGGTGGACCTGCTGCCTTCCATCAACTATCCCAACCTGACGGTCATCACCAACTACTCCGACACACCCGCCGACGATCTGACCAGGCTTGTGACCCAGCCCCTGGAAGAAGTCATCACCGGCTTGGCCGGCGTGCGCCGCGTGGTTTCCAAGACCCGTGAGGGCGTGTCCACCATCACGGTGGCCTATGAGTGGGGTACGGAGATGGACTTCGCCAACCTGCACCTGCGCGAGGCCATCGACCGCGTTTCCTACCGTGACGATTTCCCCGAGGACGCGGACCGGCCGCTGATCCTGCGCTGGGACCCCAGCGCCAGGCCCATCGCCATCCTGGTTCTTCACGGAGACGATCCCATGGCGCGGATGACGGAATTCGCCCGCGAAGTCGTCAAACCGGCTCTCGAACAGATCAACGGGGTCAGCCAGGCCGAAGTCATCGGCGGAGCCGAACGCGAAATCCTGGTGAGGCCCGACTTCGGCAAACTGCGCTTGTACGGCTTGACGATGGAGGACCTGAGCTTCGCCCTGCAGGTGGCCAACATCAGTTTCCCCGGTGGACGCATCCGCAAAGGACCGCTTCACCTCCCGCTGCGGATCCTGGGCGAATTCGAAAACCTGGATGAGATCCGCAAGACCGAGATTCCCGCCGCCGGACCGGGCATCACCATCGGCGACGTGGCCGAGGTGATCGACACCATCAAGGAGCCCGAAGGTTTCACCCTCAACGGGGATGAGGAGGTGGTTTCGCTCCACCTGTACAAGGAGGTCGGTGAAAACACCATCGCCACCACCGAGGAGGTGGACAAGGTCCTGGGAATCCTGGGAGATCAGTATTCCGAATTCGACTACACCTTCATTTATAAAGACGCGGAGTTCGTCCAGGAAAGCTTCAGAGGACTGGAGGACTCGCTGAAATACGGCGCGGGCCTGGCCTTCCTGGTGCTTTTCTTTTTCCTGATGAACTGGCGCAGCCCCGTGGTCGTCAGCCTGGCTATTCCCGTGTCGATCATTGCCACGTTTGCCTTCCTCTACTTCGCCGGAGTGGGCCTGAACCTGATGTCCCTGGGCGGTCTTTCGCTCGCGGCCGGAATGCTGGTGGACAACTCCATCGTCGTGTTGGAGAACATCAACCGGCACCTGAAGCTGAAGAAGGGCAGCAAAACGCCCATCGGCGAAATCTGTGCCGCCGCCACCAACGAAGTGGCCTCCCCCGTGATCGCCGCCACCCTGACCACCGTCGCGGTGTTCTTTCCCGTCATCTATGTGCCGGGCATCGCGGGCGAGTTTTTCCGCGACCAGGCCCTGACCGTCACCATCTCGCTGGTGGTCTCCATCTTCGCGGCCCTGTTGTTGCAGCCCATGCTGTCCGCCCACATCCTCAAGACTCCCCGGGAAATCCCCAGCGCCATATTCCAGCCCGGCGAGCGCCTTTTCCAGGCGGTCATCCGGAAGTACCATGGTCTTCTGGCCAGGGTCATGGACCACAAACTCGTTTTCATGGTCCTGTTGCTGGCGGGGCTGGCTGGCGCGGGTCTGCTGGGCAAGAGTTTGAAACTGTCGTTCATGCCGGACCGCACCCGGGGCGACTTCACCATGGCGGTGGAACTTCCCGCCGGCACTCCCCTGGAGATGACCTATGCGACGGCCGCCGACCTGGCCGGATTCCTGACCACCATGGAAGAGGTCGTGACTGTCTACACCCAGGTTGGTGTGACCGAAAAGACCCTGGCCAGCCTGAAGGAATACAGCTCCGCCAATACGGCGCGCATTCGGGTCATGTTGAGGCCGTCCCGCCATGGCCGCGAGGACATGGAGAAGGTCAAGGAACGCCTGCAATCGCGCCTGGCGGATAAGGAAGGCGCGATCTTCGTATTCAGTGAAGAAGGTGTAGGGCTGCGTGAGATTCTTGCCAGTGGCGAGGCCTCCTTCACCCTGGGCATCGTGGCCGAAAAATCCGAGGAGGCCCGCACGGTGGCCGAACAGGTCCTGCCCCGGGTGCGGGCCATCGACGGTCTGGCCGACGTCGAAATGGACCGGATGATGGGCAACCCCACCATCGAAGTGACCGTGGACAGGGAAAAGGCGCTGCGCTTCGGACTGGAGCCGGAAGCCCTGGCCCGCGAGCTGCGCAACCGCATACAGGGCACCGTGGCCACCACCTACAACGAGATCGAGCAGAGGATCGACATCGCCGTGCGCCTGCCCCGGGACCAGCGTTACGACCTGGCTACGGTGCTGGCCTCGCCGGTGACAGTGGGAGAAGAAAAGACCGTTCCTTTGGGATCGTTCATGATCCAGACCCAGGGCACGCCCGTGCGTGAAATCGTGCGGCGCGACCAGAGGCGGCAGATCACCATCTCCGGCGACGTCAACGGCCGCAGCCTGGCGGATGTATGGCATGACGTGGACACACTTCTCGCCAACACCGAGGTCTCCGAAGGAGTCGCCTTCGTCACCGGCGGCGAACAGGAAGAGATCAACAGCAGTTTCCGCGATCTGGGTTATGCCCTCCTGCTGTCCGTCCTTCTGGTCTACATGATCCTCGCGGCCCAGTTCGAAAGTTTCCTGGACCCGCTGATAATCTCAGTGGTTTTGCCCGTGGGTGTGGCGGGCGCCCTGGTCACCCTGTTCCTGACCGGCCAGAGCATGAACATCATGTCGTTGATCGGCATGATCGCCCTGTTGGGCATCGCGGTGAACGATGCCATCGTCAAGGTCGCCACCATCCGCAGGCTCAGGTCCGAGGGCCTGGCCGGCCGTGAAGCCATCATGGAGGCCAGCACCCTGCGCTTCCGGCCCATCGTCATGACGACCGTGACCACGGTGCTGGCCATGCTGCCCATGGGACTGGGCCTGGGTACCGGAGAGCAGATGCAGCGTCCGCTGGCCCTGACCATTATCGGCGGTCTGAGCATCGCCACCCTGCTGACCCTGTTCCTGACACCGGTGGTCTACGAGATGCTGCACCGCCGCACGGACAGGGAATACTGAGAAGGAGCCGTTCCGTTTTGATCCGTTTCGCCGTAGACCACCCCGTCGCAACGTGGATGCTGTTCACCGCCCTGATCGTCATGGGCCTGTACGCCCTGCCGCGGCTGAACATCGAGGCCATGCCCGAAACGGAACTGCCTGAACTATCCATCGTCACCAGCTGGAACGGGGCCTCTCCCAGCGCCATACAACGTTCGGTCACCCTACCCATCGAGGAGGCCGTCGCGGGCTGCCATGGCGTCGAAGACCTGGACTCCCAGTCGAGGCACGGCCAAAGTTCCGTAACTGTTAAATACAAACGTGGCACGAACATGGAGTTCGCGCGTCTAGAGCTTTCTGAACGTCTGGGCGCCGTGCGGCGCACTCTGCCCGCCCAGGCGGGTCAGCCGTTCATCCGACCCTACGTCCCGGAGGAACTGCGCTCGGAGGAGTTCTTCTCCGTCAGCCTGATTTCCCCCCTGCCGATGAACGATCTGCGCGACCGGGCCGAGACCTGGCTGGTGCCCAGGTTCCTCGCCATCCCCGGAGTGGCCGACGCCGAATTGCGCGGTGGCGCTCGCCCCCTGATCAAGGTGTTGCTGGATCTGGAACTGATGGAACGGTACAACCTGACCGCCGACGTGATCGCCGCCCGACTCGACGTGCTGGACAACATCATTCCCGCCGGACCGATCCGTCGCAGCGGAACCGAACTGACCGTCAGCGTGCAGGATTCCGTCTCGCTCCGGATGCTGGAAGATACCGTGCTGCGCACCCTCGGCGGCCAGCCGATCACCCTGGGCCATGTGGCACGCGTCCAACCGGACTTCGAGGACATTTCCTATTACAGCCGCATCAACGGTGAAAACGTCATCACCCTGAACATCACCAAACGCAGCGGACAGAATTCGATCTCGGTGAGCCGGCGTCTGCGCCGGGAGCTGCCGAAGATCGAATCCGACGCTCCCTTCGCGGTGACCTTCGAAGTGGATCAGGACGAGGGCGAGGATCTCGAAAACAAACTCGAGGAACTGGTGACCCGTTCACTGGTCATCCTGGGCCTGCTGTTCATCCTGTTGGCGATCGCCCTGAAGCAGATCCGGCTGACGGCCATTGTCATCTTCTCGATCCTCCTGGCCATCATGATCTGCCTGACCCTGTTCTATTTCTTCGGGGTGTCGGTGAACTTCATCACCATCAGCGGACTGACGGTCTGTTTCGGAATGCTCCTGGACAACAGCATCCTCGTGCTGGACGCCATCCACCGCCGGCTGACCGGCCGGTGGGAAGGCGACAGCCGCCTGGCCCTGATCCGTGGCACCCGCGAGGTGGCCTTCCCCATCATGGCTACCACTCTGACCACCGTGGTGGCCTTCCTGTCGTTCATCTTCATGACCGACCGGTTGAGCCTGTTCTACGTGCCGCTGGCCGTGAGTGTGGGCATCGCCATGCTGGCGTCGATCTTCGTGGCCTTCGCCTGGATTCCCGTCGCGCTCAAGGGACCCGCCGAAAAAGGAATGCGCAAGTCCAAGGCCGCGGGTGAGGAATTCGGCCTGGTGGGAATCGCCATGCTGTGGCGCTGGGTCCTAGGCGTGATGATTGCCGTGGTGATCACCCTTGTCATCGCGTTTTTCTGGAAAGGGCGTTACGCGGCCCTGGATACCATCCCCTGGGTCGCCGCTGCCGGTGGCCTGCTTATCGGGGTGGGCATATTCGTCAGTTTCGTCGGCAAACTGACCAGGATGCACCTGCGGTTCTGGATCTACCCCGCGGTGTTGACCCTGGCCCTTTTCGCAGGCACGATTTTCGTATTCAAGGAAAAGGTTCGTACCGGTGGTTTCTGGCGGCCCCAGCCCAAGGAACAGATCGTCGTCTACCTCGAACGACCGGTCGGCACGGACGTCAAGCTGTCCAGCGAGACCATCAAGCTGTTCGAGAGTGAGATCCTGCCCCTTCCCGAAGGCGCGCATATGCGCAGCGGAGCCTACCAGAATCGCGCCTGGATCAACCTGGAATTCGAGGATGAACTCCTGAAATCGGCCTACCCGGAGATGTTCCGCAACACGTTCATCGTTCTGGCCGAGGAACTGGGCGGCATGTTCATCTGGATCAACGGTTTCGGCGACCCTTACATGAAGGGGGGCCGCGGCGGGGGCATGAGCAATTCGACCATCCGCGTCACCGGGTACAACAGCAAGGAGCTCAAGACCATCAGCGATGGGGTGCTGGCCAGGCTCGATCGCAACCGGCGCGTGCGAAATCCCCGCCTGACCAGCGGCGACCGCTTCAGCCGCAACGCGACGGATGAAACCGTGATCATGCTGAACCGCGAAACCCTGGCTTCGCACCGGTTGAGCATGAGGGAGGTCATGGGACACATCCGGCGCCTGCTGGGCGTGGAAAATCCCTGGCACATGGTCCTCGACGGCGAAGACCAGCGACTGATGCTCACCTTCGACGACTCGGAGTCCATCGAATACGACCAGATCCTCGGCCGCACCATGACCACCAGCCGTGGGCAAAAGGTCATGCTCGGCCGCCTGATCACCATTGAGAGCCGGCCCGAAATAAGTTCGATCAACCGTCATGACCAGCGCTACAGCCAGCAGATCAACTGGGAGTACATCGGCACCGACCGTATGCGGCGCAAGTTCATCAATGATGTCATGGAAGGCATCCAACTGCCCTACGGGTACACGGCCGAGGACATGTCCGGCCAACAGATTACCGAAGAAGAGGAAGAGGAGATCCTGCAGATCCTGATTTTGACGGGGGTCTTCATCTTCATGGCACTGGCCGCGATGTTCGAAAGCTTCTTCCTGCCGTTCCTTGTCCTGTTCTCCATACCCATGGCCATGGTCGGGGTCGGGGGCATCTTCTGGGCTACCGGCAGTGAATTCGATTCATCGGCCAATATCGGGTTGATACTGATGTTCGGCATCGTGGTGAACAACGCGATCCTGCTGATCAACCGGTTCCGGCTGCAGGTGAGGGAGATCCTTGTCGAGGAAGACTTCCCACGGGGATCGGCAGAAGGACAGATCCCCGAAAAACGGCGCCTGGGCGGCCTGGATTTATGGCGGTTGCCGGGCGAAGTGCGCCGAAGGGTGCTGCGCCAGGCCATCGTCGAGGGCACCCGGATCCAGATGCGGTCCATCCTGCTGACCAGCGGCACGACCATCGCCGGCCTGCTGCCACTGCTCTACAAGAAGGACGCCTCGGCGGGCAAGGATATCTGGGAGAACCTGGCGCTCAGTTCCATCGGCGGGTTGGGCAGCAGCACGATCCTGATCCTGATGGCCATTCCGGCCCTGTACTGGATGTTCACACGCTGGGGTTGGGGTCTGGCCCGGCTGATACGCGGGGTCAAGGCACCTCGCGGCGTCAAGGCGGACACACCACCCCCGGCAACGGATCCCTGATCCTGATCATCGCCTAACGCGAGCCTGACCGGTGGTCCTTCCAGACCGAAGTCTCGTTCGAG
>JAGLCY010000317.1 GCA_023270185.1 Candidatus Krumholzibacteriia bacterium | reverse complement strand
CTTTGCCACTGAACATGGCGGCGCTCGTTTTCGTGGCCCTGCCCATGGCGAGAATCACCCATGCCGAATGGAAGGAAAACTCTCCTCGCCCAACAGCCTTATTCTATTCTTCCATCCAACTGGAATCGTTCCCCGTGGGGCCGCCGCCGGACATCTATTTCCTGATTGTTGATGGCTTGGGTCAGCCGGAATTTCTCGAAGGAGAATATTCGCTGTCCCAAAGTGTTTTGACGGGAAACCTGATCGACCGCGGCTTTCGGGTGCTGAATCGCGGCCAATGCAGTTATCCCCAAACGGCGCTGTCGGTGGCTTCGACCCTGAATTTGGGTTTTGTGCAGGAGCTGTTGGATATTCCCGATCCGGAAAACATGGATCGGCGGGTGTTGGGTGATATTACTGGAAACAATCGAGTCGCCCGGGCTTTGCGACAGGCCGGTTACCAGGTGGCAACTTTCCCTTCCGGATATCCCATGACCCGGTTTCGAAAACCCGACCTTCGAATGGAGCCGACGGTCAATCCTTCGTTCCTGGAATACTATGTGCTGGACGATGGAATGTTGCCTCTGGTGCAGCGTTTGATGGGCCGAGGGCCGGCGGATCTTTCCTACTCGATGCGGCGCCACCGGTTGAATTTCATTTTTGATGAACTGCCCCGGGCCCGGTCGGGCCTCGACGATTCCCAATCCATATTCGTCTTCGCCCACATTCTTGCGCCCCATCCACCGTTTGTCTTCGACGGTTCAGGGAAGCCCAGGAATTCGGTTACCAAATTCGGATATGCCGACGGGAGCCATTGGTTCGGTATAAACAAATCGGAACGCGGTTCCTACCGGCCCTTGTACAGCGCCCAGTTGACCCATGTCATGCACCGCCTGTCCCGTACAGTGGACGGAATCCTGGCCAACTCGCCACGTCCGCCGGTGATCATTATTCAAGGGGATCATGGTCCGGGATCAGGAGTGGAGTGGGAAGATCCTTCTTCCACCGACAACCAGGAAAGATCAGGCATCTATAATGCCTGGTATCTGCCTCCGGATCTGGATATTCCACTGGTTGAAGACGAGTGCTCGGTGAATACCTTCACTCTGCTGTTCAACGGGATTTTCGACTGTGAACTGGAGCCGCGACCGTGTCGGTATTGGTTCGCAAAAATGAGTCGGCCCTACACCTTCTAACCGTCCACGAACTCCAGTTCCTTGACCTCGGGAATCAAACCCGCGGCGTAGAACATGAAAGTGTCGCCGGGGAGTCGTGGGGCTCCCCGGCTCGCAAATATGGGTCAGGACCTGCGGCGGCGAACCGCGACAAGGATCACGACGATCACTACGAACATGAAAATCAAGGGCAGTGGTTTTCCGCCGTTCTTGTCGGCAGTGTCGGTCGTCCCCTCATCGGTCTCCTTCTCGGCGGGGGCATCCTTGGTGAACAGGTCTTCATCGGGCCCTGCTTCATGTTCGCCGGATGTCAGGTGAAGATTGACCATCTCACCGGACTCCAGGGGGAACCCCGCGTAGCGCCGGAATCCCGAGACCTGGTCGCGCGTGTTCTCCTCGATGTCCGTTGAGCCGACCTCCAGCCATTCCGGAGAAGCCAACACACTCCAGGAAGTCACAGGCAGATCCGAACCCACGGGGAGTTCCAGGTTCTCGGACCAGGGTACGACCGCCTCGATGCGGATCAGGTTCTGCCCCGGGGTCAAGGGAACGGCCAGGCCGCTGTGGGAACCCGGAGAATCCACGGCAACCGGCATGGGGTCGGGGCCCCGGGTGTAACTGGCCTCGATTGACGAGGCGCCCGCGGGCAGGGCCAACTCGAAAGTGGCTGGACTGCCCACCACAGTGACCTGGGGCTTGGCCAGGTTGTCGATCTGGAGCATGTATTCGAGATGCAGGAGGGATTCCTGCCGGCGAATCACCAGGTTCAGACCGGAAATAGCCACGCCGTCCAGACTGGAGACCGCATCGAAGACATGGAGGGTCACTGGCCCGGCAACCAGTTCCCGACCGCGTTTGCTCCACCAGTAGGGGACACCGTGGCGCCACACGGTGATGACGTATTTGCCGCCCTCCAGGACGGGCACATCCGGTTCGGTGAAGGTGGTGTCGGCGGGTTGAACATCAACCACGTTGTTTCGGCGCGTGGTGACGTAATCGATGGTCATCCGCTCCACGGTTCCACCCCGGCCCGTGGTTGCGTTGATGATCTCGAATTCCAGGTCCTGGGGGCGGCCCGCTTCGGTCTGCGCGAAAGCGGGCAGGGTTCCGGCCAGCAGGAGGATCACGGCCAATGCGGCGATTCCGCCCGGGTTGATCCTATTGGTGCCTGTCTTCATCATTCCCTCCCTGGTCGTCATGCAGGATGCCTCAGTTGGCGACTTGAGTTCCCGACGGTCTTCCGGTAGATTTCCCGCAGGGCACGGATTCCGGCCCCAAAAACCGTTCGTTCGATTATAGTTATCCTGGCCATTTGTACAACAGCCGGTTGTAACCGGTGAAATGGTCACGAATACCAGGTGTTGCCCGAGGGGTCATCGCAAGTTCCGGGCCGTCAATCAAAGGATCACCCAGACGTGGATTTCCGTCCCGATTGTTTTCATTTCCGTGGCCATGTGCCCTGTGCTCCCCACAAGGAAAGGGGCGTCCACTGTGACGGATGCCCGGAGTATCGTCAGCGCACCGGGAGGATCCTGATCATCAAGCTCGGGGCCGCCGGTGACGTGATTCGCACCACGCCCCTTCTGGCGCCCCTGCGGCGCGAGTTCCCCGACCATTTTGTGACCTGGGTCACGGATTTTCCCGAACTGCTTCCGGCGGTGGTGGATGATCCGGTCCCCTTTGATCCGGCCACTCTGGCCTGGTTGCGCGGGACCCCATTCGATGTGGTGATCAACCTGGACAAGGACCGACAGGCCTGCGCCCTGGCCAGTGAAGTTTCCGCGGACCGCCGATTGGGCTTCACTCTGGGTGATGACGGAATCTGTCGCCCGGTTACCGAAGGCGTCACAGACGCCATGGCCGCCGCCGCGGAGGCCAAGTTCATGACCGGTCTGTTCGACGATGTGAACCAGGCCTGCACCCTGAGTTACCCACAGGAGATATTTTCCATCTGCGGATATGAATTCCAGGGCGAACCCTACCTGCTGGATCGCCCCGCGAACGTTCGCGACTTCGACCTGCCGGCGGGAAAGGCGACCGTTGGGCTGAACACCGGCTGCGGAGGCCGCTGGACCAGTCGCCTGTGGCCGGAAAAGTACTGGGCTGAATTGGCGGTGTCCCTGCGGAAGGCGGGTTACGCGGTCGTCCTTTTGGGCGGTCCCCTGGAAGACGCCAAGAATCAGCGTCTGGCCGACAGTACGGGCGCTTGTTATCCCGGCCATTTTGATCTGAAGACCTTCATCGGTCTGATGGACCGTTGCGACCTGGTGGTTTCGGCGGTGACCATGGCCATGCACATTGCCCTGGGGCTTGAGAAGAAGCTTGTCCTGTTCAACAACATCTTCAATCCCCATGAATTTGAATTGTACGGGCGGGGGCGCATCCTGGCCCCGCGTCAGGAGTGCACTTGTTTCTTCCAGCCTCGTTGCAGCAATGAATCCTTCTGCATGGAAACCCTGGAACCAGGCGCGGTGCTGGCCGCGGTGGATGATCTGCTGGGGACGCCGTGAAGCTGGCCTTCCTGGGGCCGGCGCCCCCCTTCCGGGGCGGAATCGTGACCTATTTCGCGATGCTGGCCCGGGTCCTGAAGGGTCGCGGGCACGATGTCTTCTGGGCTTCCTTCAGGAAGCAGTACCCCCGGATTATTTTTCCCGGCAGTGAGCAGGAAGGTGAAACCGCGCCCTGGTTGGATCATCCCAACAGCCCGCGGTTCGTGCCTTGGTCCCCGGTGAGTTGGTGGCGAACGAGCAGTGATTTGAAACAGCAGGCGCCCGACGCGGTGGTCATCAAGTTCTGGATCCCGTTTTTTGCTCCTGGATTTTTCGGTGTGACGTGGTTGCTGCGCCGCCGCACGGACATCCGGGTCATCTACCTGTTGGACAACGTCATTCCCCACGAGAAGTATCCCTTCGGCAGATTTTTGACCCGACTGGCACTGAGGCAGGGCCACGGCTTCATCGCCCAGAGCGATCAGGTCAGGCAGGATCTTTTCACGGTGCTGCCCGACACCGATCCTGTCACCGTGATCACCACGCCGCATCCGGTCTACGACTTCGGCAAGCCGGGGCGGCCCCGCAAAACCCCGGCTGAAGCCCGGGACGCTCTCGATCTGCCGACCGATGCCAGGCTGGTTCTGTTTTTCGGATTCATCAAGCCCTACAAGGGTGTCGTGCATTTGATCGACGCGGCGGCCGACCTGAAGGCCCGCTATGGTGACGGGATCCGGGTCTTGATCGTGGGAGATATCTATGGGGACAAGAAACCCTATCTCGATCGCATCGCCGAGTCCGGTGCGCGGGACATCATCCAACTGGTGGACGGCTTTGTTCCCGACGAAATCGTGGAAGACTACTTCCTGGCGGCGGACCTGGCGGTTCTGCCTTACGTTTCGGCCACGCAGAGCGGGATCGTACAAATCGCCTACAATTACGATTTGCCGGTGGTGACCACGAATGTGGGTGGGTTGCCCGAGGTTGTCCGGGACGGCAAGACCGGTTTTATCGTGCCGCCGGCCGATCCGTCGGCCCTGGCCAAAGCAACCACCCGTTTTTTTGACGAGGACCGGGCCCGCGACTTTGCCGCGGGAGTTGCCGCGGAAAAGGAGAAATATTCCTGGGACCGGATGGCCGAGGCCGTCGAAAGTCTGGCCTCCAAGCGAACGGAAGATTCATGAGTCAAAACTTCACCCTGAAGGGTTTGGTCGAAAAATTGGCCAACGGCGACATCGTACCGTTGAGCGCGGACGAGTGGGCCGGCGTGGCGGAGCATTTCCCTCTGGTGGACGACATCGACACCTTCATGTCGGGCAGGATCCTGTTGGTCAAACGACCGTTCCCGACTGGTAAGAAGCTGGGCTGGGCCATCGTCGAGGATCCCGCGCCCAACCGGAAGGTGATCCGGCCCCTGATGAACAAAAAAGAGGCCCGGGCACTGATCGCCGAACGACTGGCCTCCTACGAGCGGATGTGGGACGGTTGCGGCGCCTGCAAACCGGATTATTTAAAATGACCGGGAGTCGGTTTTGGTACATGTGAACACGGGATTGGACAGGTTGGTCGCCGAGGCTTTCACCAGATTGAAGGGCCGGCGTGTGGGTTTGCTGGTGCATCCGGCGTCGGTGGACCAGCGGATGCGTCCCGCCGTGGAGTTGATCCGGGAATCCGGCGCGGTGGATCTGAAAGCCCTGTTCGGTCCCCAGCACGGCATCCTTGGCCAGACACAGGACAACATGATCGAATGGGAAGGTTTCACCGACGGTGGCACCGGCCTACCGATCCATTCCCTTTACGGAAAACACCGCAAGCCAACCAGCGCGATGCTGGATGATCTGGATGTCCTGGTCATCGACCTGCAGGACGTGGGGGCCCGCTACTACACCTTCATATGGACCATGCTTCTTTGCATGGAGGCCTGCGCCGAACATGGGGTCCAGGTCATGGTCCTGGACCGGCCGAATCCCATTGGCGGGCATATTACCGAGGGCACGGTGCTCGATCCGGAGTTCCGTTCTTTTGTCGGACTGGCGCCCATCCCCATGCGCCACGGAATGACGGCCGGGGAACTGGCCCTGTTTTTTGTACGCTGGCTCGAACTCGATCTCGATCTGGAAGTGGTCTGGATGGAAGGTTGGAAGCGGGACATGGACTTCGCGTCCACCGGCCTGCCCTGGGTCCTGCCTTCGCCCAATATGCCCACCCCGGACACCGCGCTGGTCTACCCGGGCGCTTGTCTGCTGGAAGGGACGACCCTGTCCGAAGGCCGGGGCACGACCAGGCCCTTCGAGATGTTCGGCGCTCCGTATGTCGATCCCGAAACCCTGGCGGGCGCACTGACGGATTGGAACCTGCCCGGTTGCCGTTTCCGTCCGCTGCATTTCGAACCCACTTTTCACAAGTACGCCGGTGAGGTTTGCGGGGGCGTCCAGGTGCATGTGACTGATCCGGCAACTTTCGAATCCGTAACCACGTACACGGCGGCCATCGCGGCGATTCGAAACCATTGGCCGGATGGGTTCGCCTGGAAACTACCCCCCTACGAATACGAAACCGAAAAATTGCCCATCGATATCCTGGCCGGGGGCGAAGGCTGGCGGAATGGGGTGGAGGCGGGCCTTTCCCCCTGGCGGATGAAGACCGACTGGATGGAGCAACTGAAGGCATTTGAAGAAATGACCGCGGAGTTCCGGCGTTATGAATGACGCTTTGCGCGGCATGATATTGGGCGCGGGTTACGGCACGCGCCTGGCCCCGGTGACCGATCACGTCCCCAAGCCCCTTCTCAATGTCGCCGGACGACCCCTCCTGGGTCATGTGATAGATAGTCTGGACCGCGCCGGTGTCGTGGACATCGGGATCAATACCCATCATCTCTCAGGCATGATGGCCGATTATATTGAGAGTCGGATGGACCGGGACCGATTTACCCTGTTCCCTGAAAAAGAGATTCTGGGCACGGGCGGTGCTCTGGACGGCGCCCGGGAGTTCCTGGGTGGGGCGTCAAATTTTCTGCTGCACAACGGCGATGTTCTTTGCGAAGTGGATTTGGAGCCCCTTGTTGCCGAACATTCTGGGACCGGGGCGTTGGCCACGCTGTTGCTCGTGGACTGGCCGGCCGTGAATTCGGTCACTCTGGGCGACGACGGAAGGATCGCCAGCATCGGCGGGCGGCCTTCCGTTACGTCCGCATCCACCGCGCGAAACCTGACCTACACGGGCATCGGTATTTTTTCCTCCGACCTTCTCAAGGACATCGGCCCGGGCTTTTCCTCCCTGATCGACCCGCTGGTCCGGGCATTGGAACTGGACCCGGCCAGTGTCAGGGGATATGCCCCGGATCGTATCGACTGGAGCGACCTGGGGACCCTGGCTCGTTATCTTGCAGCCCAGGAAGGTCGCTCTGTGGATGAATCCGAGTCTTCCGGCATGGAACTGGATCGCATTACCGGTCACGGTTCGGATCGCAGGTTCTGGAGGATGGCGGTGGGGGATTGGTCCGCCGTAGCCATGATCAGTCCGCCACAGGACCAGGAGTTTGAAAGATTCACGGAGATCGCGGGGTTTCTTGAAAGTCGAAATCTGGGTGGTCCCGCCCTGCTGTCGGTTGCCAAAGCGGACCATGCGGTCCTGATGGAGGACCTGGGCCCGGATAGTTTGCTTTCCCTTGTTCAATGCGAAGGTTCCGGCTCAGATTCGGTGTCTGATGCCTACCAGCGGACGGTAGACCACTTGCTGGACCTGCAATCGGCTACGGAAGAAGCCCGGACCCAGTGTCCTTCCGCTGTGGACCGTTGCCTGGATTATGATTCCCTTCGCTGGGAAACGGGTTATTTCAGGGATCGGTTTCTTGTTGGGCATCTGGGTCTGAATCTGGCCGATCTAGGGGAACTCGATGATGAATTTCACGCCCTGGCCGAGGCGGTGGCTGCCCAGCCTCAGGTTCTGATCCATCGCGATTTCCAGTCCCAGAATATCCATCTGCAGGGTGATCGGATTCGTCTGGTCGATTTCCAGGGCATGCGGTTGGGGCCATTGACCTACGACTTGATGTCATTGCTATTGGATCCTTACGTTGCCCTCGAGGCGGGATTGCGCGCAGAACTTCTGGACCGGTTTGCCGCCGCTTCCGCGGGGACTTTCAGTACCGAGGATATCCGGGCCATGTCTTTGGCCGCGGGGCTGCAGCGCATCATGCAGGCTTTGGGTGCCTACGGATTTCTTGGGCACGTCAAGGGGAAGCGGTCCTATCTTGAACACATTCCCGCCGGCCTGGCTACTCTGCGGGAGATTCTGGGTGAACCGGAGTGGAAGACGGAGGTGGCAAACCGCTGGCTGCCCGGTTCCATGCCTGTGTTGGAACGGTTTCTTGATTCTATGGAGTCCCTGTGATTGGTTCTACCAGTTCCCCCATGGGCACTTTTTCGCAATGATATTGGTGATAGGCTGCAGCATACTCGGACGGCCAGTACTTGGACGGCCAGTACTTGGACGGCCAGATTGACAGTGGATATTCATCAATGATAAAATCAGGCGATCAGGCGAGGAACGGAGGGCGATTTATGCGGTTGGAATGCCTGTCCTTATCCTATTAATGCCACACCATTTTGCAATGTGAATTTGCAAGGGGAAATTCCAATGGGACCTAAAACAGGGAAAAGTCTGCTCAGATTCTGCACTGTCGGTTTCACGATGGCCCTTTTTCTGGTTTCGTGCAGTGGTGATGAAACTTTTTCTATTATGAATCCCGCCCCCTCGATCACGAGTGTCTCTCCGGAGTATGCCATTGTGGGGAATGGGCCCATCGATTTGTCGGTCCAAGGACTAAATTTTCTTGATGGTTCGGTTGTCCGTTGGAATGGATCGAATCGGACGACGACATTTCATGATTCCACGCGACTGACCTTCATGGTTTCGGCAGCCGATTTGGCCAACCCCCATGAAGCCCTGGTGCAGGTTTTCAATCCGGATCCAGGCGGTGGTGCTTCGGCTATCATAAAATTTCCCGTATACCAGAGTGCCCCCGTACCCTACATCAATTCGATTTATCCACGGTCGGTCCTGGTCGGAGAACCATTCGTGCTCCAAGTCCAGGGTGAATGGTTCGTGAGACAATCGGTGGTTCGGTTGAATGGCAGGGATCGTTCCACTACATTTATCACCAGCAATAAGCTTCTGGCGGAAATCCTGGCCGATGATGTTCGCGAGGCCGGAATTGATACGGTGACCGTGTTCAATCCGGATCCGGACAGCGGCACTTCAAATATTGGTTTATTGACTGTTGCCCAGTCCAACCCGGCTCCCAACCTGGCATCCATTTCCCCTGATTCGGTTTATTTTGATGGAACGTACGGATCGTCCTCCCTGGTAACGCTCCATGGAACGGGTTTCATCGCCGACTCTGAAGTTCTGTTCGATGGCAGGTCCAAGACCACAATCTTCGCGAGCGTGACCGAACTGACATTGGAACTCTCCCGTTGGGACCTCACACGGCCAGGGATCTGGGAAGTGATTGTTCGCAACCCCGCACCCGGAGGCGGTGATTCGTCAGCACTACCCTTTGTCATCGTGAACCGCATTCCTCACATTTCGTCGATTTCGCCGGAAGCCGCGGAAACAGGCACGAATTCCCTGACAATGAAGGTTGAGGGCACCGGGTTCTCGACCAGCTCTATTGTACGTTGGAATGGAGTTGATAAACCCACCACTTACAGTGCAACCGATGAGCTGCGGGCCGAGATCGGAGCTTCCGACCTTGAACAGTTATCAACCGTCGAGATTACCGTATTCAATCCGCCTCCAGGTGGAGGGCAATCCGAACCTCTGCCATTCGCTCTATTCACGGTGCTTCCCTTGAGGGCGAACGACCTTCTTTATGACCCTGGCCGTGATCGGATCTACGCAACTGTCCCCAGCAGCGGTGGGGCCATCGGTAATTCGGTGGTGGTCCTTATCCCGCGGACAGGGGAGGTCGAGAGTTCGGTCTACGTCGGCGGCGAGCCCAGTGAACTTGCCATGTCCGCGGATGGTCACTACCTGTATGTTGCACTCGATGGTCCCGGACATATTAACCGGCTGGTTCTGGACACCATGAGTTCGGACCTCACTTTCGGACTGGGCATGGGTTCATGGGGACCTTTATTCGCCGAGGATATGGTCGTGCCGCCTGAAGACCGCGCGACCGTTGTGGTCTCACGATACATGAAAGGCTCCGACCCCAGACACGGCGGGGTGGCCGCCTACCGGGACGGGGTGAAGCTCCCGAACGAAACGCTGGAGCCGACCGGAGCCAACCGCATTGAGCCAAGTGGCCAGCCGGGTCGGATTCTTGGGTTATATAACGAAACCTACCAGAAGCGGTTTTACCGTTTGGCTGTGGACGCTAGTGGTGTGACCGTCTTTGATGCCACCAGTGACTTCATCGGCGGGACGGATATCGTGTACGAGGGAGGGCGCCTCTTCACGACAAGTGGCCAGGTCATCGACCCAGTCAGCGTGACCCTTGCGGGAAAATTCGCCACGGGGGGCTCTGTGTGTCCGGTGGAATCGCTGAACAAGGTGTTTTTCGTCGAATCCAGAGCATATGACTACTTCGTCGCAAGCGTGTTCGATATGTCGACGTTCAGTCTGATCGGGGAGATCAGGCTCGGCCAATTACTTGGGATGCAACCTCCTCGGGAACTGGTCTACCCGGGCGATGATTTTCTGGTATTCCGGACTTACGACAAGATCTTCATTCTCGAGCACCCGCTCGTGGGAGCACCTGCTCCCTGAGCGGATTTTGAACCCTCCCCGATTTGGTGGTATACTCACCTGACACCAACAGACCGCACGGCGGCCATTTCAAGTATCAGGGACAAAAAACATGTGCAAACAGTCCAACATCAACTCTTCCCGGGGCCTCTTCCTTCTCCTGGCCCTCCTGCTGCTATCCGCAATCCCAGCCGGCGCCAGACCGCCCGCGATCCAGATCACCCATCCCAACACCACCAGCGCCGAAGAACTGTCGATCTCCATCAATCCAGCCAATCCGCAGGTGCTCGCAGTGGGCGCCAATTTGAGTTTCCACTTCCGGTCCAGCGACGGTGGTGCCACCTGGACCGAAGATCATCTGTCTTCCTCCATGGGCGTGGCCGGCGATCCCTGCGTGATCTTCGACGCCAACGGTGACCTGTACTACTCCCATCTGTCGAATCCCGCCGGCGGGTCCTGGCTGGACCGGATCGTGGTTCAGAAGTCGACCGACGGCGGCTTGACCTGGAATGACGGCGTAGGTGTGGGGCACAACCCGCCCAAGGACCAGGACAAATCCTGGCTCGCGGCCGATCGCACCGGTTCGCCCTATCGCGACAATCTTTACATGGCGTGGACTGAGTTTGACACCTACGGCAGCAGCGCCACAAAGGACAGTACGCGCATCCTCTTTGCCCGGTCCCTGGACCATGGTCTGACATGGTCGGACGCGCTGCGGATCAGCGATCGCGGCGGCAACTGCGTTGATGAAGACGAGACCGTCGAAGGAGCCGTGCCGGCGGTCGGGCCCGACGGCCAGGTCTACATGGCGTGGTCCGGCCATGACCAGATCTGGTTCGACAGATCCTTTGACGGCGGCGTGACCTTTGGCCAGGACATCGTGATCACGACCCAGCCCGGCGGCTGGGATTTTGCAATTCCCGGGGTGTGGCGCGCCAATGGTATGCCCATCACAGCTTGTGATGTGAGTTCCTCGAACCACCGCGGTCGCGTCTACGTCGTTTTTTCCGACCAGCGCAACGGCATCGACGATACGGACGTCTTTCTCTGTTACAGCGACAACCAGGGCGCAACCTGGAGTTTGCCTAGCCGGGTCAATGACGACACGGGCGCCTCCCAACAGTTCTTTCCCTGGATGACCGTCGACCCGATGACCGGCGCCGTTTCGGTCGTCTTTTATGACCGCCGCAATACCATGGGAGACGCGACCGAGGTTACGCTGGCCGTCTCCCATGATGGGGGCGCCACCTTCACGAACATGATAGTCAGCGACGCGCCGTTCACTCCGTGGGATACGGTCTTTTTCGGCGATTACATCGGCATTGATTCATGGGATGGGATCACCTACGCCACCTGGATGAGCATGGACGAGGGCGACCTGAGTGTCTGGGCGGTAAAACTGGATGCCCCCAGCGGTGTGGATTCGCGCGCAGCCCCGGAAACCCACCTGGTCATGAGTGTGCCCGCGGCCACGTCCAGCAGTCGCATCCGGATCAGCTTCACCACCTACGACGACGGGCCGGTGCAGCTTTCGGTTTTTGACATTCGCGGGCACCGGGTGCGTTCGCTGGTCACCGAATCCCGGGCGGCCGGACATTACACCGAGATGTGGGAGGGTGCCGACAACGCGGGCCGCGGCGTCTCATCCGGCATGTACATCGTGCGGCTAGAAGTGGGCAGGGATGTGGTCACGCGCAAAGTTGTGATCGCGCGGTAGAAAAAGGCGAACGCCCCAGATGGATTAAATGGGAGGGACATCCCTCAGGGGGGCGCCGCCGGCCGGGCTGTTAAGGAAGGCCTGCAGGTTGGTCGAGCTCCCGGATAATTTCAGCTTCCTGCGGATGATATTGCGGTGGTTGTTGATCGTGCTCGGCGCGCAATTCAGCGCCTGGGCTATCTCCTTGCTCGTCATTCCGTCCCGGATCATCTCGCAGATCAGGATCTGACGCCTGGTCAGGTTCAACCTGAACGAATCAAATTGGTCAACGACACCGACCTCTCTGGCAATGTGCCCGATCCTGTTCACCATGACATCCAGAATGTCCTTCTGGGATCCCGTCGCGGTGATCCGCAGTTGGTCGATCAGGGGATGCAGGACCAGCCCCATATTACTCTTGATGTTTTCAGAGATCTTTTGTTTCTCCTTTTCGATTAATGTCAACATCTCGCGCATGCTGTCCCTGGATAGCTTCAATTGCGACTCGGTCTCCTTGAAGGATCTGATATCGTGGTGTTCGGCCATGACAACGGTGTTTCCATCATGCCGGACCAGTTTCATGTGCATCATAACGGGAATCGCCACATTAGAACTGTGTCGCAGAGTGGATTCACAGGAGAAGTGCCCATGTTCGGCGAGTACCGTGTTGATCCGGTCGAACTGGGCCTTGGTTTCCCGGGTCAATTGGCTGAAGAATGGTTGGCTCAGGAGTTCTTCCCTGGAATGTCCCGTCATCCGGCATCGGGTTTCGTTGACGTAGAACCATTTCGTTTGGGAAGGGTCTTCCGGGCACCAGGTCACCACTGATAGGCCAACTTCCAGTTTGTTCAGAAAGTGGTCGAAACTTCCAATTGGTTCCATCATTCTACCTTCCGAGGCCGAACATCTTGCATTCAGACAAGTTGGCTGATATGAAGAATCAATATCAACATTGTTTCCAGTGCCTAATAATATAGGCATTATATAATTAAATTACCATTATTGTAAAGGGGAAGCATTTTCCCCATAATTTATAAAATTCCTATAGCACATAGGTTGCGGTTGATTCCGAAATATCGCAGGGCGAAACATCATGCCGGTGGGGGATTCGGAAAAAATTGCGGTCACCATAACAATCCGGATTGAGCCGGGGTTTTCAGACTGGATGATTCTGGGCGAGGATCATTCATGGTGAAGCGTCGGCTCAATATTTTGGTTGTGCCGTGGAAATTGTTGCTGGCCCAAAATTGGGCCCAAAACTGGTGGATTTTCCCGAAATCCGCGTATCATTTAATTGATTTTCCGGCAATTGCTCAAGTATTTGGTCTGGTTTTGGGTCAGCAACAATTTCCACGGCACAACCAATAGGTTGCTCTGGACGGAAACCCCGGCTCATGGTTACTTTGTGGCTTCGCCCTGAAGCCCCATTTATTCCCTGGAGAAAACATGACCGCCCCATCGGATAACCAGTCCCTGTTCCCCCGCTCCAGCGGTGTCCTGTTGCATCCGACCTGTCTGCCGGGTCCCGATGGGATCGGCGACCTGGGGGAGTCGGCCTACAGGTTCGTGGACTGGCTGGAAAAATGCGGGCAGAGTCTGTGGCAGATCCTTCCCCTCGGACCGACCAGCTTCGGCGATTCGCCCTACCAGACCTTGTCGGCATTCGCGGGCAATCCTCTCCTTATAAGCTTGGACCGGTTGGTGAGAGAGGGTTGGTTGTTGGCCGACGATTTGGCCGGCCGACCACGTTTCGACGAACAGCGCGTGGATTTCGGTGCCGTCATCACATGGAAAACCGAAATGCTCGACCGGGCCTGGTCCGTTTTCATGGAGCAGGCGTCTCGTGCCCACCGGGCCGAGTTCGAGGGATGGTGCGCGCAACAGCCCTGGCTCGATGATTTTGGCCTGTTCATGGCCTTGAAAGAGGATAACGACGGCCAACCCTGGACCCAGTGGCCGGCCGACCTGGTCGAACGCAAACCCGAAGTGTTAGCCGAGGCCGCGGGTCGGCTGGACAAGCGCGTCGCCGCCCACAGGTTCCGCCAGTGGCTTTTCTTCCATCAATGGATGGAACTCAAAGGCTTCGCCATGGCGCGGGGGATCCGCCTGGTCGGGGACATTCCCATCTTCGTGGCCCATGACAGCGCCGACGTGTGGGCCCGGTCCGAGTTGTTCCAATTGGACAAAAAAGGACTGCCCACCGGGGTGGCCGGCGTGCCGCCGGATTATTTCAGTAAAACAGGGCAGCTGTGGGGCAATCCCCTCTATGACTGGGACCGCCTCAAGTCCGAGGATTACCGTTGGTGGGTCGACCGCGTAAAAGCCTGCCTTGAGACGGTGGACCTTGTTCGCATCGACCATTTCCGGGGCTTCGAAGCCTACTGGGAAGTGCCCGCCGACGAGAAAACAGCTGTGAACGGGGAGTGGGTCCCCGGCCCGGGCGCGGATTTTTTCAGTGTTCTGCACCGTGAACTCGGCGGGAAACTGCCGGTGATCGCCGAGGATCTGGGAGTCATCACTCCGGCTGTGGAGTTGTTGCGCGACACCTTCGATCTGCCCGGGATGAAGGTGCTCCAGTTCGCCTGGAGCGGACCCGACAACGTGTTCCTGCCCCATGAACATGTTCGGAATTGCGTGGTCTATTCAGGGACGCATGACAACGACCCGACCATCGGCTGGTGGAATCACTTGGCGGATTCAGCCACGAAGGAACTGGTGGCCGAATACACCGGTTGCGCAACGGACGAGCCCCAGTGGTCCCTGATTCGTCTGGGCATGATGTCCACCGCCCACACTTTTATCGCCACCATGCAGGACGTGCTGGGTCTGGGAAGGGAAGCCCGTATGAACCTGCCGGGCGAAGGTACCGGCAACTGGAACTGGCGCATGTCCACCGACGCGTTTCTCGATCCCGCCGGCGACCGTCTGGCCCGGCTCACCTGGTTGTACCGCCGCCGCAGCGACCAGGCCGTTTCTCACCGCGAGGATCCTGACCCACCGGAAGAAGGAAAGATCGCTTGAACATCACCCGCAAAGTGACCGGGGATTTCCGTCGTGTGCTTCTGGCCACAATGTTTTTCGGGGCCACCAGCGGCATTTTCCTGTCAACGCTGAACAACTACCTGTCCGATGTGCACGGTTTTGACGCCGGAAACCGTGGCTGGCTCGAGTTTCCCCGGGAACTGCCGGGGTTTTTGATCTTCATCGTGATGGGATTCCTGCTGGCCCACATGCGGGAAAGCAGAATCGCCGCGCTGGCCATGGTCGCCACCGCGGCGGGCGCTTTGGGGCTGGCCTTTCTCTCGCCCGGTGTGGCGCTGCTGGTGGTTTGGATCGTGGTCTGGTCCATGGGTGATCACATCATCTTCACCGTGGAGGGTCCGCTTGGGCTCAAGCTGGCCAAGCGAGGGGGGGAGGGACGGCGCCTGGGTCAGCTGGGTGGTGCCCGCAATCTGGGAGTGATCCTCGGTGTGGGCAGCGTATGGCTGATGGCGAAATTCATCGGTGATCGTTACGACCTGTTCTATCTCCTGGCGGGGTTGAGCGCAATGGTCGCGGGTGTCCTGTACTTCCGGCTCACGATCGGGAAGGAAGACGCGTCCAGCCGCCGGATGGTATACCGGCGTGAATACCATATCTTCTACGCCATCAGCGCCCTGTTCGGAATCCGCAAACAGATTTTCATGGTCTTCGGCACGTGGGTGCTGGTTTCGCTGCACGATGTTCCGGTGTCGACCATCGCGTTGCTCTATTTCGTCGCTTCTGCTCTGGGCGTGCTGTTGCGCCCATTGTTGGGCGACGTGATCGACTGGCTGGGCGAACGCAAGGTCCTGGCCACCGACGAGATCATGCTGGTTTTCGTTTGCATGATCTACGGCTTCGCCTCGGATATCTTTTCTTCGCCCTGGGATCTGTGGGTTCTGTACGGGGCCTACATGCTGGACCACATCCTGTTTGCCCTGCGGATAGCTCGCACGACATACCTGAAGAAGATCGCTGTCGATCCCGCGGACATCACACCGACCATCTCACTCGGCATCACCATCGACCATGTGGTGGCCATGACACTGCCCGTCCTGTCTGGTCTCATTTGGGAAAGGTATGGTCACCAGTGGGTTTTCGTTTTGGCGGGGGCCATCGCCCTGGGTGGATTCTTTATCTGTCTGCGGATCAGGATTCCCGAGCAGGAGGTCTGACCTATGTCTCCGTGGACGGAAATCATCGGCTATGCGGGTTCGATTCTGGTGGCGGTTTCGGTGATGATGAGTTCGCTGGTCAAGCTGCGCTGGGTCAACATGGTCGGTGCCCTGGCCTTCGCCGTTTACGGGTGGGTGGTGGGGGCCTATCCGGTGTTCGCGGTCAATGGTTTCATCGTGCTGGTCAACGTGTTTTACCTGCGGCGAATGAGCCGGGTCAGGGATTATTTCTCACTGATGCCGATACGGCGTTTGGACAACAGGTATCTGGAAACCTTTCTCTCTTTTCATCAGGCGGATATCGAACGGTTTTTCCCCGACTTCAATCTCGAGGATATTCGGAACCCCCGGATGACCTTTATCCTGCGTAACGTCAACCCGGCGGGACTGGTCATCTACGAGGAAGACGGACAGGAGGTCCGGATCCACCTGGACTATGTGTTGCCCAGCTATCGCGACCTGCGCTGTGCCCGCTATTTTTTGGATGAGATGGCACCAATCTGGCGGGAGCGGGGTATAAGGAAGATGCTCAGTCCGGCTGCCGGGGCGACACATCAGGATTATCTCAAGCGGTTGGGATTTCAACGATCTACACCCTTAGGGAAGTCCTGGTTCGAGCGGGAACTGGATTGACCGGGCCCGGTGCATTATCTTAGTAGTAGTGAAATTGAATAACCGATTGAATCCCATGGAGTGGTTTCTTGCGACACGTGATCCAGCGCAATGGTCCAGGTCTTCTTCTTTTGGCGGCGGTTTTAGGATTGGCTTCCTGCGGCGAATCCGAAAAAACCGTTGTGCCTGTCGTCGAGAACCCTTTCGAGGGTGTGTCGGTCGGCACCGATACCACGCTGGAGATTACGACCTGGAACCTGGAGCATTTCGCGAAAAAGGGTGACGAGACGGTTACCGCCGTGGTTCAGGCCATCGAGGCCATGGACGTGGACATCGTCGCCTTGCAGGAGATCCAGAATTTCACCTATTTCCGCCAGATGCGGCAGTCGCTGGAAGGATGGGACGGAGACCGGGCCACCAGCGCCGGGTACGACATCAATCTGGCTTTTCTCTACCGCATCGA
>JAGLCY010000316.1 GCA_023270185.1 Candidatus Krumholzibacteriia bacterium | reverse complement strand
TGCCGGTTGTCCTGAAGATGGGACTTTAGCAGGCTGTTGAAAAACTCCTCCCGGCGTCATGCACGCCTTGCCAAACCGAGCTCGGCGTTGCGAGTTCTTGCCGTAGCTATGGCTACGGCGGCGAAACCGCGCCTTGATCTCGGCTCGGCAAGGCGCACCTGCCACCAGAATGAGTTTTTCAACAGCCTGCTAACCCAGCACCTCGTCAAACACGTCCTGGTTGAAACCCACAAGCACGGTTTTTCCCCGCACTGCGGTCGGCGCTCTCAGGTTGCCGGTCGCCCCGAGCATCACCGCCAGCAGGTCGGCCTTTTTGGGCTTGTCCTTTTTCATGTCGAAATTGGTGACCTTCTTCCCCTTCATCACGATGACTCGGGAAGCCTTCCCGGCCAGTTCCCAGGCCTTATCCGCGCCGAGCTTTGCCCTGGCGTTGGTCTCTTCCTTGATGGTGATATCATGAGTCGCAAGGAACCCCTGCGCGCGTGAACTGCTCGTTCAGCCGTTGCGGTGGTAGTACCAGTCTATGCGTTTGGCCATGTGTGACTCCCTGATTGGGTCCCGGGGGACCGGTCCATGAAATAATTCTCGATGCTGATGGTAACCGGGATGGGCTCAAAGGCAACTCCCGGTTCAATTTGATGTCTGAATAAAACAGCCAGTGAAAGTGTAGTTGCAGAATCTGGAAATGACTGTTTCTTGTGTTGCCGCCCGGTTCCCGACCGGCCCTCGTCTTGCCGGTCAGTCGAGCAGCCTACAGCAGGAGGTATGGAGACATGATCAACATCACCACGGAATTTTTGGCAAACATCGAAATCGGCAAACCCCGGCGTTACGAAAACATGACCATCCATCCGGTTCGCTACAAGGGAGAGGCAGGACCGGACTACATCTCACTGGATACCGCCCTGGCATCGGGGGGTGTGGTCATCAAGGAGGTTTCCGAAGGAGGCAGCGTTCCGGATCTGGCCGTTCATAACAAATCCGGATCCGCGGTCCTGGTCCTTGATGGGGAGGAACTGCATGGCGCCAAACAGAACCGGGTCCTGAACACCACCATCCTGATTGCTGCCGGAGTAGAGATGAACGTCCCGGTCAGCTGCACCGAACAGGGCCGCTGGTCATACAGTTCGGCGGAGTTCAGCTCCTCGCAGCACGTCATGAGGCACGATGTCCGGTCGCGCAAAATGAGTACGGTCCACGCCTCGTTGAGCGAAGGAAGGGGATATTCCAGCGATCAGATGAGGGTGTGGGAGGACCTTCGGTGCATGGGTGCGGAATCCGGCGTGTCATCTCCCACCAGCGCGATGAGTGACACGTACAAGCACCACCAGAAAAGCATCGACACTTTCGTGGAGGCCTTTCCGGTGGAAGAGGATCAGGCGGGTCTGCTGGCGTATATCGACGGTCGTTTGGCCGGATGTGATTTCGTGTCACGTCCAGGCGTCTACGGCAAACTCCACGACAAGCTCCTGCGCAGTTACGCGGTGGATGCGGTGGTTCGCGATCCCGAATCCGCCACTCGTGAGGATGCTGGTCCGGAAGGCGATCCGGCGGCCGATTTTCTGGCCGCGATCGCCCAGTGCAAACAGCAGAATTTCGAGTCCGTGGGTATGGGTGAAGATATCAGGTTCCTGGGCCCGGACCTGATTGGCACCGCTCTGGCGGTTGAGGGTGTCGCGGTCCACGCGGCCTTTTTCCCGAAACCCGGGGAGGAAAATCACCGGCCAGGGGCGCAGATCCTCAAGAGGGACCAGCGCATCCGGAACCTGTGGGATAAAATGACGGGTTAGATCAATCCCAGGGGATGGAAAGGTTCAACCGTTCCAACTTGGATTCCAGTTCCAGTCGCTCCCTGTTGCGCAGGACCTGGCCCGTTTTCCCGATCTTCAGCCAGCCGGCTTCGCGGGCGATGGCGGTGGCCCGTTCAAGGTCACCGCCGCTGACCGCGGCGATGATCTCGTGTTCGATTCTCGAAAAGTACACGGCGCCCATGCGGTAGTCCTCGAAGGCCTCCCAGGTTTTTGGCACCCAGCGGGCCACGATTTCCCGGCCGATGATGTTGGCGTATTCGCGGATCTCGAGCTGGGCGTGGGGGTCCATGCGCAGGGACAGGAAGTGAAGCAGGTTGTGCAGGTCCATCTTCCAGTAGGCTTCGGTGTAGGTGCACAACGGCAGATCCTTGCGGGCCTGCTCGCGGGCGATGCCCATTTCCAGGCGCTCGTTGTAGAGCGCGCGGGCTGAGTCGTGGAACTCGGCTTCCCTGTTCGACAAGTCGGCGCCGGCAGCGGCGTCCAACCATCCACTGCTGCCCTGTTTGTTGTCCTTGGCCTGGATGCGCCATTGGTCGGGGGAGGTTTTCTGGGTGCCTTCGATGGCGATGGAATAACGTGTGGACGTTTCATTCACGGAATTGTGGGTGACGATTCCGTTGGCGATGAAGTTGTGGTGGGGGCCTTCCACCTCGAGGTCATATGTTTCCTTGATCCCGACGTACTCGATTTCAATAACTTTGACCAGCTTTGGTACCATAAACTTTTCAACATTGTATTGCTGGTCGAGCCATTCCTTGTCCTGGTAACTGGCGGGGACTTCCATTGCCAAACCGTTGACGTGGAGATACACATCTCCCTTTTCCCAAATGGCCAATCCCTTACGTTCTTCAAGTTGCACTTCATTTTTGAATGTGCTCCACCCACCGGCGAAAAGGAACCTGTGGTCCGCGGTGGCTTCGATCGATTTCCCATCGGCGAGAATATATTTGAAAACCGGTTTGGACCCGTTGCGGAAGACATTCACGATCCGGGTGTGGTCCAGGGTGCCTGAGTCCTCATTCAAGTGGCGAAGGTGCATGGCCTTGATCCGATCCCTTTTGAAATAGGGATCCCTTTGCTTGTCGGGCCGATGGATGTTTTCCGTTGGTTGGAACTTGTCCCAGATATCTTCGATCTTCAGTTTATAGAGTTGACGGCCACTACGGTCAATTCCCCCTGGCAAATCGAAATAAATCTCCGTTCCCTCGGCCAGACAGGCGGTCCTATGCCTGATCCACTGCCGCCAGGCATCCATGGGCACCCGCACGTGGAGCTTCAAAGTACACATCTCAAACGGCGTGGTATGCCGATGTCGCAACAGGTAGCGGATCAGCCCCCGGTCATCGCTGGATTTCTTTGTCCCGGCCCCGTACGAAACCCGCGCGGCTTGCACGATCGCCGCGTCGTCGCCCATGTAATCCACAACCCGGATCAAACCGTCATCCAGGACCTTGAAGGGTTTGCCGAGGATCTCGTCCAGGGCTGCAACGCCGGGGCGGGGCAGTTTTTCCGATTGTTCAGGACGCGCTTCCATGTGTTCTCCCTGAGATGCGGCTAGTCGAACGTCTTGTCGATGGCCTTGTCGATCAATGTGTCGTCAGCGTGCCGGGGCAGGGTGACCTGCAACTCCGGTTCCAGTTCCATGGCCTTTTTGATGGCGAACTCCGCGCCGGAATTACGGGCCCAGGCCCGGCGGGCGATCCCGTTGTTCACATCCCAGTGGAGCATCGAAGTCAGCCGTCGATCCGCCTCAGGAGAGCCGTCCAACAGCATTCCGAACCCACCGTTGACCACTTCGCCCCAACCGACTCCGCCACCGTTGTGCAGGCTGATCCAGGTGGCCCCCCGGAAGCCGTCACCGATGACATTCTGCACCGCCATATCGGCGCAGAACATTGATCCGTCGTAGATGTTGCTGGTCTCGCGGAAGGGGCTGTCGGTGCCCGAAACGTCGTGGTGGTCTCGGCCCAGCACCACCGGGGCGCTGATCAGGCCGTCCGCGATGGCCTTGTTGAAGGCCGTGGCGATGGCCCGTCGGCCCTCGGCGTCACTGTACAGGATCCTGGCCTGACTACCGACCACCATCTTGTTGGCGCCGGCCTGCCGTATCCAGCGCAGGTTGTCCAGAAATTGGTTGCGGGTTTCTTCGGGAGCTGCAGCGGCCATTTTTTCAATGACGTCGCCCGCGATGCGGTCGGTCGTTTCCAGGTCGGCGGCATCTCCACTGGTGCAGACCCAGCGGAAGGGCCCGAAACCGTAATCGAAGCACATGGGCCCCATGATGTTTTCCACATAGCTGGGATAGATGAAACGTCCGTCCGGCTTGTTGATGTCGGCTCCGGCCCGGCTGCACTCCAGCAGGAAGGCGTTGCCGTAGTCCCAGAAATTCATGCCCCGGGCGACGCAACGGTTCACCGCGTCGATGTGCAACAAAAGGGAGGCCTGGACCCGCTTTTTGAAACCGGCGGGGTCGGCCGCCATCATGGTGTTGCTGTCTT
>JAGLCY010000315.1 GCA_023270185.1 Candidatus Krumholzibacteriia bacterium | reverse complement strand
TCGCTGCCCAATTCCACGATGATGTCACTGTCGGCCAGGGCGTCCCACAAATCGACCACGTTGCCCTGGTAGGCCAGAGCCACAGCTTCATCGCTCGCTTTGGCGGCGCGTACGCGGGTCAGCAGTTTATCGAGATCGGTGAATACTTCGTCCACCCATCCCTGCTCGAATCGTTTTGACACAGCGGCGGGATTGATCTCGGCCAACACGGCCACGCAACCGGCAATCACCGCGGCCTTGCCCTGGGCACCGCTCATGCCGCCCAGGCCGCTGGATACGTAAAGCTTGCCGGCCAGAGGATTGTCGTCCGGGTTGTTTCCATCTGAAAGGTAGAGCTGGCCCGCGCCCAGCAGGGAGATGGTCGTGCCGTGCACGATGCCCTGCGGCCCGATGTACATGAAGCTGCCGGCGGTCATCTGCCCGTAGCTGGTCACGCCCAGGGCGGCCATCCTGGTGTAGTCGTCGCCGCTGCTGTAGTTGGGGATGACCATGCCGTTGGTCACCACCACCCGCGGGGCATCGGGCCCGCTGGGGAACAGACCGTGGGGGTGGCCCGAGTATATGGCCAGGGTCTGCTGATCGGTCATTTCGGACAGGTACTTCATCGTCAGCAGGTATTGAGCCCAGTTCTGGAAGACGGTCCCGTTCCCGCCGTAAGTGATCAATTCGTAGGGGTGCTGGGCAACCACGGGATCCAGGTTATTCTGGATCATCAGCATGATCGCGGCAGCTTGGGGCGTCTGTGCGGGGTAGTCGTCGATGGGCCGCGCGCGCATGGCGTAAGTGGGCCTGAACCGGTGCATATAGATGCGTCCCCAGCGGGCCAATTCCTCAGCGAATTCGGGAGCCAGGACTTCGTGCATACTCTCAGGGAAATACCGCAACGCGTTGCGAAGAGCCAGCTTCTTTTCTTCATGATTGAGCAGCATGGGGCGTTCAGGGGCCCGGTTCACGGTGGCGTCTTCGGCCGGACGGGGCGGAAGGGTAGCGGGAATCCCCTGTCGGATCTGCTGCTGAAATTCTTCCCGGTTCATGGGAATACCTCGGCGCGGTTGGCGCGAAATGGAGCGGAAATGGAATATGGGCGGGGGAAAGATAGCACAAGGGGCCCCGCTTGCACAGGGCCCCAGGCCGGATCATCCGGATGCTGTACTCGCTTCTAGTCGCCGTGGGAGTGATCCCCGTGGGAGTGATCCCCGTGGGGGTGATCCCCATGGCTTTCACCGGCCACCATTTTCATGTATTCGTCGATAGTCCGCTGTCCGTGGGCGTGGATCTTCTTGACGACCTCGGGGTCATGGGACGTCACCAGTTCGATGGTGCCGGTTTTGGTCTGGATGTGTTCGAAATTGGCGCCGGCCATATGCAGGCCGCCGTAGGACTGGCAGAAGCCGCACAGGTACATCTTTTCACCGGTCATCAACTTTTCACCCGTGGCCTTCATGTTCTCCATGGAGCGCGCGAAGGCTTCTTCATAACCCGCGGCCACGACGGTTATCGACATCATGCCGTCGGTGGTCAGGTGGTTCTCCCATTCCATGTGTTCCATCAGGCCCTTTTCGGCCGTCATGTGTTTGCACATGGAGCAGTTTTCGAGGTCAAACCAGGGAGAGGTTCCAGGCGCGGCGCCCAACGGAAGGGCCAGAGCCGCCAAGGTGAATACGGCGATGACCAGGGCGGTGCGTTTACTTTTCATAACGGGGATCCTCCAGTTAAAATGTTCAGTCAAACATTGGCATCATCCTAAGCACGAGTGGTCAATCGAGCAAGGTACGGCGCAAATTCGTTATGGCCTCCGGCCCGACCCGGCAACAACCGCCGATGACGGCGACACCCATTGAGAGCCACTCGGGGGCTTCTTCACACAGGTCATGACCGGGGGAGCCGGTCCGCCAGGATTTTCCGGCGGGATCGAAAACCTCACCGGAGTTGGGATAGGCCACCAGGGGCAGGTCGGTGACGGTGCGGGCGACGGACATCAGCGGGGTGATGAATTCCGGCGCCGTGCAGTTGACTCCGATACCGGCCACACGCGGATGAGTTGCGCATAACTCGACGGCCTCGGTGAAAGGCGTGCCGTCGCACAGGCAACCGCCGTCACGGCAAGTGAAACTGAACCAGGCCCAACAGTCCGGCGTTTCGTCCAGCAGTTCCAGAAGGACGGCGGCCTCGCGAAGGCAGGGCAGGGTTTCGCAGGCCAGAAGATCAGCCCGGCCGTCGGCAAGGATGTGCCATCGTTCCCGGTGGAAATCCGCCAATTGCTTGTCGTTGATTACGTAATTGCCCACGTATTCCGATCCGTCCGCCAGAAAGGCCCCATAAGGGCCCACTGTGGCCGCGACGAGGGGTTTCACACGACCCTTCCGATTCTCGGGTTGGGACCAGAAATCATCCCGGGCGTTGACCGCCAGACTCACCGCGACATCCAACTGGGCGCGCGCCTGTTCGAGATCAAGACCCCGCTTTTTGAAGCCGGGTATGCTGGCCTGGTAGGTGGCGGAAGTGATGCAGTCCGCGCCTGCGACCAGGAAATCATGATGCACCTTGCTGATCGCCCCGGGATCCTCAAGCAGGACCCGGGCGGACCAGAGATCATCGTTCAGGTCATATCCCCGGTCTTCAAGGGTGGTGGCCAGACCACCGGCCAGGATGATGGCGGTTTGTTTCCGCAGGATGGGCAGAAGAGGGTTGCCGGACGAACGTGTCAAAACAGGTACCTTTTCCGAGGGACGGCCATGTGGTGAATCCCATGTCCGGGGAAATCCGGGCATGGCCATCATAACCATATGGCGGCGGAATAGCATCAGCTTGAGGCCTGGTTCCAAATCTCCGTTCCCCAACCGGGCAGAAATCCGGTATAGTGGCCCGCGCCAAGGGAAATACCCCCTGAAATGAAAGGAAGGTGATCATGGCCGCCATCGTCGACCGCATGATCCGGGCCGCCAAGTTGGATGTCGCCCTTTACGACGAAGTGGAAAAAGACGAGGGAAGCATGGGCCAGGCCATGGCCGTAGTGGTTATTTCAAGCGTGGCCGCCGGAATCGGCAGCGCCGGAATCCTGGGGCCGATCGGCTTTGTCGGCGGCGCCCTGGCTGCCCTGGTCGGATGGTTTATCTGGGCCCTGCTGGCTCATTTCATCGGCACGACCATGCTTGCCGAACCCGCTACGCGCGCCAGCCTGGCGCAGGTCATGCGGGTGACCGGCTTTGCCGCCGCTCCAGGCGTGATCCGCGTCTTCGCCTTCATTCCCATTTTGGGTACTCTGGTGAACCTGGTGGCGTCCCTGTGGATGCTGGCTGCCTTCATCATTGCTGTCCGCCAGGTTCTGAACTACAGCAGCACCGGACGGTCGGTCGCCGTTTGTATCTTGGGTTGGCTGGTTCAGGTCATTATCTTTTCCCTGTTCGCGATGATCGGGCTCGGCGGCATCGCCCTGATGTCCGCGCGTTGACCATCTGCATCCGGAGGATTTCCATGCTTCGCAATTTCACTGTTCGTGTCCTGTGTTTTGTTTTGGTTGGTATGATTTCCGGTTCGGCCCTGGCCGCCGACCCGGTGTACCGTGAAAAAAACGAGTATCCCGTTCTGGACGAGATGACGGCCGAGCGGGATTCCCTGCAGGCGTTCCGGGACTCGGTCAGGTCCGAAGTGGATGCACTTTATGCCGAGCAGGCCAAGGCCAGGAAGGATACAGCCAGGAGTCTGCGGGTGGATTGGTCGCAAATTGAAACACCCACCGGGCCGGACCAGTTCGATCAACTCTGGCACAATCCACCTGTGCCCCAGTACTACACGGGAACCTGCTGGGTCTTTTGCTCGACCTCCTACATCGAGAGCGAAGCCCACCGGATCAGCGATGTGGATGTCAAGCTGTCCGAAATGTGGATCGTCTATTGGGAATACGTGGAAAAGGCGCGCAGTTTTCTGCAGGAGTTCGGTCACACCCCGGTGGACCAGGGAGGGCAGGACAGCGGTACGCTGGAGATCCTGCGGCAATACGGCGCCGTTCCCCAGGAGGCTTACGCGGGAGTACTGGACAGTCGGGGACGGCATGATCACAACCTGTTGATCAAGGAGCTCAAGGGGTATCTCAAATGGGTGCTCGAAAGCGGTACGTGGGATGAAGATCAGAACATGGCCTACGTCCGGTCCATCCTGGACAAACACATGGGGCCCGTACCCGCCGAGTTCGAGTGGGAGGGAAAGACCTATACTCCGCGGGCTTTCCTGACGGATGTTCTCAAACTGGACATGAACCAGTTCCGTTCGGTCGTGTCCCGCATGGATGAACCGTTCAACAGCGAGGTGCTGCTGGACGTGCATGACAACTGGCGCCGCAAGGACAACTACCTCAATTTGCCGCTGGACGATTTCTACGCCGTGATCAAGAACGCGATTACCGATGGTTACACCGTATCGGTCGGCGGTGACAACAGCGAGGCCGGCATGGACGGCAAATTCGATGTCGCCATCGTGCCGGAGTGGGACATCCCGTCCGATTACATCAATCAGGGCAGCCGGGAGTTCCGCATCGCCAACGGGACCACCGGGGATGACCATGGGGTCCATGTTGTTGGTTACCTGGAACTGGACGGGCGTGACTGGTTCCTGATCAAGGATTCAAACAGGTCGAGTCGTCTGGGTGAGCACAAGGGGTATTACTTCTGGGACGGGGACTACATCAAGCTGAAGATGCTCAGCTTCACCATTCATGAAGATCGGTTGAAGGAGTACCTGAACTAAAGTACCGGTGCCTTCGGCACGCATACAAAAAC
>JAGLCY010000314.1 GCA_023270185.1 Candidatus Krumholzibacteriia bacterium | reverse complement strand
TGAGGAGTGGATTCCAGGATGGTATGGTAAAAGATGTGGTGCACCGAGTCCGGTCGGATAATACTGAAATCCCACACCTGACGCCCGGGATGCTGGAAGTATTTCTGCTCGAAATCGAGCCGAACCAGGCCCTCGGCCTTCTGGGGGTGGAACAAGGCCGACAGAACGGCCAGGAAGACAACGGTCAAGATAGTGCAACGGACTGGGTTAAGGTAAGTTGAAGTCCCAGTGAGTGTGGCCAAGATGTTGCCCCTGGAGTTCCGCGCGGGAGTTTTATGCCTGAAGATGTGTCCCATACCTTATCATATACGAATAGATGGGTCAAATTTTGCGGCCTCAGGGCGCACCATTCTGATGGATGATTGATCTGACCGACTGTTGAAAGGTTGAAATGATCAAGCGGAGCCTTGGGAAATTTTTACGGATACCGACTTTGCTGTGTCTGGCATTGACGCTGGCATCCGTGATGCCGGGGACGGCCGCGGCGTCGGACCGATCCGAAACCGCGGCCCGGGCCCAGGCGGGGTTGGCCAGGGTCGATAGCCTCCTGGAGGCCGGCCAGGCCGCCATGGCGGTGAAGGAGGCTCGGCGGCTTTCCGAGCAATTGGCCACCGATCCCCTTTATGGTTGGCAGGTCGAGGGTCGGTTGGGACTGGCCTTGTTGAGGGCTGGAAATCCCGCTGAAGCCCTGCCGTATCTGGAAGCTGTCATGAGGCGCAATCCCAGGGACCATGTGGCCCATCGCAATTTCGCCGCGGCCCTGATGGCAACAGGGAGGAAGGGGCGGGCGTTGACGGAATTCAGTCTGGCGGTGGAAATTGCGCCCGGTGACTACGGGGCGCGAATGGATTACGGCCGGATCCTGGCTGAATTCCGTGATGTCGAGGAATCCCGCACCCAATTCGAAGTGGCCCGCACTCTGTGTCCGGACTGTCCGGAAGCCGACATTTCGTTGGCCGGGCTTTTGTTGGAAGCCGGACAGTATGATGCCGCGGTTGATCCTCTCAGGCGCATCATGGACCGGAAACCGACGGCCTGGGCCCGGCGGGGCCTCGCGCAAGCCCTGGCCGGCGCCGGTCGCGATCGGGAGCTTCTCGATTTTCTGGATTCCCGAGCCTTGAGCGGTCTGTCGGTCGAGGAGATGAATCTGGCGGTGACAGCCGAGGGACACCTCGGCGAAGCGAGTCGTTCCCTGGCTTGTCTGCGCGCCTTGACCGATCCGTCTGCTCTTCCCGGAGGTCTTGACGACGGGTTGTTGACGGACCACGGTTTTTGGGGCAGGGTCTCGCTCATTCTTCTGGAATCGGGAAATTGCATCGAAGGGTTGGAGGCCGCGGACATGGCCATCAGCCTCGCTGGTGAAAATGTCGTCTACCGAAACAACCGGGTGGTCCTTCTGCTGAAGCTCGGTCGTCAGGAAGAGGCCGCAAGGGAATGGGAGGAAGTTTTGCGTCTCGATCCCTCCCTCGAAAAAAAGGAAACCGAATGAGAATCGTTCTGCTCCTGCTCATGGCTTTGGCCTTGCAGGGTTGTGCTTCTTCCCGGTCCGGTTCGAAAAGTGATGAAATCCCTCCGACGAGCCCGACAGTGCAACAGGATCTCCGCGAAGCACCTGCTCCGGAAGGCAAATGGAGACCCCACCGTTTATCGGCTTGCCAACAGGACGTGGACGTGACCCAGGTCGTGGAGGGTTATCTGGGAATCTGTTCGGAGTATTTCCGTGATGGTTCGGGTTCGGACGGAATGATCGAAATGGAACTCGGCCTGGAGGCGGGACACCGTCATTCCCTGATGTTGCTGACCCTTGGACAGCTCTATCTGATGGCCGGTCAGGGTGACCCGGATCTGTTGCCTGTCGAGGGGCCCGCTGCCGATGTGGGGGACTGGGACCGCAATCGGTCCCGCCTGCTCCGGCGGGCGGAGGATCTCCTTCTGGAAGCGGCCCAAGCCCGCCTTGACGACGCTGCCGTGGATTATCTGCTCGCGGATGTGGCGCGTGCCCGCCGCAACGAGGCCAAGGCCGCGGAACTGGTGGCAGCCGGGATGCTCAAATGCACGGGCGGCCGTAGCTTCGTCATCCTGCGCCAATACCAGCAGTTGAACAATTATCCTCCCCGGTACCTGGGTGGGACTTCTCCGGAATTTCCCCAAGGGGCGTTGGATAAAGGTATTGAGGGTGATGTGGTCCTCGATGTTCTTCTTAGTCCGGCAGGGGAGGTCAGGCAACTGGTAGTGGTTGAAAGTCCGTCCAAATCCCTTTCGAAAGCCGCCGAAGCCAGCCTGCGCAAAGGTCGCTTCGAGGCCGCCAGGGTAGGGAAATACCCCATCTGGTCCTGGCTGAGGGTGACCACGGCCTTCAATCTGGACGGGTGATCTTGAACTGCCGGTTGATTTGACAGGGGTTCTTGCCTTATTTTTCCATATCACGGCAGGTTCAATAATCGGGTCCGCGATCCGGAGCCGCAGCCTGCCCTACCGATTCCCCGCGCTGGAGGTTCCATTGAATATGAAGTGGCTGCGCAACCGCTTCCTGTTGCTGCCTTATGTCGTCCTTATGGTCGCTTTCGTGACCGTGGGGTGCACCAGCAAGGAGGACCCAGGCGAGACCCTGGATATTTCCGGAAACCATTCCACCGGCGACCTCTTCATGGTGACTACTGATACATCCAGTGACGGCTATCATTACCTGACTCCCCAGCTTTCCCCGGACGGGACCCTTATCCTGTTCTCGGCGGATTGGTGGGCCATTCCCACGGAACGTGATCCAGGTGACGCCACCTTCGTGAAAAACCGGCAGATGCTCACGATTCCCCTGCCGCCTTCCGATATACCCAAGGAGCCCGAGCTGGACCTTCCCTCCCAGGGCGGGGTTTTGATTATCCTGCAGGAAATCAGCATCCCCATCTCCGGCGTCGACAGGTACTTCACCGACATGAAGAACATGGACAAGGGCAACCCCATCTGGGAAGACGACACGCACGTCATCTTCTGGGTGAACACCGAATTTGTGGGCAGTCGGCTGTTCCGGGCCGATATCTCGGATCCCTCCTATTGCCCGGTTGAAGTGCTGTTCATGGAGCCCTCGGACGCGAGGCCTTCTCCTCCGGCGTGGCAGCACATGGAAGGCACCCTCTCGCCCGACAAGCGGTGGCTGGCTTTCACCCGGTCAGGTTGCGTCATACCTGATTCATTCGAGACCTGCACCGGCGTGGAGTTGCATGTCCTGGATATGTCCACTGCAGCCATCAACGACGGTTACGACGCCTTCACTTTTCCGCTCACCAGAATGGATACGGATTCCACGACCGCGTATTCGCGCATCGAGACTCCCAAGTGGTCGCCCGACGGGACCAAGATCATATTTTCCGGCGGTCTGGACGTAGCGGGCGCGGGAGTCGGAGCCGGGACCGAAATCTTCACGATCGATTTCGACACCACCGGCCTTGCAGTCGGAAACATGGTTCTGGATAATAATCTCAAGCGCCTGACCTACACCTCCATGGCCGAGGGCGATCCTATTGCCGGGATATTCAACTACGGTCCCGTCTATTCCAACGATGGCTCAACGGTCTATTTCGCGTCCACCCGCCGAGCGCCCACGACAACCCTTCATGACCGTAATATCTGGTACATTCCTTCGGATGGTCTATTGGAGCCTCAAATCTATTTTTTCACCCGCTCCGATGATGTGGATCCCTTTGTCATGCCTAACGGAAAGCTTCTGTTCAGCAGCGCTCTGGGCTTTCCCACCGAGATGCTCATCGACCTGGAGGAAAAGTCCTACCAGACGTGGGTGGTGCGAAACGAAGAAGAGGACCTCGGGTTGGATGAGGTGCAGATGCGGGAGTTGGCCTCCGAGGAGATTCGGAATCTCGAATTCTTCGAAGGCGTGATGTCGCACCTCTACACCTTCAGCAAGTAGCCGCCAGGTGTCCGCATCCAGGCCCAACCTGGTTGTCCTTCGCAGGGAGATGGTCGGTATCGGCCGTCTGATGTACGAAAAAAATCTTATCGTGGCCGGCGAAGGGAACCTTTCGGTTCGCCTCGGCGGCCATTCTTTTTTGGTCACTCCCGCAGGCACCAACAAGGGCGATCTGCGGGTCCAGGATCTGCTTGAAACCGACATCCAGGGACGTTCCGCCCAAGGTACGGCGACCAGCGAGTGGCCCCTGCACAAACAGATCTACGAGCTGCGTTCTGATGTCCGGGCCATCTGTCATGCCCACGCTCCCTGGGCCACGGCTTTCGCGGCTGCCGGCAGGGATCTGGACGGGAGCCTTCTGACCGAAACCGCAACACTGTTTCCTCGTGTGCCCCTGGCGGCCCGCGCCCTGCCTGGATCCGACGCCCTTGCGGCGTCCATCATCCCGTTCATCGCCGATCACGATGCTGTGCTGTTGGGAAATCACGGTGTGGTAACGGTGGGAAAAGACCTTCACACGGCTTTCAGTCTGCTGGAGACAGTGGAACGTTTGGCCCAGGTCACTCTGCTGGCTGAAGCTGCTTCCGGCACAGGTCACTCACCTGAATAGACGGCCGTAAGTTTTTCGACAATGGCCGCCCAGCTGAAATTGTCTTCCATGAGTTTTCTGGCGCGCACCGCCCGGCTCCGGCTGCCGTCCGCGTCGTGGGCCGCGGCCAGGGCAGCGGTGGCGAACTGGTCGCCAAACGGAGCGATGACGATGGCGTCATCCTCGGGACCGGTGATCCCTTCGGCGCCGACCGGAGTTGTGACCACGGGAATGCCCCGGGCCATGGCTTCGAGGATCTTGATCTTGATGCCGCCCCCCTCGGGCAGGGGCGCGATGAACAGATGGCATTCACGGAACAATTCGGTGAGATCATCAACAAAGCCAACCGCGTCAATACCCTTGTCGGTCCAACCGGCTTGCCCGCCCCGTTGTTGAAGGAACGTCCGGGAACCCCGTCCGGCGAGAATCAATCTGCTTTCCGGCAGGGCCCGGTTCACTTCAGGCCACATGGTATCCACCAGAAATTCGGCGGCCAGCTTGTTGGGCCGGTGGTTGAAGGACCCGACAAAAAGAAACCGGTGACCGGACCCGGGTGACCAGTCGGCGGCAATTCGTTCGAGGTCCATTCCCAGTGGAATAGTGACCAGGTTCCTGCCGCCCATTTCCCGGTACAGGGTGTGATCCTCGGGTGTGACGCAAAGTGTCCTGTCGACCCACCCTGTGACGTCGATCTGCAGGCGCCGCCAGGCGTGAGCCTCGCGTCGCGCAAAGTGGGCTGCCAGAGGATTGGTCGCTCGGGCGGCCCTTCGTTCGCGGGGGAGGGAACCCAACTCATGGCTGTTGAGCACCAGGTGAGCATGGGGCCCTGTCCGGTTGTCCCGCCACCGCCTGAGGTCCCGTCCCAGCAGGGCCAGTTGCAAATACTCAATCTGAATGGCGTCAGGCGAGAAATCTTCAGCTATGGACAGCACTTGCCGGGAAAGATCCGGCGACCAGTATTTTTCCACATACAAGGGATAGCCCGACCGCAGGGAACGGGCCCAGGCCAGCATGCGGCCGGTCACCAGTGCCAG
>JAGLCY010000313.1 GCA_023270185.1 Candidatus Krumholzibacteriia bacterium | reverse complement strand
CGGTGGCTCTACAAACCGATGAACTACGGTTTCATGCTGGTTCACATCGCCATCGTGGTGAGCCAGATCAGCTCGGGCATCACTCGCTATATGGGCTTCGAAGGCGTGATGCCGATTCGCGAGGGACAATCCAGTGACTTCTACTATTCCGACAAATCACACGTCCAGGCGTCTCTCGGTGGGGAGACCGATTCCTATCCCGTACGGCTTTGGAAAACGGGCGAGAACAACAAGTGGAAAAACGTCACGCTCGGCGGGGCGAAGTACAAACTGGGTGTGACGGAATACTGGTCGCACTTCAGAGAGGCCTATCAGGAGGGTCCCGGGGGAGTGCCGGCTCTGCAGTACGGAGCCTCCCGCGATGGTGAAATCGTTATCCACACGCTGCTCAAGGGCGGCAAGGACACCATCATGGGCATCGAGGCGACTTATCTGTCCGGGGGATTCAGCGAAACCATGAGTGTTTCGCCTTTCGGGGATCTCCGTATGCACGTTGCCGGCGCAACCTGCACGATCCCCGTCGAGTCCGTCGGCGACGAGGAGCATTCCTGCGGCGGCTACAAATTCCGGATCACCGAATTCCAAACCGATTTCAAGGTCGGGGGCGGGTCGAATTCCCATGGACCGCTGGTCAATCCCATGATCCGGGTGGCGATCACCGGGCCGGACGGCGCCACCGGTGAGCGCATCCTTTTCGCTCTGCACCCGGATTTTTCCATGGGTCACAGCGGGGGCGAGGACGAGTTCGCCGATCTGGAACTGCTTTACCAGGTCAACCGCGGCATCGAATTCGCCACCGGGGGCGAGACCGGACTGCGGGGCCGGGCCTCGATTCCCATGCGGTCCATGGATATGAACACCCAGGAAGAGGATGCCTACCTGCCGGGTGAAATCTTCCCGGTCCACGAGGAAGTTCTCTACGCCTCGCCGGACAACGACATGTCCTTCGTTGTGGTGGGCATCATCGATTCAGTCGTTCTGATGCCCTCGTCCAGCAATAAACCCGGCGCCGGACCGGCCGCGCGGGTTGTTATCCGCGACGGGGCGGGCAATGAAGCGTCGGCGATCTGCCGCGAGCACGACCGCCCGAAGAGTGTCGTGCTGGGTGACCAAACCATCGAACTGACTTACGCGCCGGTGTTCTCACAATTGCCCTACAGTCTGCACCTCGATGATTTCGTGCTGCAAACCTACCCGGGCAGCGATAATCCGGCCACGTACGAAAGCTGGGTCAGCCTGACGGACAAGGGAAAAGGCATCGAGGGGAAAAAGGTGCACATCTTCATGAACAGTCCGCTGGACCACAGGGGAACCAAGCATTTCCAGAGTTCCTACGATCCGGATCGGCGGGGAACGGTGCTGACGGTAAACAATGATCCGGGCAAGTTGCCCACTTACATCGGCTACACGTTGATCTCGCTGGGCTTCCTGCTGATCATGCTCAAGGGTCTGCTCTTTCCGACCGGGAAGAAAAAATCCAAGGCACCGAAGGCTGCGGCTGCGGCACTGGTCGCCCTTCTTGGAATGGGGATGACTGGCGGCGCCCTGGCCCAGGGTCATGATCCCAACGACGGTCAGGATCATTCCGGCCACAACCACGCACCTCCGAGTGGATTCGTCGAGTTGTCCGGACCGGCTCGCGAAACAGCCGAGCGTATGACCATCCAGGATTACCGTGGCCGCATGAAACCCTTCGACACCCTGGCCCGCGAAATGGTGATGAAAATCGCCAAGCGGTCCAAGTTCGAGGGCCGGCATCCGGTGGACCAGTACCTGAGCTGGTCGTTGAATCCCTACTTCTGGGTGGACAAGCCGATCATCGCGGTGCGTTTCCCGGGTCTGAAAGATCTGTTGGGCGTGGACCACTCGACCAAGCACGTATCCTACAACAGCCTGATCGACGCCGATGGCCAGTACCGCCTCTCCACGCAGGTTCAGGAAGCCCACCGAACGCCCGATCGCGACCGGTCCAAGACCCAGCGCAAGCTCATCTCTTTCGATGAGCGCTTCCAACTGTTGAACATGACCTTCCGGGGCTACAACCTGAAGATGTATCCCGTGCCCGGCGACGAAAACCACACCTGGCTGGCCTTCGATGAAGTGACTTCCAGG
>JAGLCY010000312.1 GCA_023270185.1 Candidatus Krumholzibacteriia bacterium | reverse complement strand
CGCATCGCCAAAAACTATTTTTCCGTGGCGCCCCGGGGTTTGCGGCCTTTCATGATGGCCATGCCCCTGTGGCTGCAGGAAAAGTTGTGGATTCCCACCGACATCGAAAAAGCCCTGCGCGAGGCCGGCGGCGGCCGGGTAAACAAACTCTATTTCTGCGAGCACCACGAATCGCACGCGGCCAGCGCCTTCTTCCCCAGCCCGTTCGAAAGCGCGGCCGTCCTGACCATGGACGGTGTCGGCGAATGGGCCACCACCTCTCTGGGCCGGGGCTCGGGCAACAAGTTGGAAATGCTGGAGGAACTCCACTTTCCCCACTCCCTGGGACTTTTGTATTCGGCTTTCACGTACTTCACCGGTTTCCGGGTCAACTCCGGGGAATACAAGCTGATGGGATTGGCGCCCTACGGTGAGCCACGGTTCGTGGAGCGGATCCTGGACAACCTCGTGGACATCCGTGAAGACGGCTCCTTCCGCCTGAACATGGACTACTTCGGGTTCCATGACGGCCTGACCATGACCAACGAACGGTTCGCCCAACTGTTCGACGGCCCGCCGCGCTCACCCGAGACCGACATGACCCGGCGCGAGATGGACCTGGCCCGTTCGGTGCAGGTGGTGACTGAGGAAATCGTCCTGAAGCAGGTCGCCCACGCGGCCCGGGTCACGGGTGAGAAAAACCTGTGTTTGGCGGGGGGAGTCGCCCTGAACTGCGTCGCCAATGGCCGGATCCTTCGTGAGGGCCCATTCGAAAACGTCTGGATCCAGCCGGCAGCAGGAGATGCCGGCGGGGCCCTGGGAGCGGCCCTGCATATATGGCATCAGGTGCAGGACAACCCCCGGGTCGTTGAAGGAAATACGGATTCCATGCGCGGCGCCTATCTAGGTCCCGCCTTCTCCGACGACGAGATCCGGGAATGGCTGGACCACCAGGGGTATTCCTATCGGACCCTGGCCGACGGTGATTTGGAAGACGAAGTAGCCCGTCTGGTCGAGGACCAGAAAGTCGTGGGCCTGTTCCAGGGTCGCATGGAATTCGGTCCGCGGGCCCTGGGCAACCGATCGATCATCGGCGATGCCCGTTCAACGAAAATGCAGTCGGTGCTGAACCTGAAGATCAAGTACCGGGAATCCTTCAGACCCTTCGCCCCGTCCTGCCTGGAAGAGCGGATCGGCGACATTTTCGACATCGATCGGCCCAGCCCCTATATGCTGCTGGTGGCCCAGGTGCGGCCTGACCGCTGCCTGCCGCCGGAAGATACCGATGACGGCACCGATCTGTTCAAACGTGTCTCCCGGCCACGTTCGGACGTCCCGGCCATCACACACGTGGATTATTCGGCCCGCATCCAGTCGGTCAACAGCCAAACCAATCCCCGCTACCACGGGATCATCCGGGCCTTCGAGAAAAGAACCGGTTACGGCATCATCATCAATACTTCGTTCAACGTGCGCGGCGAACCCATCGTCTGCACCCCAGAAGACGCTTATCGCTGCTTCATGCGGACGGAAATGGATTTTCTGGTGTTGGGAAATCACATTCTGGCCAAGGAAGACCAGGCCGCCATGGACCTTGCCACCGAGGCGTGGCAGGAGGAATTCCCCCTGGACTGACAGTGACGGAATGAAAAGGACAACGATCACGTGAGCAAATTCTTATACATCGGCCGGTTGTTTCGCGAAATATTCCAGTTCGCCATGCAGAACAAGGCCTGGTGGATCATACCCACCGTCCTGATCCTTCTTTTGCTCGGCGTGCTCATTTTTTCGGGGCAGGCCGTGGCGCCCTTCATTTACACCCTCTTCTAGGATGGGGGTCAGGACTACGAAAAAGCCGCCGTGGTTCAACGCCACGGCGGCTTTTTTGGGTCTCTGAAATCCGCCTAGGAAGCGATTTTCTCCAGTAAATCCTTTTTCAGGCCGTCATTGGCGGGCTCTTCGCCGAACCACACGGTCCACAGGGCCTTGACGAATTCAAAATTCGTGATGAGCCCCTTGTCCTCGCCGTTCAGAGCGGTCTTCAATCCCAAACCGGGGATGTATGTGAAGATGAGTTCGTCCCCATCCTGGGCATCATCCGTGAAGTAGGCGAAGAATTCGTCCATATCCGCCTGGAAGGCGGACATGTCATCGTAATTCTTTTCGATGACATCCTTGAAGGCGTTGACGAGTTTTTCCCGGCTGAAGCCCCGCACCAGGTCCATTTTAATCATCTTGGGGACGTCCAGGTTCAACAGAGCCACTCCCTGGTCCCCTTCCAGTTCGGCGCCCTCGATCACGTAGGAGACGATGACGTAAACGTTAACCTTCATGAAGGTCTTTTCCCGCAGGCCCACCCCGGTGACAATCAAGTCGTAGTTTCCGGCCTCCGAATCGATGGACACCGTGTCGTCGTATGCCATTTTCGTGCCGGGTTCGACAATGGCGCCGGCGGTCAGGGGCAACAACAGGACGAGCAGGACAAACAGACTGGCAATGTGTGCGAATTTGTTCATGGCGGTTCTCTCCCGGGCCTGTGGATAAATTACGGGACGATTGCATCAGGATGCGGCAAGACTACTCCCACCTCGCTAGCCATACAAGCAAAAGGGTTAGGTTGTGCCGTGGAAATTGTTGCTGGCCTAAAATCAGGCCAAACACTTGATTAATTGTCGGTAATTCAATTAAATAATACGCGATTTTCGGGAGAATCCACCAGTTTTTGGGTCGATTTTGGGCCAGCAACAATTTCCACGGCACAACCAAAGGGTGAAACCCCGGATGAAATCGGGATAGGGGAGCCGGGCGTT
>JAGLCY010000311.1 GCA_023270185.1 Candidatus Krumholzibacteriia bacterium | reverse complement strand
TTTCGCCCCCACTTCAAAACCCACCAGTCCCCGGTGATCGGCCGGTGGTTCGCCGACGAAGGAGTCGATCGGATCACTGTTTCCTCGGTGAAGATGGCCGAGCAGTTCGCGGAGACGGGCTGGAAAAACATCACCATCGCCTTTTTGTTGAACCCGTTGGAACTGCCGCTTATCACCAACCTTGCCGATTACCTGGACCGGCAAGGCGGGCGATTGGGTTTGACGGTGGATTCGGTGGCCTCGGCCCAGGCCACCAGCGGTCTGGACGTCGATGTCTGGATCAAGGTGGACACCGGCTATGGCCGGACCGGGGTTCGGTGGGACCGGACGGAATACCTGGCGGAAGTCCTGGCCGCGCTCGAAAAACCGGCGGGGTTGCTTACCCACACCGGACACAGTTATGCCAAACGCGGCGGTGCCGAGTTACGCGAACTGTTCACCGAAACAGTGACCCGATTGACCACCGCCCGTAAAAGCGCCAACCGCCCCGGTTTGAAACTATCAGTGGGCGACACCCCTTGTTGCAGCGCGGTCAATGAATTCACCGGCATTGACGAGATCCGTCCCGGCAACTTCGTGTTCTACGATCTGATGCAGCTTCAGATCGGCTCCTGCACGGAAACACAACTGGCCGCCGCCGCGGTCTGTCCGGTGGTGGGTCTTTATCCCGAGAGGAATCAGATCGTGGTTCATGGGGGAAGCGTGCACCTGTCCAAAGAAAGTCTGGTCCAGAAAAACGGCCGGACGATCTACGGCCAACTCGGTACCTTGGAAACACCCCCCGGGGAGCGTTCCTTGGAATTGGGAAAAATCCTGGCCGATGCACCTGTAATTTCCCTCTCCCAGGAACACGGCGTAATCGAAGTATCCGACGGAATTCCTGAAGACCTCACAATCGGCGACCTGGTTGTGGTTTGGCCTGTGCATTCGTGTCTAACGTGCGACCTCCTGCGGAGCGAAATAGTCATTCTCTGACAAGATGACTCGATGGCAGAAGGCAATTTCGGTTCTGGCCCTGAAGTCGGCTATGTCGGGCCCCAAGGGGAATCGTCCATCGTGCCCGTCTTACCCAGCATGTAGTCGCGCAACACATCCATGCGCGGATCCAGATCGCCGCCCTTGGGCTCCTTAACCACTGTTTTCTTCCTCCCATCCGTACGAACAGATGGGACACTGGACCATCCTTTTACGCCCCGTGGGAATGACGGGAATGAAAAACAGCGTGATCCAGTTGGTCACCTCGGTCCGGCGCCATTGGGTGTGGTTGTTGCAATGTTGGCAGGTGCGGTGCTGGTCGAAACCCAGATCCTTGACGCGCGGGCCGTAACCGAAAATGAAGAACATCAGTCCTCCTCCACATGGGAAGCGGCCCGCCCTGCCCAGTACCATATGGACTGGGCGAACTCGCGCGCGGAATAATCGCAATAGGTGCCGCCGGGTTTTTCGAGCATGTTGCGGGCCATGGTCACCGGGTCCATGGGTTCGACTTCTTTGGGACCCGCGATCAGGCACACTGCCTCCCAGTCGAAATCGCCGCTGCGGGCTCCATCGTTTTCCAGCAGGGTGTCGGCGGAATACATGACCACCGAAGCATGCAGCACCTCTTCCCGGGGACCTTCGGCGGTGACGCGGGTGAATCCTTCCTCATTTGCCTGCCGGCGATCATAAACCGCGTGCAGGACAGTGCTTTCGTCCACCAGAACGGTACTGGAAATGAATCCCGCCGGATCCACCGGCACGATGACAACCTTGTCCAACCCGTCGCGCCCGGCTCCCGGTCGGCGATATTTCCACCCCGCGCGCACCAGTTCCAGCAACTCTGAAGCCGTTCCTTCGTACCAGGTGTGTTTGCCGCCGGGCTTGTGGCGACCGGTGGCGAAATCGCTCCAACCCAGTTTCAAGGTGCCAACATCATCATTTTTCAAGATATCATCATTTTTCAAGACGGGACCTCTTGGTTGTATTATTTTGCATCCGAATCAAATCACCCGCCCCAACGGTAACGACACGGCAGTGAGGAGTCATTATGGGTTATCCAGTCAACGACACGCAACTGATTCGCGACTGCGAGATCGGTGAAGGCACCAAAGTCTGGAACTTCGTCAACATGTACGGCTGCACGATCGGCCGCGATTCGATGGTCGGCGGCTTCGTGGAAATCCAGGAAGGCGTGACCATCGGCGACCGCACGCGGGTGCAAAGTCACACCTTCATCTGCGACATGGTCTCCATCGGCAACGATGTTTTCGTGGGCCACGGCGTGATGTTCATCAACGACACCATGCCGCCCCAGCCCGAAAAAGACAAGTGGCTGCCGACGATCATCGAAGACGGCGCCAGCCTCGGTTCGAACTCCACCATCATGCCCGTGCGGGTCGGCAAGAACGCCGTGGTCGGCGCCGGAGCCGTGGTCACCAAGAATGTGCCGGACGGCGCGATCGTGGCCGGTTGTCCGGCGAAGATCCTGCGTTACAAGGATGGCTACGGACCGGAGAAGTCCGGTACCTGATGACTTTGGCCGATAAACCAGTCTGCCTGCTGCTGGGTTTTCTGCTGCTGGGTACTTCGGTCCGGGCCGAAACAGCGGCAATCGACACCACCGTTACCGACCTGGGCGACATGGTCGTCAGCGGGCAGGCGGACGAAGCTCCTTCTCCGGACAAGACCCGCATCGACGCGCCGGTGATCCAGGTCCAGGATCCCGGATCACTCGCCGACCTGGGTGGACTGATCCCCTCGGCCCGCGTGGCCACCAACTCCCGCGGCGACAGCCACCTGATGATCCGCGGTGCTCCCGAGCGTCACGTGCAGGTCTTCCTGGACGACATCCCTTTGAATTTGCCCTGGGATGAACGGGTGGATCTGCAGACCATTCCCATATCGGGCGCAGGTAGGATCGAAGGCACGCGCGGCATGACGACCCTGCTGGACGGCCCGGGCGTACTGGCCGGCAGCGCCCGCATCCTGCCTCCCGATCCGGTGGATCCACCCCGACGCACCAGCGCCGGCCTGGCCTTCGGACAGTTCGGCATGACGATCGCGGATCTCCAGCATCAGGATCGCCTGGGAGCCTGGGACATTCTCGCCGCGGGCGGTTGGCAGGACCGGGATGCCTTGCCGCTTCCCACCGATGCCCAGAAGGTCACCGGTAAAAAAGAGCGGGAAAACAGCGACCTGAATCAGTACTCCCTTCTGCTGCGGGGCTCGCGAACGGTGGGCCAGACAGGCCGGTTGAACCTGCTGGCCACCGGTTGGTCGGCGGAGAAGGGCGTCCCGCCGGAACTGCATATGGACGACGATGCCCGCTTCTGGCGTTACCCCGTTCGCAAGCGTGGCCTGTTGGGCGGCTCCCTGGATATTCCTCTGGACCAGGAGGCCCTCTGGGAACTGAAGGCAGCCATGTCGGCGGATTATTTCGAGCAGGAAATAGACCCTCGCGGCCCCGACGGTTGGGATGAGCCCCTGGTCATCGGTCAGGACTACGAAAAAAACTGGGACCGCACCGGGTTCGGCAAAGTTCGTCTGAACCGATGGCTCGGCGACAGCGCGCAAATCACCGCCCAGGTCGATGCCCGTTACACCCATCACCGGGAAAGCCTGACCGTCGGCGGGTCTGTTGAAGCCTATGCCCAGTGGCTGACCTCCGTGGTTGTCCAGGGCGAGGTTCAGCCCAGTGACAAATGGATACTCCAGGCAGGTCTCGGCCTGGATCACGCCGCCACCCCGGAGTCGGGCGACAAGGCGGCCAACGAACCCGACAGCGCGCCCGCGGTGAATCTGCGGGCCCTGCGCCGGTTGGGCGAGCAGACCCGTGTGTATGCCGCCGCATCCCGACGCAGCCGGTTTCCGTCCTTGCGGGAACTCTATTCCGGCGCCCTGGGACGGTTCGTGCCCAATCCCGATCTCAAGCCCGAGCAGCAGGACCTCTACGAACTCGGGATGGCCTCCGACCACCGCGCCTGGGGCATCGAAGCCGCGGTTTTTGTGAATTATCTGCACGATGGTATCGAAAAGACGAAGCTGCCCGGACCGGACAAACAATTCCAACGGGTCAACCGCACCGATATAAGAGTGCCGGGCGTGGAGCTTGTCGGCCATTGGAACGCGACGCGGGATCTTGTGATCAATCTGCAGCACACGGTGATGTCGGC
>JAGLCY010000310.1 GCA_023270185.1 Candidatus Krumholzibacteriia bacterium | reverse complement strand
TCCAGGGCCGGCGTGAACTGGAAGCGGACGAACGGACCAGGTGCTTTGCTGGAAGCTGTTCTCACCGGCGCGCGGTGGAGCGCGGATGCCTCAGGCGCTTCGGCCGCCACCGGCGACCTGGCCAGGTTGCCGGCCGGCGTCACCTGGAACCTTCGCCTGAACTGGCAATTCGTCAATTCCCAGACGACGATGGATCTCCACGCCCGCCTGGACAACCTCTTCGACCAGCTGGTGGAAGACCAGATCGGTCTGCCCAATCCGGGTCGGGTCTTTTCGGGCGGAGTTTCCGTCAGGTTCTGAACCGGTTAATGGGGACCAATTTTTCCCGTAAGGAGACCTTACATTGAACCGGACCCTCCAGGCCATCCGCATCATTCTCGACCGCTTTCGCTGGCTAACCGCCTTCATGGCCCTGAACGCCCCGCTGGCCTTCCTGCTGATAGATCGCAACATGGGCGGTATCTCACTCGACTTCAGCTCGACGACCTATCTGCTCGGAGTCGTCCTTGGCTGGTACATGCTGCCGATAATGCTGATCGGACTGGGTTTCTGCCTCTTTCTGTCTCCGCGCTACAGGGCTTCCGGGGCCGTCTGCATCGTGCTGGTTTCCTTTTTCCTGTTCTACCTGCTTGTCGACGGGTTCGTCTATCCGATCACCCACTTCCACATCGATATGTTCTGGCTGGATTTCCTGATCCACGATTTCCACGGCCTGGGGATGCCGACAACCATGTTGCTGGCGGCCGTGGCAGCCCTGACGGTTCTTCTTCTAGTGGAATCGGTCCTGTTCCACTTCGCCAGCCGCGTGCGCCACCATGCCCTGGTATCAGTGGGATTCCCCCTGCTGGTGGTCGCCGGCCTCGTCGGCAGCCAGGTCATCCACATCATCGCCTATGAAAAGAACATCGATGCGATCACACGCCTGACTCCCGCACTGCCCTTCTACATTCCACTTCATTCCAGCCGGCACGGCGGGAAGTTGGACAGCTTGTTCGGCCAGGTCGTGGATGATTTCTCCGCCCGTGAGACATCTCTGGAACAGGGCAACTTCCTCTACCCCCTGTCCAAACCCGCACCCGATACCCTTGCGACGGACCCGCCCAACATCGTGGTGATCTTCCTGGAAAGCTGGCGTGCCGACACCATGAACGGGGAGGTCTCCCCCAACATCGCTGCCCTGGCCACCGAATCCACGGTCTGCCAGGAGCACTTCAGCACGGGCAACTCCACGGTGGCGGGCGTCTTCGGTTTCTTCTACGGGATCCAGCCCACCTACTGGAAGGCGGTCAAGGCCAACAGCACGGCCATCGACAACCCGGTCCTGATGGATGTTCTGCGCGACCGGGGCTATCGGTTCGGCGTCTTCGCCAAATCCCGTTTCCACCGCCACAAGATCGACGAAACGATTTTCCGCGGGATAACCATCCACGAGGATTTCCAGGGTCGGGACGACGCCCAGCAGGACGTGGACCTGACCAACCGGATGCTGGCCTGGCTCGACGACGACGCGGGGGACAGGCCGTTCTTTCTTTTTGCTTTCTACAAGGCCTCCCACTTCGACTACAACTACGATGAAGCCCACGACATCTTCCATCCCTCCGGGAAACTTGGCATGAGCATGGTGGGAGGCAGGAAGGATCCCCGGCTGTACTACAACGACTACCGCAACGCGATCCATTTCGACGACGAACAGGTCGGGCGGGTGATCGATCACCTCGAGGAACGGGAACTGCTGGACAACACCATCGTCATCCTCAGCAGCGACCACGCCGAGGAGTTCGACGACAACGGGGCCGACTACTGGGGTCATGGCAGCAATTTCACCCGCTACCAGACCCAGGTGCCGATGATCATGCACCTGCCGGACCGCCCCCCACGGCAGATCACCGCCCGCACCAGCCATCTGGATATGGCCCCCACCCTGTTGCAGGAGTACCTGGGAATCCGTGGCCCGGCGGCCATTTACAGCGACGGCGTGAATTTCCTGGCCACCGATCCTCCGGATCGAACCCTGGTCATCGCCAGCTATTTCAACCACGCCTTCCTCGTGGGAGATAATGTTTATGCGGTGGTTCCCACCTCGCTGAAGAAATATCGATTGGACGACATCCAGAAGAAGGCCGATCCGGTGGATCCGGTTGTGTTCCGGGGACTGATCGACGGGCTGGGGCGGTTTTTCCGTTAGGTTGGGGAAATCCCCGGGGGCGGCTGAAGTGTGCGGTGTTGTGGTTAAACCAGTGGAGACATTCACGAAGTGACTTGCCCTGTGGAAGATCGTCTTTACGAGCGCAGATCCAGATCCTTGATCATCCGGTTCAGATAGCTTCGCTGCAGACCGAGTTTTTCCGCCGCCTTGGTCTGGTTGCCCCCGCAATCGTCGAGCACCCGGCCGATCAAACGCCTCTTGAAATCCGACACCGCGTCCCGGTAGGACAGATCCCCGCTGATATCCGGCCCCACCTCGTCCCCCGCGACGACATCCCTGTTTTCCAGAACTTCGGGCGGCAACAGGTCAGGCGTGAGGACATCGTTCACCGCCAGAACAACCATCCGTTCCATGGCGTTCTTGAGTTGGCGCACATTGCCGGGCCACGCGTAACCCTGCATGACTTCCAGGGTGCGGGGCGCCAATCGCAATGGGCCGCGTTTGAGCTCGGTGGCAAACCGGGTCAGGAAAGCCTCCCCGAGCAACGGCACATCCTCGGGTCGTTCGCTCAGGGGCGGCACGCGCAGGCTGATGACGTTCAAACGATAGAAGAGATCCTCACGGAACCGGCCCGCGGCGACCTCGGCGGCCAGATCCTTGTTGGTGGCCGCCAGAATGCGGCAGTCAACGCAAACAGTCTGGTTGCCCCCCACACGTTCGAATTCCCCGGCCTCCAGGAAATGCAGCAACTTGGTCTGCAGGTCGGAACTGATGTCGCCGATCTCGTCCAGAAAAGCCGTTCCGCCGGCGGCCGCTTCCAGGCGACCGGGTTTACGGGATTGTGCTCCGGTGAACGCGCCCCGTTCGTGACCGAACAAGGTTGATTCGATCAGGTCGTTGGAGATGGCCACGCAGTTGACATAGACGAAGGGTCCGTCCCGGCGGGGACTGGCCGCGTGGATGTATTCGGCGACGACCTGTTTGCCGCTCCCGCTTTCTCCGCTGATGATGACCGTCGTGTCCGCGGCCGCCACCCGGTCAGCAGTGGCAAGCACTTCCTTCATGGCCGGAGCGGCGGCCAACACCTGGATGCCGGACCGCTCGGCCAAGGCGTCCAGGGACAGGCGCACTTTGCGGCGTTCGACCGACTTCTGGACCACCTGTTCGAGCAGATCGAAGTCCGCGGGTTTGGTCAGGAAATCGTCGGCGCCATCCTGCAGGGCCTGGACGACCTTGTCCACCGAACCGTGGGCCGAAAGCACGACAACATCGGCCGGGTGACCGTCTTTGCGCAGATTGGACAGCACTTCGAAGCCATCCATGACGGGCATCGACAGATCCAGCATGATCAGGTCAAAAGCGCACTTGGCGGCGGCGGCCAGGGCTTCCCTGCCATCGGCGGCCACGGAAACTTCGCAACCCCAGAACTCGAATCGGTCCTTCAGGGCATACCGCAGACCTTCGTCGTCGTCCACGATCAACACCTTGGCCTTGAGTTCCATCATGATTGTTCCCCCGTCGGTTTATCGGTGCGGGTCAGATCGATCGTGAAAACGGCGCCGCCCTGCGGATGATCGGCGCCCTGGATTTCCCCCGACATCAGGTTCACGTATTCCCGGGCAATCGTCAGCCCCAACCCGTACCCGCCCTTGGCGCCGTCCGGACTCGCCTTTCCCTGCACAAAGCGGCCGAAGGGATCGGTCAAATCACCAAGCCCCGGCCCTTGGTCGCGGACAGAGATCCTGACGGTGTTCTGGTCCGGCGACTCCACCTCGAGGGTGACAACCCCGCCCGACGGTGAATATCTTACGGCGTTTTCGAGAAGATTGACAAGGACCTCGGTCAGTTTGTCTTCATTGGACAGCGCCTTGTCTGAACCTTTAATGATCGTTTCCAGCTTAACATCCTTGGCTTCGGCGAGCGGTTTGGCCGTCCCTGCGGCCCGCCGAACAGCCTTGGCCGGATCCTGAGGTTCACACACCACTTCCACCTTGGATTTTTCCAGACGGCTGATTTCCAACAGGTTCGTCACCAGCCCAGCCAGGTGGTCCACCGCATCCTTGATGGAGGACAGATATTCCGTTTGCTTCGGGTTCAATTCTCCCGCCAGGCCGTCGCTCAGATTGCGTATCGACCAGCCCACTGAAGTCACCGGCGTCCTGAGGTCGTGGGCCACGCGGGAAAGGAAGTCGTCCTTCAACCTGGACAGTTCATTCATTTGCCGCCTCCTGAGTCGCTCACCGGCCACGGTTCGGGCCAGGTGCATCTGCTCCAGGCGCCGTCCCGCCAGTTCACCCACACGATGCAGAAAATCAAGGTCGCGGGAAATAAACAGGCGTCCCGTAACCTTCGGTCCCAGAAATACCGCGCCATGTAGATTTCCCCCCGCCATCAACGGCTGAACCGCCACGAACCCGGCTTCGGCCAGGAGAGCAGGCAAATTCTCCAAGGCATCGCTTGTTTCCTCCAGGACAGTGGGCAGGCCCAGAAATGGCGCTTCGGCCGCTGAAATTTCACGCCACCACAGGTCCGCATCGGACGGATCCTTTCCCCCGGCTGCGACAATTTCCGACCCGTCAGCCGCCACGACCAGACACTGGTCGAGATGAAGGGTTCCTTCGACTACCTGCTGGATCCGTTCAACCAGATCATGATGGTCGGTCGCCGCGTCCAGCTCGACCTGGACAAAGCGCAGTTTCCCTTCGATCTGGCGTTCGATCTTGAAAAAGGCCCGGTCCACCCCTCGTCCGATAATCACGTGCAGGGGCCGGAACAGGACACCCGCCAACAGACCGCACAGGATGACGATCAGACGCCACCAACCCGGCCAGGGGTCGTTCCAGTCCGGTCCCAGCAGCAACACCGGCAGAACTACGACCACAACCAGCCCCGCGGCCAGGAAACCGTAGATCAAACCCCGGCGCAGGATGATGTCGATGTTCAGAAAACGGTAACGAACCACTGAAAAAACGAACCCGATGGGCACCGCAAGTTCCAGGATGCGATCGAAATAAGCTGGAAACAAAGCGGGCGCACCGAACAGGTTAGGCAGGGTGCGGAGAAAAACATATGGAGCCGAACCCACCACGAAACCCAGGATCAACCAGCGGAGTTGTTGGCGCTGCCGGGCGTCCTCCAACCGACCGGCCCGGACAACCAACACGGCGAACCCGGTGAAGACCTGCAGGATCAGCAGGGAGTCGGCCACCATCTGCGGCAGGGCCAACCGGTCCCAGGTTGCCAGTCCGGGGTCCCTGAAATACCCAAAGAAAGCCGACGCCTGCCAAATGACCACGGCGAACGCGATCAGGTAGGGAATAACCGGCAGCCGCGGGCGCCGAACCAACATGGGGGCGTTTCCAGGGTAGGCAAGACTCAAGTGGATGAACGCCGCCGGCAGGAAGGCCAGGCTGGTCAGTTGCATCAGTGGTCGCAACAGGGAAATTCCCGCTGGCGAGTTCTGGCCAAAGACTCCGCCGACCAGAACACCGGTGCTGTAGAGGATGGAGATCCAGAAAAAGAGGGGCACCGCCGGCTGGTCGACACGCGGGGCGAAAACCAGGGCGGCCACGGCCCAAAAGAACAATCCGCTGATCAGCGTCACCAAAAGGTAAGGGCGGCTGTAGGCATTGGTCAGAGTCACCGACCCCGGTTCGAAGGAGGGCGAATCGATCAATATTTTCGTGCCGACGGTGTATCCCTCGACCTGGAACCGAAGCTGATCTTCCGAGCCTACCTCCACATCCTCGATGCTGACGGGCCAAGCCACGGTGGACAGATCCAGGTCTTCGGGAACAGCGGAAAGTCGCGCTTGATACACAAACGCCCACAATCCCAGGCCGAGGGCCAGAAACGCAAAAATGCGGTGCAGGGTCTGGGCGGAAAAACGGATGGACTCCCCCTGTCGGGAAACAGTCGGAAATTGAACCCGGTTCTTGTTTCCTGGATGGAGCTTACATCATCAGGGGGATGTTGGCCAGCGGTTGCCCGGAGTCACAAGGTGGAAATCCGCGTGGGGGGATTGTTGTTGTATTGCGGCCTCCCTGTTCGCAAACTGCGGCGTCACAACGTATTCGTTCCGCGTCGGCTTTACTCAGCTCACGTTCGCCTGCGTTGGTTTGGATGGTCAGGCGGCCTGTTTTTGCGTCTTCGAGAACATGGATCTGGACAGGTGGGCGGCCAGCAAAGACCCCCCGGGGGGTCCCCGATTGTGCCCTTTTATGAGGGTTTGTCATTTTGGTGGATTCACCCGACGCGAATCAGCGAGGATGTTGGGGGAGATCGTCAGGAATCACTTGCTGACTGAAGTCTCCCCCATTTGAAAATCAAACCTCGACGAATTTCCCCCCAGGCAATCCACAGATCGGGCATTTCTCCGGCGCCGCTCCGAACTCGATGAATCCACACACCGGGCACAGGTGGAAGTCCACTTCGGTCAGGTCCTCACCCTTTTTCGCGGCTTCAAGCGCCAGCGTGTAGAGCTTGGCGTGCACCTGCTCCGCCTCCACGGCGAACTTGAACATACGTTTGGCCTTGTGGCCCTCGGCCTCGGCCTGCTCGAGCATGGGCGGGTACATCTCGGTAAACTCGAAGGTCTCACCGTCGATGGCGCCCTGCAGGTTATCCACCGTGCCGCCGATACCCTCGAGGGATTTCAGGTGGCCCTCGGCATGGATCAATTCGGCCTGGGCCGTGGTGCGGAACAGACGCGCGATGTTGGGCATGCCGTCTTTATCCGCGGCCTTGGCGAAGGCGCTGTACTTCTGGAATGCCTGGCTTTCACCGGCGAAGGCTTCTTTCAGATTTTCGGTCGTGTTCGGCATTTTGTTTCCTCCCCAAAACTAGAGATAACTTGAAACCAGTCCATGGGATATCGTAAGTCACCCGAGGGAAGGAAACAACCTGTCGTTGACTGGTTATCCGTTTCCGATGAATTCCAGCCCGGGCGCGCCACGCTTCGGTGGCCGGACCTTTTTATTTCCCCGCTTTTTCCAGCAGTTCAAGCACCATTTGATCTGGAACCTCGACAGCGACCACCTCACCGCGCACGGTGATTTCCCCGTTGGCGATCAGCCATTCCTCGACGACAACTTTTCGTCCCTTTATTTCCTTCACTCGACCCCGGATTTCCAACTCGACCCCCAGAGGGGTGGGTTTGAGATAATCCACCCGCAACGACGCGGTGAGGAAACGGTGCGCCGGTTCACTGTCCATCCCGCGTCCTTCCGCGCGATAGGCTGCCGCCGCGGCGGTGCCGGTGCCATGACAATCCAGGAGCGAGGCGAGCAGGCCGCCATAGGTGTAGCCGGGAACAGCGGTATAGTAATCCTCGGGCGTAAAACGGGTTACACTCTCCTCCCCGTCCCAGAAGGTCTTGATCCGGTAACCGTGCTCGTTCAGGCTTCCACAGCCATAACAATGGGCCATGTGCTCCGGGTAATAATCCTGAAAGGCTTTTTCTGTCATTGAACACTTCGTTTCCCGGGACTCCGGCGTCCCTTCATTTTTCCCGTTGTCGAATTCTTTCCCTCCGGGATACCCACTCAACCCGCCAACCGACAGCCCATGGCGATGGACAAGAACTTGGATTCCTCACTGTCCGCGCGGCTGGTCAGAACGCAGGGCACGGTGGTGCCCAACACCACCGCGGCCAACCGGGCGCCCGCCAGCAGAGTCGAGCTCTTGTAGAATACATTCCCGGATTCAATGTTCGGAAACACCAATATATCGGCATTGCCATCCACCGGCGATTCCAGTCCCTTGATGCGGCAGGCCTCCGGGGACATGGCCACGTCCAGCGCCAGCGGCCCATCGACAATGGCCCCGCTGATCTCTCCCCGCGCCGCCATCTCCGCGATCTCGGCGGCGTGAACGGTGGCCTTCATCCTGGGGCTTACTTTTTCCGTGGCCGCGAGTATGGCCGCGCGTGGCTGTTCGATCCCGAAGCTGTGGGCCGCCGCAATGCAATATTCCAGTATCTTCACCTTGGTCGGCAGATCGGGGAAAGGGATGATGGCCACATCGGCGACGAAAAGCAGCTTGCCGTGGGTGGCCACATAGGCGGGAAGTTCCAAAACGGTCACATGCGTCAGGATATGGCCCGCCGGCAACAGGCCGTATTCCTTTTCCAGGATCTGCTTCATGTAGTCGGAAGTGGGGATCAAACCCTTCATCAGCACGTCCGCCCCACCGCTTCGGACCAGGGATACGGCGGCCCGGCCCGCGGCGACGGGATCGGATTCCTCAACGATGGTAAATCCACCGGCATCCAGGCTCATTTCCGCGCATAGCCTGGCAATGCGCGAAGCGTCACCTACCAGGGTCACCTCGGCGATCCCTTCGGCCACGGCGCG
>JAGLCY010000031.1 GCA_023270185.1 Candidatus Krumholzibacteriia bacterium | reverse complement strand
CTCCCTCCAGTTCATCGGAGATGCGCCGTGATCCCTGGTCAAGAATTTCCCGCGCGGTGATGGTCTTGCCTTTGGCCTGGTCAGGGTCCGATACCTCGAAAAGAGCGACCAGGAAATCCGAAACCTTCCGGGCGGTTTCGGCTTCCTGCCTGGCGTGCTGCTCGGCTTTGACCGCGCGAATCAGTCCCGTGGTCGTACCGACAATGCCCAAAATAACCGCTGCAAAAACGAAGACCGCAGCAGCCACGCCCGTCCTGTGCCGGCGAATGAATTTGCGGGCCTTGTAGGTGGTACTCGGAGGACCGGCAACCACGGGTTCGAAATCGAGGTGACGCCTGATGTCCAGGCCAAGACCCCGGGCCGTCTCGTAACGCCGGGTCCGGTCTTTCTCCAACGCCTTCATGGTGATCCAGTCCAGATCACCCCGCAGCTTCCTGCCCAAGCGCGTTGGTTCGACCTTCCGGTTGCCCGCCACCTCGATCAGGGTCTCGCCGGATCCGGCCAAGGTCCTGGCCCGTGTGCTCGGTTTGGGTGGCTCGTCCTCGCGGATGATCCGCAGGACCTCGTAGAACCCCTTGTCCTTCAAGTCATCCGAAGGGAACGGCAGATAGCCGACCAGCAACTCGTAGAGCACCACACCAAGGGCGTAAACGTCGGTCCGGGTGTCGATTCCCTGGGCGCCCATGTCCGTCTGTTCGGGACTCATGTATTCGGGTGTGCCGACCAGTTGCCCCGCACTCGTGGTCATGGTGTTGTCGAACATGGAATTGTCCATGGCCTTAGCCACGCCGAAATCGATGATCTTGGGGGAAGATTGCCCATCCACCGTCCCCACCATGACGTTCGAGGGTTTCAGGTCGCGGTGAATGATCGCTTTCTGGTGCGCGTGCTGAACCCCTTCGCAAACCAGGATGAAAAGCTCCAACCGCTCGCGGATCGATAGCTTGTTCTCGTCGCAGTAATCGTTGATGGGGATACCCTCGACGTACTCCATGACGAAATAGGGACGCCCGGTTTCCGTGGCCCCAGCGTCGAAAACCTTGGCGATGGCCGGGTGGTCCATCATGGCCAGGGCCTGGCGCTCGGACGCGAAACGGGCCACGAACTCGTCGGTGTCCATCCCCCGCTTGACCATCTTCAGGGCGACTCTGCGCTTGATGGGCTCGAGCTGCTCAGCCTCGTAGACCAGCCCCATGCCGCCTTCACCGATCTGGCGGACAAGGCGGTACGGTCCGATCTGCTCGGGGGCCTCGGCGGCAGGAGTATCCGCTTCCGACGCCGGTTCGGCTTCGGTCTGCCCCCAGGCCACCGTGTTGAGCGGGTCCTCTTCGGGGTTGAGGTTGATGGTATTGTCCGTGGACATGAATTCCATTCAGCCGGATGCATAACGGCCTGATGCCCGTCAATATCAGGAACGTGATCTAATCCTAGTGTTTTACAGGGTAATTAATCTTCGGGATTTGTCTAGGAGTGTGTCAGCGGAAGACAATTCAGCGGGGATCTGGTCGGATTTGACTTTTGGATGATGTTTTTGTCCCTATCAACGAAAAAGATGCCCCGGGGGGTTACTCCAACCCCTTGACGCGGGCAGCCCAAACACGAATAATGCCCCTCAACTAAAGATTTCCCCAGTGTGCGTCCTGAACCGTGAAAGGATCTTCAATGTCCAAGCATATCGATGTCCTGCTGTTGCTCGCCCTGCCGGCCAGCGGCAAATCCGAGGCCCGCCGCTACCTGGCCAGCCTCAGCCCGGAGCAGTGCCACGAGCAATTCGGTATCGGACATACGGTGCAGCTCGATGATTTCCCCTACGTGCACATCATGCGCAGGGTCAGCGATGAACTGACACAACGCGGGCATCCCGGGGCCTTTTTCCTTTCGTCCGCGATTCCCTTCCGCAATCCCATCGACTGGCTGACGCTGATCGAATTGATCAACGAGGACTACGATGACCTGGTGGCCGACAACAAGCCCACGCCGGAATCGGCAGCCCTGTGGCTGTTCGACCGCATCGACGCGGCCAGGATTCGCGCCGGCGGCGAAGCCATCATCAACATCCTGCCCGAGGATTTGCGACGTGAAATCGCTGGTCCCATCGAGGACGAAGCCCGCAAGCTTCTGGACGACAAGATCGCCGAGGTTCCCGACACCATGGAGAGCAAAACCGTGGTGATCGAGTTTGCCCGGGGCTGCGCCGACGGACAGACCATGCCCATTCCCCACCCCTACGGTTACGCCGGCAGCCTGGGTCAGTTGAGCCCGGCTATTCTGGAGAAAGCGAGCATCCTCTACATCTGGGTCACACCTGAGGAATCGCGGCGGAAAAACGCCGCTCGTACCGATCCCGATGATCCCGGCAGCATCCTGCACCACGGTGTGCCCCTGGCGGTCATGTACGGGGATTACGGCTGCGACGACATGGAGTATCTGCTCAAGGAATCCGGCAAACCCGACACCGTCCAGGTGGACCAGGATGGCGAATCGTATTTCCTGCCTTTGGGCCGGTTCGACAACCGGGTGGACAAGACGTCCTTCATCAGGGAAGACGAGAACAAGTGGTCGGCCGAGGATGTCGGTGCCCTGCAGGCTGGTATGCGCAAAGCCTTCGACCAGTTGAGTCACGGCCAGGAGACCGACTCCTGATTGTCCGATTTTTTTGGAGCCCCGGATTCATGAAATACGGGAGACCCTTGATTCGGCCCACTAAAATGCCCGATTGGGGAATCGCAGCAGCCCTGGCGGTTGTCCTGATCTTCATTCTGGTTTTGAGAGTGGATCGGATCACGGTTGATCATCCTGTATTTGCCGCAGGCGGAGACCATCTGTCCTATCATGCCATGGCTTCCGGGCAAACCGGTAACATCGGGGCCCCTTTTTGTTACCGGGTGCTGATCCCCGGCCTGGTCAAAATCCTTCCCCTTTCCGTCGAATCCGGATTCTACCTGCAAACACTGGCCTTCCTTTGGGCCACGGGGATCGTACTTTTCCTGGTGCTCAGGGAACTTGGCGAAAATCGGTTTTTCGCCTGGACGGGCATTGTGTTATTTTATGGGCTGAATTGGGCGGGAAAGTTCACTCTCTGGAATTTCTGGCTTACCGACCCTGCCCTGTTCTTTTTTGGCATTTCCGCTTTTTACGCCATCCTGAAAAACAAAACCCTCTCCCTGGTCCTGATTGTCACTCTGGGCGTTCTGGCCAAGGAATCGATGATATTCATCCTCCCCCTTTATTACGGATATCAAGCCCGCAAATTCCTGGATTGGAGGGTGGCGGGAACAACCCTGTTGATCGGTCTGATCCCACTGGGATTGATTTTGACCATGAGAATAATCATATCTTCACCGAATCAAATCGAACCTCTTGAATTGTTCCGGCAAATAGGAATTCCAAGACTGACCAAGAATCTGAAATGGACCATACTGGGAGGCACTGTCGGGACCTGGGGAATCTTGATCTTCATACTGGCCCTCCTTGGACTTCGTCACCAACGTGGCCTCGGAAGGGCTGCGATTTTTTTCCTGCCTGTTGTCTACATTCAACCCCTGTTCGCCATCAACAGGGACCGGTTGCTGGTATTCGGCTTCATCCTGGTCATACCCCTGGCTGTGGCGGGGATGCGATGGATTGCCACGAGGTACAAACTGTCCCGCTGGATGACAATTGGCTTCGTCACCCTGCCCTTCCTTTTTCTCCTGCTGAAAAACGATTTCAGGCCTGCGTCATTGAAACTGCAGCTGATGTTGCTGGCTTTCTGGTCGGCCGTGGTTTTTTTTGCCGGCTGGATGAAATCCAGGCCGGTTTCCGCAGAAACCTGACCCGACCGGTTCAGGCCAACCATCTGATCCAGATCCAGACCACTGAGAACCCCGCCAGGAACACGATTCCGGCCCAGCTCAGCAGGGACATGAACCTGCCTGGACGCTGGGCCGGCGGCATATTGTCCGCGCGCACGACCTTGAAATTCAGCACCGCGACCAGCGGGGCGGTGAGAAAAGCCAGCACCGTCGCCACGTCCACCAGTGCCCGCATGCCCCCCATGAAAAACCCGATGATCGCCACCGCCAGGATCACCAGCAGTGCCATGAAGAAATACGTCGTCCGGCGATCCGGCTTTCCGGATGAACGGAACAACAGACCGGATCCGGCGGCCAGTGTGCGGGAATAACCGTCCAGCACCGTAATCGTGGTGGAAAACATCGTAATGAAGGCCACCAGGGCAATCATCCATCGGCTCCAGTTTCCCAGGGTGCTCGTGTACATTTCCACCAGTTGACCGGCAAAGGCAAGGCCGGAGGGAGAAAATTCGGTCCCCGTGCCGAACATGACCAGGGCGCCGAAACTGATGAAGGCGAAAGCCAGCACCACGGTGGCCGCGTACCCCAGATTGAAGTCCAGCAGAGCCTGGGCCATGGTGGGCGGTGTCTGGTCGTCCTTGTGTTTTTCCAGGATCCACAACGATGACCAGGCGCCGATGTCCAGAGGAGCGGGCATCCAGCCCATCAGGGCCAGCAAAAAGGTCAGACCCCCGACAGACCACACGCTCGGGTGGACGAAATCCGGTTCCACTGCCGGACCGTGGACCGCGGCGATGCCGACGGCGGTCAAAGTGAGAACTCCCAACACGAGCACCATGATTTTCATGACGCCGTCCAGCAGGCGGTAATGTCCGACCACGAGCATGGCCATGGTCACCATCAGCAGGATCAGGCACAGGACCGTCAGGGACATGTCCAGGCCAAGCAGGGCCCCGGCCAATCCGGCCGTCACCACGGTGACCGCGGCCATCGTGATGAAGGAACTGACCAGGACCACCCCCATGAACAGGGCCAGGGCCCAGACACCCAGGCGGCGGTAACCCTGGAGCAGGCTTTCCCCGGTGGCCACGGTGTAGCGGTGGGAGTACTGGAAAAACGGGTACTTGAAGATCAGGACCAGGACCACCGCCCACAGCAGATCGAATCCGTAGCCCGCGCCGGCACGGGTGGCCTGGACGAGGTGGGACACCCCGATGGCCGCCCCCGCGAACAGGATGCCCGGCCCGACGGCGTGAAATTTCCGGCGCCACCCGACGGAATTCAAAGTCCGGCGCTCCCGTTTCCGGACGGCGGCGCTTCGAACACCGCCCGCACCTCTCCCGTCATGGGCACCGCTCTACCGGTCTGTGTGTCGACCACGGCGAAAGTAACATCGGCGTCGGCCACCAGTTTACCTGTGCCCTGGTTGAAGACTTCCTGATGGATGACTCCGGTCTTCGCGCCCATCTCGCCCACGGTCGAACGGATCTCCAGGACGATGTCCACCGGAGCGGGTCGCCTGTAATTGATGGTCAGGGACGCCACCACGATGCCCAGTTTCTGTTCTTTCCATTTTGCCAGATCCAGACTGTCCTCGAGATAGGACCAGCGGGCCTCCTCCAGCAACTCCAGAAAGCGGGCGTTGTTCACATGGCCGTAGAAATCGCAGTGATAACCACGGACCTTGATGGTCTTCACGTGAACCATTCATTCCTCCAGATGGTCAAGCCAGGGCAGCCGGTCCAGATCCACATTGCCGCCGGACAGGATAATACCGATGCGCAGACCCGACACTTCATGCGGCCTGGCCAGAACGGCGGCCGGACAGACAGCGGCCGAGGGTTCGATCACGATCTTCATCCGCTCCCAGATCAGCCTCATGGCCGCGATGATTTCCGGATCACCAACGGTCCAGATCGCCGAAACATTCTCCTTTATGATGGGAAAATTCCGTTCACCAAGACTGGTCAGCAACCCGTCGGCCACCGTGTCGGGATCGACCGAGGGAATGATGTGACCCGCGGCCAGGGAACGGGCGGCATCGTCGGCGCCGGTCGGTTCGGCGGCGATGACGCGGGCCTTGGCAGCCAGAGCCTTCACGGCCAACGCGGTCCCGGACAACAGCCCACCGCCGCCCACGGGCGTCATGACCACGTCCAGGTCAGGGACTTCCTCCAGTAGCTCCACCGCCGCGGTCCCCTGCCCGGCGATGATGGCCTCGTTGTCGTAAGGATGAACAAAGACCGCTCCGGTCCTCTCAACCACCGCGTTCAAGGTTTCCTCGCGGGCCTGCAGGGTGGGTTCGCAGGTGATGATCTCCGCCCCGTAACCCTCCACCGCCGCCCGTTTGACAGCCGGAGCACTGGAAGGCATCACGATGAAGGCGGGTATGCCGCGCATCCGGGCCGCCAAAGCCAGGGCCTGGGCGTGATTGCCGGACGAGTGGGTGGCCACTCCGCGGGCAGCCTCGTCATTGTTCAATGACAGCACGGCGTTCGTGGCGCCGCGCATCTTGAAGGCGCCCACCTTCTGGAAGTTTTCGCACTTGAAGAAAAGGGAAGCGCCGGCAAGGCGGTCGATCGCCGCGCAGGTCAGCACGGGTGTGCGGTGCACCCTTCCGGATATCCGTGTCGCGGCCTGTTTGATGTCCTCGATGGAAACCATGCTGATCCCCGGCAAAAATACGCGTGACAACAATCGGCACAGTCTACCGCGAACCCCAGGCCCGGTCCACGTTATCCCGGGGCGCGGGCTTGCCGGCAAACGTACCGATGAGAATAACCACCAGTCCCACCGCCGTTCCCACAACGAAACCGTGAACCCCGGCCAGGGCCCCCGATAATTCAGGCAGCCACCCGATGCGCGGCCAGGCCTGCCACAGGAGCGCGGCGGAAACACCCGCAATCATGCTCCACAAGGCCGCCTTCGGACTGGTCCGTTTCCAGTACAGGCCGAACAGCAGCGGCCACAGGTTGGTCGAGGCGATCACCGCCCACGAAAACGCGGTCAGCACCAGCACGAGCGCCGGTGGTTTAAGCGCGATCAGAAGGCTGATCACACCAACGGCGAGGCTCATCAGGCGAGTGGCCTTGAGTTCCGCAGCCGGGGACATGGTGCGACCCAGACCGTGGATCCACACGTCGTTGACCATCGAACTCGAGATGATGATCAACACGCCGGCGAAAGTGCTCATGCCCGCGGCCACCACTCCGGCCAGGAACAGCGCTCCCCCCCAGTCGTTCAGGACCAGCTTGGTCAAGGCGGGGATCGCCTGGTCGGCGCTGGAAAGTTCCGGCACCAGCACACGGGCCACCGCTCCGGTCAGATAGGGCAGAAGCGCGATCGAAGCGCCGAAGGTGACGATGACGGTGCCCAATCGGAGCATCTTGTCGTTTTTGATGGAATAGAAACGAACCAACAGTTGCGGCATGCCCCAGGTGCCCAGGCTGACGATGAGCGTGAAACTGATCAGTCCCGCCCAACCCCACACCCCGGGCGTGTTGACCAGGCCCGGGTCAATGGTGTTCAACCGATCCACCAGGGCGGTCATCCCGCCCACTTTCTGCAGGGACATGAACGTCAGAAGGAGCAGCGCCGCGATCATCACCAGGGCTTGCACGAAACTCGTGTAGACAACCGCCAGATATCCGCCGACGGCGGTGTAGAAGAGGATCACCACTCCGGAAATGAGGACCCCGCTCCAATAGGGCAGGTCCATCAACACCTCGAAAGTGTTGGCCATCCCCTTGAGCACGCTGACGTTGTAGATGATCAGAAACAATCCCGTCGCCGCCGCGCTGAAGATGCGCGCTTCGGCCGAGCCATACCTGCCGAAAAAGAATCCCGGCAGGGTCATGGCGTCGAGATTTTCGGTGAAGCGGCGGATCCGGCGGCCCAGGACGATCCACGCCAGAGTCGTTCCGATCAGCACGTTGCCCGCCCCGACCCACAACGTGGCCAGGCCGAATTTCCAGCCGAAGGCCCCGCCGCCGATGATCACGACGCTCGAGTAATATGCCGCCACGAACGAGAGGGCCGTCACCCAGGGACCCACCGACCGGCCGCCGATGGCAAAATCCCCAACGCTGCGGCTGCGACCACTCATGACCATGCCGATGGCCGCAAGCAGCCCCAGATAAACCACCAGAACGATGATGTAGATGATCATGACTCACCCCCGCGATCCCGGGCCCGGTCGACCAGGGCCCAGACGAGAGCCAGGATTATGGTGCCACCCAGAACCAGGAAAGCCCCGAAGGTCAACCAGGGCAGATTAAACGGAGCCATCTTCTACCTCACGGAAGCGCGTAGGCCAGTTGCCAACGCAGGAAATGTACGGTCGAGGTCATGGGATCCAGGCCCCCCCGGCCATCGTGGAAACCGCCGGGCGCGAGCATCTCCCACAATAGGTGGCCGTCCAGGCCCGGCAGGATGTCGAACTTCAACCCGGTCTGTGTCATGGCACCCCGGGCCGCCCAATCCGTCTGGGGAGCCAGCAGGTAATAGGCGCTGAAACGGAACTTGAACAAATCACCCAGGGGTCGCGTGACCGTCACATGGGGCGCGGCGATATTTTCCCAGGCGGCCACGTTGACGCGCCCGGGAGTACTCTCGCCGATCAGGGTGTAGATGTATAGCTCACTCCATTTTGGCCAACGACCCCAAGGGGTGCGGAAGGCGCGCATGCCGTTTCCATCGCCGGAATAGAAAAAGAAACCGGCCTTGCCGCGCCAGGCCGCACCCAGATCATCGGCGAAATGGGTTTGCAGAGCCATGGCAAAGCCGTCGGAATCTTCCGCCGAGCTGTTGCTTTCCCTCTGGTACTGGACGGCCAGTTCCACCATCAGTTCACCGGTGTCCCCCGTTTTGCGGTCGGTGCGACCTCCGAGGGTAAACACCTGCAAATCCGGAAGGTTATGATCCGGATCCACTTCGCTTTTCCAGATCAGCGACACCTTGGCCGCACTGCCGGTCAGCCGGACCGCCACCGCGGTTTCATCTGCATCGGTCAATGGAAGGTCATTGTCCCCGGCAAGAACGATGGGATCCCGCTTGGGATTGTGGATCACCGCCAGATCCAGATCGCCGCCGGCCATGGGAGTCTGCAAGCGAATCGCATTCTGATAGATGCTGCGGCTGCCATCCAGGGGATGGCCTTCCAACATCAAGAATCCCCGATCCCAGATGATGTTGTGCCTGCCGATGGTGAGTTTTGTTTCCGGAGCAATCGACCAGGCCCAATAGGCCTGATCCAGGATGAGCTCGTTCCAGTCGAAAACGGCCTGGTCGGGGTTGATGAAGCGGCGGTGTTCATTGGTCAGCAGGATCTTGAATTCGTGATTCCCGGTGGTGGCTTTGGCGCCGGCTCGGGCGCGGAATCGGACCCAGTTCCGATCGGGGTCGGGCGCGAAGTAATAAACTCCATCGAGAATCTCCTGCCGCACCCTCAGATCGAACAGCGGTGACACCGCAAACGAAGAAGCATCTTCGCTTGCCGCGGTCACCGCCGGCAGGCTCGCTAAAACCATGAATATCAACAATAAATATCTCAAGGGCACCCTTTCGGTGCCCCAACAATGGTCGGGAATTATCAACTTGGCAAGGTAGGGATCGAGGTATTTACCAGGAGCGTCGAGGCGGCCGGGCGCCGCGGTCCCGCGCTTCGTTGACGCGCAGGATTTGCCCTCCAAAATCGGTTCCGTCGAGGGCTTCGATGGCCTTGCTCGCTGCCTCGGGATCCATCTCCACGAATCCGAATCCACGCGGCCGACCTGTTTCCCGGTCATTGACCAAACTGACGCTGCTGACAGCCCCATGTTGGCCAAAGAGTTCCCGGACATCGTCCTCGGATGCGGTAAATGGTAGATTTCCCAAATAGATAGTCTTCACACAGTACTCCCGCTGGAAAAAATTAATCAGGCTTTCAAAATCCAACAAAAGCAAAAAGGAGGGTTATCGCCAGGAAAAACCCTCCTTATTCACCCTGATTTTCTGTCTACTCGACCGTCAGCTTCACCACCACCGGCAGGAAAGCGGGAGCCAGACAGACCTTGTCGTCACATGCCTGGACGGTAACCTGCAGATTCAGTTCATGCTCACCTTTGGCCACCGAGGCGGGCACCAGAGCCGAGGCCTTGATCACTTCCTTGCCTTCGATCATGAACACCATGTCCCCGAAAAATTCCTTTTCGTGTCCGGACGGATATTCGGCCTGGAAATCTTCCAGTGGAAATTCCTCCGCGGGCACCAGGTCCACGCCGATGAAATTGGTGTCCCCGTGGGCGTAGAGGTGCCACCTCTCCTGGATATCCAGTTTGATCTCGAAGGAGACCCTCTCGCCGGCAGGAGAACTCACATCTGCAGGCGAGGCGGAAACCTTGACCACGTCGGCGGAGCCTTTCATCGTGCCAAAGGCCAGTCCCGCGCCTAAAGCAACTACAAGCAGGGCAAAAATCGCGATCCGTTTCATCGAATACCTCCGTTGGGGATGATCCCGTTATCAGTTATGCGTCGTCCAGAATCCTGTCGGCGGCCCGGCGTATGACCTGAACCAGCCTCTCTATGTCGCTCTGCTCCATGGCGCGGTTTTCCACGTTGACCCGCAGGGCCACCTGGCCGCCCAGAACCGTGAAACTGAACCAGGCGTCACCTTCGCGTTCCACCAGTTCCTGAAGATCGCGATTGAGTTGGTCGTTCTTTTCCGAATCAAACAGTAAACCACCGCTGCTGTCCCTGGGTTCCCAGCGAAAATTGCAGACCCCCAGGGTGTTGGGGCCAAGGATCCGGAAGTCGGGCTGGCGCCTCATACGGGCGGCCAGGATGCGGGCCAGTTCGATGTCCTTTTCCACCCAGGCAGCGAACTGTTTCCGACCCACCGATTTCAGAGCCAGCCACATTTTCAGGGCGTTCATCCGCCGACTGCCCTGGATGCCATACTGGAAGAAGTTGACCTTGTCGCCCATGTGAAAGCTGCGTTTGTCGGGAATCACACGGCGCCCCTGGCTGTTGCTCCGGGCTTCCGCATCGGTATCCTTCATCACCTTTTCCATGTAGTACTCGGGATGCACCAGGAAGCTTCGCCGCAGGAAATCCCCGTCGCGCACCAGGATGCCCCCGGCCGAAAAAGGCATATAGAACCATTTGTGGGGATCGACGGTGATCGAGTCGGCCAGATCAATGCCCCTGAGCATGGCGCCGTACATCTCGGAAAGAACGACGGCTCCCCCGTAGGCCGCGTCCACGTGGAACCAGCAGTCGTAGCGCTTCGCCAGATCCGCCAACCGGTCCAGCTTGTCGATGCTGCCGGTGTTGGTCGTACCGGCGATGCCGATGATGCAGGTGGGTTTGAGTCCGTCGGCCAGGTCCTGCTTTATCGTTTCCTCCAGGGCGGCAAGATCTATGCGGTAGATATCATCGTGGGGAATCTTGCGCAATTGGCCCCGACCAAGCCCCAGCAGATCCACCGCCTTGTCGAAGCTGTAATGGGCCTGCCCCGATACGTAGAAAGTGAGCTCGGCTATTTCCGACCCGGGCCCGGCGAGGTTGTCGACCTGGGAAAGATCGCGACCGAGCGCCCGGTTGACGGCCAGCTTGAGGCCCGTGATGTTGGCCAGGGAACCCCCATCGGTCATGGTGCCAAAGCTGCCTACGGGCAAACCGAACATGTCGCAAAGCCAGCGGATCACCCTCTTTTCAATGGCCGTTCCCGAGGGCGCGTGCCGCCAGGAAGCGACGTTCTGGTTCATGGCCGAACACAGGGCTTCGCTGAACACAGCCATGGGAAGCGGAGCGGGGTTCATCATCCCGAAATAGCGGCGGCTGCCGATGGCCATGGTGTTGGGGAAAACCCGGGTGCGGCAGTCCTGAACCAGGTCCAGAAACGGGGTTCCCTCCTCGGGAAGATCCTCGTCGAACATGTCGTCCATACCCGATGGGGACAATGGCCCGTAAACCCGTCGACCTTCCAGGCCTTTGAGATACTCCACGATCAGATCGACCATGGCATAACCCATTTCGCGCATACCCACTTCTTCGGGGCCGGACTCACCTCCAGACCATTCCCGGGGTTCAGCCGACGATTCGTCCGCGGGCGGCTGAGAGAACGGCCGGACCGGGTTGGGTTTTTCCTCGTCCCATTTCATACTCACCGTACTCACCTTTTTTCAGACGGGTCGCAAGGCCGTCAGGTTGTGAAAGGGAAATCGCCCGCGGCGATCTTCTCCAGAATTTCCGCGGCTCCGCCCTCGGCTACCGGACCGGTCACCATATCGGCCCTGGTCTTCACATCGTCCGGACTGCCGGCCATCGCCACACTGAAACCAGCGGCGGCAAACATGTCCAGATCGTTGTAATTATCTCCGATGGCCACCGACCGGGCGGTGGGAATATCACAGTCGTCGGCCAGAACCTTCAGCCCCTTGCCCTTGTCGCTGTCGGCGTGAAAGGCCTCGGCCCAGAAATATTGGCCGCCACCCAGCAGGGACCGGGTGTTGATGACATTGACCTGGCCGTCCATACGGCCGGCGATGGCCGCCGAAAGAGCCTGCACACGGTCCTTGCTGTCTATCGTACCAACTTCCAGGGCCTGATCCCAGGCAAGGGCGGTCAGATCGTCACTGGTGTGGATGGCCCCCACCGTCTGTCGTCGGTTGGCGATGTAACGGCCCAGGATGTCGTTGAGGGGCCGCATTTCATGGTGCAGAACGCCACCGTCGTCATCTGTGCCGTAGACCATCGGCACGGTTCCGTGTTCCCGGAAAAGGCGCACCAGTTCCAGGATCTGTTCTCGAACCAGAACATTGCAGACCAGCCTGCGCCGCGGTCGGCCGCCCCAGACCACGGCCCCATTCAGCAACACCATCGGTAAGTCGACCGGGTCCCAGTTCGAGTATTCCATCAACCCGCGAATGGAATTGAGGTTGCGCCCGGTGCACAGGGCCAGCACATGGCCCGCAGCCCGAACCGCGTCCATGGCCTCGATTTCGCGGGGCCGCAACACGTCATCGAATTCGGTATCCAGCAGGGTGCCGTCCACGTCGACGGCCACCAACAGGGGTTGATTGTTTTTGGCGCTCATTTTCGGTTCATCCAGTGATAAGTTTATCCAGTTATCAGGAACTCATCGAATTTTCCGGAGGCCTCGCTCCAGGCAATTTCCTGACGGTCGACCCGACTGTGGTCCGGACCACGCGCGGCCCAATCACAAAATGTCTCCAGATCCGGCCGGGGTCCCTCGGCCACGATCCGGACCGACCCATCGGGCTGGTTTTTCACCCAACCGGTCAATCCCAGGGACACGGCCTGCTTCCGGGTGTACCAACGAAAGGCGACTCCCTGCACACGGCCGTGGACAGTGATTTCGATTCGGACTTTCAATACACCGCCTTGGAAAATATAGTCATTATTTGACCACCATTGCGAAAATCCGGATTAATCCTCTGTCCAGGGCTCCGGCAGGTTGCCGGATTCCACATTCAACCACCGACGACTGGACCGGCTGAGGGCGGCCATCGGCAGACGGCCGTTGGCCATGACCTTGTCCCGGGAAAAGTCGAATTCCCCAAATATATGACGTCCCTCTTTCCCCAGGGATACACCCAGACCGACCAGTTTCCCGTCCTCGCGGGCAGTGACGAATCCCAGGGTCCACGCGTCATCCAGACCCGACCCCAGCAACGCGTCCAGGAATCCGTCCGCATCCAGAACGACATAACCCTGCTCCAGGGGGAAGACCCGCACGTCCGTCAATAGGCTGGTGACCTGCTCATCATCGTCGACATAGCGGACTGTCAGGTTGGTCGGACCAAGTTCGCTCAGAATAAGCACCCTGTCGATCCGCAGGCTGCCCGGATGGTAACCGAGGATGCTGTAGGGCATGGGACGATCCTGCTTGGCGGTCATCTCGATTGTCCAGACCGCCCGGACCATGGCGCCCGGGTATTTTCCGGCCGCCTGACTGTCCGGTCGGGCGCGCGACAGGGATACCACGTCATCCAGGGGGAATCGCGATTCCCGGCCAGCCGCGGCTGCATGGGCACGAAGCTGATCCCCGGTCCACAGGCCCACCGAATCACTTTCGGCCATGCTGATCAGGAATTCGAAAAAGGGTTCCCGGATTCCCGGCCCTTCCACTATCCCGGCTTCCTCCTCGTCCCCGAATTCCGACCAGGCGCCTGCCGGCAGATCGGCCACCAGAAGAAACAACGCAACGAGGGCCGATGAAGCGGCCCTGGAATAAACAATTTGCAACTTCATCATTTTCAACGGGGATATCCACCTTTTGGGCAATACAAACAGAACATTGCAGGTTAGCTTGGGTAGCGACGAACCACCCCGTCAAGGATTGCTCAAAGGGAACTACCTTAACATACTGTCCGAAATTTTGGGCCCAGCTCGCAATAAAAAAACTTGACGCAAAAAAGATATTGCCAAATCATTATCAAAGCGGTGCTGGAAATATTTGGATAATATTTCCACTTTCATTTGGGCATATCGAAAGGTGAATTGTATGAACTCCAAAAACAATTTTCTTGCCTGTGTGATGGCTATATTTTTAACGGCCAGTTTCGGTTCAACCGTTAATGCCGCCCTGGATTTAGATTCATGCTGGGTTAAGTTCCCAACATCAGGTATTTACTTATGTTCTGTTCCCGATGGCTCTGGGACAACACTTGATGACGAGGGGGGAGTCATAAAGGTTTGGCTGCAGGATTCTTCTTGGAATGGTATTGCGGATTTTCCTAAGGAAAATATTGCCCTTTTTACTTCAAAAGATGGCTATGGGTGTTTTGATGGTGAAATTATGTATGCCGATAGCGATACTGACTCATCGGGATATACGACTTTCTCTGGAGCGTGGTTTGCTGGTGGGGAATTTGAAATTAATAGTGTTTTTGTAAGGATTAAATTAGGGCAATTGTGGTACACCCTCACCGAAGTTATTGCTGGTGGTGATTCACAAGGGCGATGTTATTGGTTTCATAGTAAAAGCCCGGATCTCGATGGGAGTAACTCGGTTAACCTCACCGACACCCAATTATTTGTGGCAGACTTCCAAACTAACAATCTTCGTTCGGACCTAAATTGGGATGGTCAAGTAAACTTGTCAGATCTGCCAATTTTGTCAGCAGCAATTGGGGCCTCTTGCCCTTGATCGCATTCTCTGCCAGGGGGCACCTCCTTTTCTGCCAGGGGGTACCTCATAGCATAGCTGGTCCGAATCATTGTCCGTCCGCTAGTGGTTATTTTTGAGTACCCGATTCTTCAAGGCTAGATCGGCGACCAGCTGTTTCAAGTGGAGGTTTTCACTCTTGAGATGGGACAATTCGCCGCTGGTTGCCTCGCGCTTGGTGTCACCCATCAGACAACGTTTGCCGGCCTCCAGGAACTCCTTGGACCAGTTGTAGTAGAGGTTTGGGCTGATGCCCTCATCCCGGTTTCCTCAACAACCCCGAAACCCGACCAGGCAGCCGCCAGGAGAAACAACGAAACGAGGGCCGGCGATGCGGCCCTCGTAAATACATTATGTAGCTTCATCATTCCCAACAAAGACTCCCACCTACTGGGCGATGGCGAATTTTACACTTTTGCCCACACAGTATTCATCTTCAGAGTCCCAGGCCCGGATATTGAACCTCTCGAAGTACGGCCCCGAATGGCCGAAATCGGTGACATTCCAGATGAAATTTACCGTGCCGTTCTTGGTGTCGAAATTGTCGGCGATTATGCCCCCCGTAACGGGTATGTTGCCGCTGTACAGTTTCAGATTCACCACTCTGCTCGAGTTTTCGAAAGAGAAGGAAATACTAAGGTCCTCGCCCTGTTGGTAAACGTGTCCCTCGTTGACACCCAGGACCTCGATGGAGCAGTTTCCCTCATCGATGAGTTTGAAGGTGATGGATTTATCACCACACACCTGGCTGTCGACATCCCTGATCTTGAATCGATAACTATCGTCGGTACCCCGGTTAAAGGAATCGACCGTCCACATGTAGGAACCGGAGTCGGTGAGATCCCGGGCAATGATGCCGGCCAAAGTCTCGTTCTGCAAGTATGGTTCGTACCAGAGTTCCAGATCCACGGCTCCTGAAGTGTGTTCGCTGAGCCACACGATCTCGAACTCGAAATCGTTACCCGCCGTAAGGTCCGGTATGGTGTCCTTGAGAGACCAGGGAAACTGGATCCAGCAGTTGGAGACGTCGATCAATTCGAAAAGTCCGGACTGGTCGGAGCAATCCGAATCCTTGAGATGGGTAACCTTCACCGAATAGTCCTCACCTGAAGTCTGTCCGAAAGTCGTTGCCTTGAGCCAGGGGTAGAACCCGCTGTTCGCGGTACTGGGCGTGATCGTTCCCGCCAGGTCGGCCCCCTTGAACAGCTCGATCATGACGTTGTCGCCAGTGGTTCTGTTCCAGTTGACGTTGATTTGCTCACCGGTGAGCCAGGACCGCCCCTCCACGGGTGTGGTCACGGTGATCGAGCAATCAACCGGCGGGGTCACAGGATCGTCCTCATCCTTGCTGCAACCCACCTGAACCACGGTCAGGCCCAGAACCAGCAACAGGGCCAGAATGGGTATCGTCTTGCGCATTTTCGATTCCTTTGCTGGGGGCGGCGCCCCGTCCAATATGCCCCAAACCTAATCCGATGAAATAATACGGAAAATCAGCTGAAATTGATATGTTTAACCCGAAATCCGGTTCCGCGGAACGGGATCAAAGAAGGTCCAGAAAGGCCCGGTGAACCCGCAAATCGTCCGTCAGTTCGGGATGGAAGGCAATGCCCAGCAACCGCCCCTGGCGAATGATCACCGGCTCGTCGCGGTAAGTGGCCACCACCTCGGTGTCCGGTCCGATGGCGGTGATGCGCGGCGCCCTGATGAACACGGCGGGAAATGGATCGGGGGATCCATCCAGCAAGTCGAAGGAAATCGGAGCCGTGAAGGAATCGATCTGCCGGCCGTAGCCGTTGCGCATCACCGTGCAGTCCAACAGGCCGAGGGGGGCGACTCCGTAATCGGATCGTTTTTCCCCAGTGAGTCGGGACGC
>JAGLCY010000309.1 GCA_023270185.1 Candidatus Krumholzibacteriia bacterium | reverse complement strand
CACGAAGAAAAACAGGTGAAAGTCCTGGTTGGTGAAGGTGGCGCCCATCAGGTAGGCCGCCCGTTCGGGAATGTCGATCAGGATCATGGGGTGATTACCGACTTTTATCCAGGGCGCCGCCACGTACACGATGATCAGCAGGGCGTACATGATGTACTTGCGGGTGGTCCAGCGTCCCTTGACGTCGGCTATCTGCAGCATATTGCGCGAACCGTCAGCGTTGATGGTGTAGACGGTGTTCAGATCGGGCTGCCGTCTCACTGGCCGGTCGGTCTTGGCGTCCTTCTCGGTCATTCCTGATCTCCTTCGGGCCTTGGCGCGGCCCCGTCAGTTCCAAGTAATCATCTATGTTTTACAAAACAAAAGGGCGGCCGCCGGTTGGCGGCCGCCCATGATCCCCGGGGCAATCAGAAGGTGCACGGTTCACCTTCAGGGGCCTTGCCGGTCACTTCAGTGCCCCTGATTGTCAATACGTAGGAAAGTACGGCATTCACCCTGGTGGGCCCGAGCTGGTTCATCCAGGCGGGCATTCCCTTGGCGGCCACGCCGTCGTTGATGGTCTTGAGCATCTGCATGGGTTCACAGCCGTGGATCCAGTAGCCGTCCGTGAGGTTGGGTCCAACCGAACCCTGTCCCTGGTCAAGATGACAGGCCACGCAGTGTTTCGTGAAGATCTCTCGCCCTTCGGCCACCTTGTCCTCGGTCTGGCTCATCATGACAAAAAATTCGTTGTCGATGCCGGCTTCCAGGGCCCTGGCGATTTGAGCCTCCTGGGCAATCTGCATTTCCATGTCGAACCGCTCGACAGGCAGCACGCCCACACCCAGGGTGTGGAAAAAGACCCAGTAGAGCAGGGCGAAGACCATGGAACCCCACATGATCCAAAGCCACCAATTGGGCAGCCGGTTGTCGAATTCCTGGATGCCGTCGAATTCATGTTCCATGACCGTATCTTGTTGGTACTCGGTCCGGTTGTCGCGGTTCATGTTCTGGTTCTCGGTCATCAAGGGGCCCTCCCGTCGGCCAGGCTTGGATTGTTCAGATGGTCATCGGTGGCGCTGTCCTCTGAGAGTGGCAGCGCGGCAATTTCATTGACCTTGTCCTTGTCGCGCAGCCCCAGAAACACGTAGGCCAGCACGCCGACAAAAAGCAAAACGAAGATCAACAGACCGATCACCGGCCAGATCAAATGATCGCTTTGGGCAAAATAATCCTGGAACATTCCCGGTTCCTCCTACTGTTCCAGAGCGGTTTCGTCCGGGACGGCGGCCACCGGCTGCGGTCCTCGGCCCAGCCTCTGCAGATACGCGATCATCGCGGCCATCTTGCTGTCCGGCCGAATATCCACGTCCTTGTCGGCCAGGTAGTCGGAGATCAGCTGCCCCTGGCTCATGAACCGCTGTTCGGCCAGGGCGATGTCCTCATCGGAGTACGGCGTGCCCAGTTTTCGCAGGGCGCGCATCCGTCCGGTCATCACCGCGGGATCCACCGTGCCGGTCTTGAAATGTGTGTATGTGGGCATGTTGGATGCGGGCGAGGTGGACCGCGGGTCCATCAGATGCAGGTAGTGCCACAGATTGTCGTACTTGCCGCCCACCCGCGCCAAGTCCAGGCCCGTGCGCTTGCTGCCCCACTGGAAGGGATGGTCCAGCAACGATTCTTCCAGGCGCGAGTAGTCACCGTAACGCAGCACTTCGTGACGGAACGGCCTGATCATCTGGCTGTGACACAGGAAACAACCCTCGGACACGTAGATATCGCGCCCGGCCAGTTCCAGGGGACTGTAGGGTTTCTGGAGCCACTTGGCGGTTTCGGCCAGTGAAGGATCCTCGGCAATCATTTCCTCGGTGATCTCCAGCGGCACCTTGTTGCTCTGGATGATGGTTGGAATGATCTCCACGGCGCCACCGATGAGGATGGCCACCAGAGCCAGGATGGTGAACACCAGGGCGTGGCGTTCGACAAGTCCGTACCAATGTCCCCAGCGGTTCTGGTACAGGCCGTAGGAAATGATCGCGGCCACGAAGACGACGATCAGCAAGGCCAGCACGACCGGGCTCATCATGGAACCCGCGAGGCCGAACCAGATCGCCAGCACCAGGATACCGGTGATGAACAGCATGGGGGCGCTGGTCAGCAGGGCCCAGGCGCTTTCGCCGTCGCCGGCGGGTCGGCGGGCGGGAACCTGAACGGTGACCGTCGATGGTTTTCCCTGCCGGGCGGTCATGATCATGTTGTAGGCCAGCAGGAACGAGCTGAGCAGGAACAGTGTTCCGCCCAGAAGGCGCGTGTGGTACATCATCACGCTGTTGGTGATGGCCTCGATGAAGTCGGGGTACTTGAGGAAGCCTTCGGCGTCCATGGCGCGCCAGAACAGGCCCTGGCTCACGCCGCTAACCCACATGGAAACCACATACAACAGGATGCCGATCGTGGCGATCCAGAAGTGGAGTTCGGCCAACTTGGTCGAGTAAAGCTTGGTTCCGTACAGGCGAGGCCACATCCAGTACAGGATGCCAAAGGTCATGAAGCCGTTCCAGCCCAGGGCGCCGCCGTGCACGTGGCCGATGATCCAGTCGGTGTAGTGGCCCAGGGCGCTGACACTCTTGATCGACAGCAGCGGGCCCTCGAAGGTGGACATCCCGTAGAAAGTCACCGCGACCACGAAGAACTTGATGACCGGATCGGTGCGCAATTTATCCCAGGCGCCGCGCAGGGTCAGCAGGCCGTTGAGCATGCCGCCCCAGGAGGGGGCCCAAAGCATCACGCTGAAGATCATCCCCAGTGTCTGGGCCCAGTCCGGCAGCGCGGTGTAGAGCAGATGGTGGGGGCCGGCCCAGATATACAGGAAGATCAGGGACCAGAAGTGAACCACCGACAGGCGGTAGGAATAGACCGGGCGCTGGGCGGCCTTGATCATGAAGTAGTACATCAGGCCCAGTGGTGGTGTTGTCAGGAAAAAGGCCACCGCGTTGTGGCCGTACCACCATTGAACAAGGGCGTCCTGGACGCCTCCATAGATTGGATAACTGTGCAGCAGGCTGGTCGGCAACTGGAGGTTGTTGACGATGTACAGCACCGCGATGGTGACGATGGTCGAGATATAGAACCAGATCGCCACATACAGGTTTTTTTCGTTCCGAATGGCGAGGGTCCAGAAGAAGTTGACCGCGAAAATGACCCACACCACGACCACCAACAGGTCGACGGGCCAGATCAGCTCGGCGTATTCCTTGCTCTGGGTCAATCCCAGGGGATATGTAACGGCTGCCAAAACGATGACCAGCTGCCAACCCCAGAAATTTGCCCAGCTGAGCATGTCGTTGGCCATGCGCACCTTGAGCAGGCGCTGGGTCGAGTAGTATATCCCGGCGAACATTCCATTGCCGACAAAGGCGAAAATGGCCGCGTTGGTGTGCAGGGGCCGCAGCCGTCCGAAGCTAAGCCACTCGAGTCCGAAATTAGCCTGCCAGAAGGAAAGCTGGGAAGCGATGATCACACCGACCAGAAAGGCAACCACGCCCCAAATGATCGTTACGATCGAAAAAGCGCGGACGATCGAATCATCGTAGACCACCGTCTTCATCTGGGTGTTATCCGATAGTGTGGCTTCCATGGGGAGCACTTCCTCCTTCAAGACTCGCTGGATTCAGGCTGATCGGACTCGATTTCGCCGCTATTAAAACCCATTTTGTCCAATTTATCATCCGGTATTTTTTGGTCAACCTGATTCATGCCGTCATCATCCTCCAGGGGGAGCAGACTCAGGCGATCCCCATGTTCGAAATCTCCCTCGAACAAGCGGGAGAAAAAAAAGACCAGACCGGCCACGACCAAGGTCAAACTGATGAAAACCAGAGCAATGATTATATCCATTCCGGCTTGCCTCCAGAAAGTCGGATTGCTGTCAAAGTGACTACTGACACTGAACTTATGGGCATCAGGATGGCCGCGACGACCGGAGTCACCAGGCCGGCCATGCACAGCCCGATGGCCAGAACATTGTAAAGTACGGCGAGAATGAGATTGTCCCGGACCACCCGGCGCAGACGGCGGGCCGCGGTCAGCGAACGACCGATGGCTGCAATGCCGTCGCCGAGAAAAAAGAAATCCGCCTTTCCCGGCAAAACGGGGCGATCCACCGCCGGAGTGGCCGCACAAAAGGCTACCTCAAAGCTGGGAGAATCGTTCAACCCGTCACCCACCATTAGGGTGTCATTGTGGTCCAGTTCGCGCACCCGGGCGGCTTTGGCTTCGGGGGTGAGGCCGCCGAAGGAACGGTTAACAGGAATTTCAAGGGTCTGGGCCGCGACGTCGACTTTGGCCTGGGTGTCACCGCTCAACAGGAAGATATCGTAACCGGCATCCCTGAGCCGCGCCACTTCTTCGGCGGCGTCGGCTTTGAGATCCTCGTGGAGATGGAACGAAGCCACCAGGCAATTCTCGCTCGAAAATACGGTGGATTTGTCGGCAGTCTCTTCATTCAGGGCAAAATCGGCCCGTCCCAGCCGCCAGACTCCGGACGCCAGCTTCAACTCCAGGCCCGCGCCCGGGATCTCGGTCAGGTCCTCGCCGGCCGCCCCGAAACCGTGCTCATCAACCTGGCCAGGCTCCGGTAATTCGGCCAAAGCCGTTGCCAGACACTCGCTTACGGGATGATTACTGCGGGATGTCATGTGGCGCAGGACGACACGCTGGTCGGGAGTCAATCCCTCCAAAACCGACTTGGATTCCTCATCGAGCGCGAGCTGTCCCATGGTCAGGGTGCCCGTCTTGTCGAGCAGGATCTGCCGCACGGATAAGGCCTTTTCCATGAAACTCTGTTTGCGGATGAACACGCCTCGTCGGCGCAGGGCGAACAGGATCAATTCCTCGGCCAGCGGCGTGGCCAGTCCCAGGGCGCAAGGGCAGGTCACCACCAGAATGGCGATGGTCACCTTCAGGGCCATGGTCACGTCCCGGCCGGCCCACAGGGCGAAGCCGGCGATGGCTGCTCCAAGGACGGCGGTTACATACCAGCTGCTGATCGTGTGCCACCATTGGGGGCGGAATTCCTCGTCGGCCACCGTGGTCGAGCGCAGCAGATCCTGCAGACGGCTGTCCGCAAATCCTTCCACCGCTGTCACGGCAAAACCGTGGTTGGACGCGTTGAAGGCGCCGGCGGCGATTTTGTCGCCTGGCTGGAAGGCGATCTGATCCGATTCGCCGGTGATCCAATCCAGCGAGACTTCCGTGGCCCGCCGCATCAGAATGCCTTCGACCGGCAGCAGGTCACCGGGGGCAACCCACAGCTCGTCACCCTGTTCGATCTCCGGAGCGGCAACGGCCTCCAACTCGCCGTCCTTCAAGCGTTTAACTGTCAGGTTCTCAGCGCCCGAGGATTCCAGCAACGAGTTGCGGTTGCGCTCAAGAATGTTCTCCTGCGCCCAGCGCCCCACGAGCATCAGGGCGATGAAAATGGTCAAGCTGTCGAAGTAGGCGTGATCGGGACCGCCGGTCAGAAAACCGTAGGTCGAACCGATGTAGGCCAGCACCATGCCCAGGGAAATCGGCACGTCCAGATGCAGCACCCGGCGGCGCAGACCCGCGGCCGCCCCTTTGAGAAAAACTCCACCGCCGGCAAAAAGTGACACGGTGGCCATACCCAGGCTCAGCCAGCCGAAGAACATGTACAGGGCGCCTTCGGCGAGTCCGAAGTAGAAGCTCAGGCTGAACATCATCACGTTCATGGCCATGGCGATGGAGATGGCCATGCGCATCAGCAGCGCGCGGGATTGCCGGCGTCCTCCCTTGCGGCTGGGGCCCAGCCGGTAACCGAATTTCTCGACCTCAGCCAGGAACTCCTTCAGATCGCCCCGGTCCGGATCCCAGCTCAGTTCGACTTTGCCCAGGGTGGGGTTGATGCGCAGCTGGATGCCTGCTTCATGTCTCTTGAACAATTCCTCGATCAGCCATACGCAGGCCGCGCAGTGCACCCCCTGGATGTCCAGGTCCAGATACAGGGGACCGGATGTTTCCTCGCGTTCGGCGAGCATCCGGTCGAGCCAACCGAAACTTTCGGG
>JAGLCY010000308.1 GCA_023270185.1 Candidatus Krumholzibacteriia bacterium | reverse complement strand
TCGAGTTGGCCATCGAAGCCAAGGGAATCCTCATGTTGAGAAAAGAGAGCTACGACATCGAACCGGGACCCGACCTGGAGATCAAGGTCGAGGAGTTGCGCTATCTGGAAAAAAACATCGGGGCCACCGGTCGGCTGGCGGTGATGCCGCTCAGGAAAAGCGGCGGCAAGGATACCTGGCAGAAGCACCTTCTGAAACAGGGCTAACGGAGGGCGGCTCCCAGAATGACCATTACCAGGGCAAGATTCATGGAGATGACGAACTCGTAGAAAAGAACACCGGGCCGCCCCGTTTCACGAATGGTAATCTCTCGGTACTTCCCAACGTATCGTGGCATGTATAGCTTGATCAGGAACCAGTTGATCTTCACACCGCGCTGTTGAATGAAAGAAACCATCGCGATGAAACAGGCGATGCCGACCGAGACGGCGATCAGGCCGAAAGTGAAGAACATGGTGCCGAGTGTCATCGGTTAACTCCTTTTCATTATCAACAAGGAGAGTAACCCGCCGGTGGGACGATTATTCAACAAGGAGACGGGCCCTGTAGCCCAACCCCTCTATCACCCTTATCACTACCGCGGTGTCGAGATCGAGGCCCCGGACAACCGCTCGCCCATCATCGAGATAGACCTGGCAGTCCGTGACCCCGTCCATTTCCGACACCGCCCGTTGGACACTGCCGGAACAGTGGCTGCAGTTCATGCCTTCCACCGCGAATTCAAGGGTCGGGGAATCATCATTTACCGGACACACATCGACTCCTTCGCAACCACAGGAATGGCCCCGGCGGCGGGAAAGCCACCAGCTGAATGTCATGACCAAAACCAGGACGGCGCCGGCGGCGTGTTCGAACCAACCCATATCCTCATGGTGATGCCCCTGCCCCGCGAACAGGGGAATCGCCTCACCTGCCCGGGGCAGCACCCAGTCCAAAAGAAGGCCGCCTCCGAAGGCGCTCACCGCAACGGTGAGCAGATAGATGATCACGGTCTTGCGGCCGAGAACCCTGGCAATGGTCGTCACCGTGGCGGCGTTGGTGGCGGGCCCGGCGATCAGGAAGGCCAGCGCGGCGCCGGGGGTGGCGCCCATGAAGATGAAACTGACGGCCAACGGCACGCTGGCCGTGGCGCAGACGTAGATAGGAATGCCCACGATCATCATCAGGGCGATGGACAGCGCTCCGAGGCCGAGGTAACCGGACAGGAAATCCGCTGGAACCACCGCTCCCAGGATCCCCGCGATGACAAGGCCGATCAAAAGGGCCCGGCCGATGTCACCGGGCAGTGTGACGAACCCGTAGTCCGCGACGGCCCGCATTTTCGGCCCCAGGCCCTGAGGTCGGATGATGTCCTCGGATCCCGCGCCCGCCAGCCCCTTGCCGTCGGCCGATGATTGGTGGGGATCCGGGTCGAAAACCTGCACCAGGCCACCACCCAGCAATCCTGTCAACAGGGCGGCCACCGGGCGGAAAATGGCGAAAAGCGGGCCGAGCATTGTCCAGGTCACCAGGATGGAATCAACACCGGTCTGGGGAGTGGACAAAAGAAAAGCCGTGGTTGCCGAACGGCTGGCGCCGTGCTGCCTGAGGGAAGCCGCCACGGGAATCACACCGCAGGAACACAAAGGCAAGGGCACCCCGAACAGGGACGCCTTCAGCACCGGCCCCATCCCCCGGCCACCCAGGTGCCGTTCCAGCCAGGCGGGGGAAATGAACACTGACAACAGTCCGGCCACAGCGAAGCCCAACAAAAGCCAGGCGGACATCCGCGCGGTCACCAGCCAGGTTTCGATAATGATGTGTGTTATCAATTCAATCATGACCACAAACTAAAGGGAGAGATGTTGAGTGGCTAGGATAATTCAGGCTCCTGGAAACCGGCTTCCTTCTCCGCGCGGCGGGCCTCAGCTTCACCGGCCGAAACATCGACCCGAGTCAGCAGCCACCCTCCCACCGCGAAAAAGATTATCAACGACAGGATTCCCAGCCGACTATTGCCCGTACCCTGGCTGACCAGCCCGAACACCAGGGGTCCGGCGACCCCCGCGAGTTTACCGCTGCTGGAATAGAAACCGAAAAACTCACTTGTACGATGCCTGGGGACCATGCTGGCGAAAAGTGACCGGCTCAAGGCCTGGGCGCCCCCCTGCACGGTGCCGACCAGTCCGGCCAGGACGTAGAACTGGGCCGCCGATTCGAGGAAGAATCCGAAGACACTGATAATCAGATAGACACTCAACGCCAGCAGAATGGCCGACTTGGGGCCCGTACGACGAGCCAGGCGGCCAAACAGGATCGCGAAGGGAACACCGATCGCCTGGGTCAGAACAAGGGCTCCGATCAGGTCGGTCATGCCGATGCCGATTTCCGACCCGTAGGCGGTGGCCATCTTGACGATGGTGCCGATGCCATCGTTGTAGATCCAGTAGGCGGCCAGAAATATCAGCAGCTGGCGATAGCGTGTGATCTCCCGCAAGGTGGCGGCCAGGCGATGGAATCCCTGGACCAGGACCGGGCCCGTGGCTTTCCCATCTTCAAGGGATTTGACCGGCGGCTCGGGAACGTATTTGAACAGCGGCAGGGAAAACAGCCCCCACCAGACCGCGACACTCACGAACGAGGCCCGGACGGCAAACCCCCGGTCCGGCATGGCAAACCAATCCGGGTGCATCACCCAAAGCAGATTAATAACCAGTAGCAGGCCGCCGCCGGCGTAACCCAGCCCGTAGGCCTGGGCACTGAGGCGATCCATGTCCCTGCCCCGCGCCAGGCTGGGCAGCAGCGATTCGTAGAAGATGATCGAACCGGCAAAACCGAAATTCGCCGCGACATAGAGCAAGGCGGCCGTGCGCCAACCGTCGGCACCCAGGGTTGCGAACAACCCCGTAGCCAGAATCCCCAGACCCGCCAGGAAAGCCAGGAACTTCTTTCGTCCACCAATGGCATCGGCCATCGCGCCGAGCACCGGGGCCGTTACGGCGATCAACAGCAAGGCCCCCGCGGTCACGTACCCCCACAGGGCCGTGGCCTCGGCTTCACCCCGGCCCGCGGCAATGGCCAGTTCGCGAAAAAACGGTGGGAAGAGCGCGGCCATCACGGTGGTGGCGAAGGCGGAATTCGCCCAATCGTAGAAGCACCAGGCGCGCGTGGCGCGGCGATCCATATCAGGTTTGGCGCGGCTTGACCGCGCGGGTGGCCATCATGGTGGGCATGTAGTCGCTTATGGGATCCTCGATGTCGGGACCGAAGTCATCCTCGTAGAAACCGGCCAGTAGGAAACCGGCTTCGAGCTGGCCGGCGATCTGGTCGGTCAGGGAGTGGCTGAATTCCAGGGGCAGGCCTCTTTGCCTGTGTTTTTCGAGGGTGGCCTCATCGAGGTCGGCGATATCCGAGTAGGGCAATTTATGCCGGATCTCGACATCCCCTTTTTCGGCCAGCTCGTAGTCGAAACAGTAATAGGCCGGATTCATCATCCCGGACAGAATGGCGCCGCCGGAACGCAGCACCCGGAATGCCTCGCGCCACACGGGACCGAGGTCGGACACGAAACAATTCGATACCGGGTGGACGATCAGGTCGAAACTCTCAGCGGCGAATGCGCCAAGATCAGCCATGTCGCCTTCGATGGTGCGCAGTTCGAGACCATCCCGTTCGGCCACCAGCCGATCATGGGCCAGTTGGGCGGGGGAATTATCAAACACTGTGACACGAGCACCAGCTGCCGCCAGGATCGGCCCCTGCTGGCCGCCGCCCGAGGCCAGGCAGAGCAGGTCGCAATCGGCCAGATCACCGAACCACTCCCGTGGAACTGATTTTGTCGGAGTCAGAATGACCCGCCACTCACCCTCGCGGGCAGCTTCGATTGTCATGGTGTCAACGGGCACCGTCCAGAGGCTCTTCTCGGCAACCTTGCGATCCCAGGCCTGACGGTTGTAAGCGCGAATATCCACGGGGCTCCCTACCAGTAGTAATAGATGCCGGCCTGGCCTATGACCGTTATGTCGCCACTGTTGCCGTGATGGGCGAAATCACCTTCGGCCTGCAGCGACCAGCGTTTTCCCATCAGGTATTCCAGACCCACGCCCGCCCCGTAATTCCAGTTCGTTTCCTTTACCCAGAGGTTCGTTCCAGTCTTTTCATCATCGTAGAAGTAGGCGCTGCCGGCGGACAGGAAGATCCGCATACGCTGATCCTGGCGAAGCAGGTAGTTCAACTGGAATCCGACATTGTGTTGTTTATGGTCGGATGTGTGCAAAATCCCGCCGGCGACCTGAAAGTACAGCCACCATTTGAGCGGCAGGCGGAAAGCAAGACCATGCCCGCCCAGGATTCCGTAGTGAAGCCCGATACCGCCTTCGAGGGTGTCAAGCGAATCATTCCAATCCGGGACCGATCCTTCCTGGGCCTCCGTTTCGGTTCCGGCCATGAGAAAAACCGCGGCCACGAGAACCGCTACAAATACGAGGTTCACCGATCCGGCAAACCATGCGCGCGCTCCATCACTCTTCCGGGTCAGCATCCTGCTACTCCCTGCTTGGGCTGGTTTCCTTCCATCATCCAGGAACCATGATGCATGATGGCGGGTTATTTTTCCAACAGGAATCCGGGTTGGCGGTTAGTGGACTTGAAGGAACCCCGGCTTCAGCTGGCAACTCCGGGTTTGGTCCGCTTTGACCTCCAGGTTTGATCTCAGATTAAGAACTCATGTATTATCAAGAGGTGGCTTATCTCAAAGTGCCCCGGGCACTTTATTTGCTATATTATTTGTTTTCAGGGTGTTAAAATTTCAAATTGGTCTCCGTAGTGAATCTGACAACATATTTATTGTCCCCATTCACCCCCCGGGGGGTGAATTCTGCAATGATATCCAATATCCCAGCACGCCTGAAACCATCGCCAATTGACGATTCGTTCTCAGCGATGCTAGGATTCATTT
>JAGLCY010000307.1 GCA_023270185.1 Candidatus Krumholzibacteriia bacterium | reverse complement strand
CCCGAATCCGACACGGTGATGGAAGACGTCGAGGCCTTCTTCGGCGTCAACCGTGAACAGCTCGGATTCGTTCCCGAGGAAAAAGGTGGCGACGTGGCCGGCCGTCTGGTCGTCATCGACCACGACCGGGACACCGATGAGGAACTCCGGATCGATTGCACCCGGTTCGGCAGCGGGGCCTACAGCATCCCCATCTCCGTTGAGGATCTGAAATTCGAGACCGACGCCCAGTTCATCCTGTGCATCGAAACCGCCGGTATGTTCCAGCGCCTGGTCAAACACAACTACTGGAAAACGGCCAACTGCATCCTGATCTCGTTGGGTGGTGTGCCGACCCGCGCCTGCCGCCGTTTCGTGCGGCGTCTGGCCGACAGCCACGGTTTGCCCGTGTACGTTTTCGTCGATGGGGACCCCTACGGTTTTTCGAACATCTACCGCACTTTGAAGGTCGGGTCTGGTAACGCGGCCCACCTGAACGAGTACTTTTGCGTGCCCCAGGCGCACATGCTGGGCATCACTCCCCAGGACATCATCGACTACGACCTGCCCACCCATCCCTTGAAGGAAGTGGATATCAAGCGGGCCAAGGATGCCCTGAAAAACGATCCCTTCATCCTGCACTACCGGGCCTGGCAACTGGCGCTGGAGCAGATGATCAAGATGGGAGTTCGCGCTGAGCAGCAGGCGCTGGCCAAACACGGGTTGAATTACGTGATCGAAGAATATCTGCCGCAGAAGTTGGCGAATGTGGGCCGATTCTTGCCTTGAGTTTCGTTGGGGGCGGGAGGGGTGTGGTAAAATAGGGGTTTGGTTGGCTTGCCAACTAAATTTGTCTCGCAATTCTCGGCCATATATCTCCCAGAATTAGTTGGCAAGACAACCAACTAGGAATTTCACCCCATGACACCCACCGACCTGCCCCCGAACCTGGCCAGACTCGCCCGCCAAATGCAGACACTTAAAGCCCAATACCTGGATCACTTGGGGATTGGAACGGGCCAAGCGCTCATCCTGGCCAGAATTTATTCCAACTATGGAATTACCCAAACTCAGTTGTGCCGGATGTTAGGCTTGGATAAATCCACCGTCACTCGGGCCGTGAACAGGCTTGTCGAAGCTGGATATGTCGAAAAGAGGCGCAATCCCGCCGATAGACGGTCCCACCAACTTATGTCAACCAACATAGCCAGGGTTTGGGGGCCCCAATTCGAATTGGCTGACAAATCCCTTATGAAGGCCCTGATCATTGACTTCAATGAGGAGGAAATCGAACAGTTCGGGATATTCCTCCGACGCGCTTCCGCCAACGTTCACCATGTGCTACATTCGCCCCCGGTAACCAGATTTAGTCGGTTAATCAACAACCCCAGCTTTTAATGAAGGACCGATACCTTGCGCGTCATCCTGGTCGTCGAACGCAAACACCTGTTCCCCGGGCTCAGCCCCCAGGGTTTTCTGCCGTCCGGTTCCGTTGACCTGGACAGCCTGACCAGCCACCTGTTTTTCGCCGAGCGCGACTACATGGAAATCAATTCCCACTACAAGCAGATCATCCCTTACCTGATGCTGCAACGCGGCTCCGGCGACCAGGCCCGTGTGCTGTGTTACCAACGGCGCGCCAAACACACCGAACAAAGATTGGGCGGATTGTGGTCGGTCGGTTTCGGCGGGCACATCGAACCTCTGGATCGCGACGATACCCAGGTCGAAACCAAAGGTATGGTCATGGCCACCGCCCTGCGGGAAATGGAAGAGGAAACCGGACTGAATCCCGGCGCAGACGCCCTGTCCCTGATCGGGTTCATCAACTCTGACAGCGAAGACGTTTCGAGCGTGCACTTCGGCGTGGTTTTCAAGGTGGATCTGGACGGACTGGCAGACAACGACGACCAGATCATGGAACTGGTCAGTGCCCAGGCCGAACCGCATCAGGCGCGGTGGATCTCAGTGAATGAACTGAAGAAAATGACCGGGCCCGAAAACGGGCCCGACGGCGGCAGCTTCGAGGACTGGTCCCGGATCGCGGTGGTTGGCGCTTTCGGCTGATACCGGGTAAAAAAAAGAACCCGGAGCCGACTGGCCCCGGGTTCTTTTTTTATCCTGCTAATCGTTGATGGTCCAGGTCACATCGTCACTACTCGAGTGGACAATTCGGTGATGCACATCGGGCTCGGCCGGGGCGTCTTTGAGGACGAGATTGACCTTGTAATCAATGCCGATGTCCAACTCGTGAATGATGGTCTTATGTTGAGCAGCCACATGACCGGCGTAATAGTAACCGTGACTGGACAGGGGGTTGTCGATCCACACATCGAAAACAGTGTCCGTATTGTTCTCGATCGTCAGGTTGTATTCCACGATGTCCTTGACATCATCCTCGTTACAGGCGCCGACAGCCATAACCACCAGGGCGAGGGCCATAAGCACTGCAATTTTCTTGAATTTCATGTTTTTCCCTTTCGAAACGTTTTGGACCTTGGTTAGAACCGCAGGCCTGCGTTCAGGAACCAGCCGCTCATCTTGCCTTCGCGGCCATCTTCATCGGTGAAGTAATCGCTCATGCCGAGGTCGTAACCCAAATCAGCCGACAGGATCCAGAAATCCGCGCCAACGGCAAATTTGAACGACCAGTAATTGGATTCCAGGTCATCCTTGGAGAAATAATTGTTGTCGTCCACGCTGGTGATGAAATCAATCGCGGTGCCGGCCTGCAGACGCAGATCGAACGAATCCCCATCAATAACATTGAAACCAACCACAACCGGAATCTGGATGGAATGAACCGTATTCTGGAAGGTTTGGGTTTCGTGCTTGATCTGGTCTTCGGTTTCCAGTTCCGTCCCGACCATGTGCCAGAAAACACCCGGCTGCAGGTAGAACTTGCTGCTGTCGAACCGCAGATAACCACCAACCTGCCAGCCGGCGCGAGCTTTGTGCTCACCGTTGACAGGATCAGAATCCAGGGCCGAGGCGTTGACCCCGATCTGGGGATTGATGGTCAAAGCCTGGGCCGCCGTGCCGGCCATCAGCAATGTGGCGGTGATCACGGCCAGAAAAACCAGTTTTTTGTTCATGGTCTTACTCCTCACTTCCTTGTTTGTCTCTAGCATCTGAGGGCGATCTTCATTTTAATCAGGCGGGTGAAGCACAGGGCTCCACCCGCCGTCCCCCACCGAATTGAATGATATATTTGGATTAACTTTAAGATAGCCTATGAAAAAATTGTTTCAACCTCAATTGCGACTAAAATTGTTCGCTTTTGGCGGGGTAATTCCATAGGCCAATTGACAATTGACTTTAAATACGATAATTATTGCTTCAGAAATGACGCCCCATTTCCTGTTCCTTGGAGTTTCATGATGACTGCGTCCTCGGATCCCCTTTCCGGTCATATCTCCTTTTCCACTACTGACCTGGATCAAGTCGTTGAAACAACCAAAAAATTCGAGGGTTTCCAACGTCGAACCCTGATGGACTCTGGGCCTTTGTCCTACCAACTCAATTACGCGTTCCTACAGAACACAGGTATTTCCTGGGGCCGCTGCAATCGGGACATGGAAATCGATGTCCAAGGGTTCGAATCATCCTACAAACTCCATTTTTTCCAGTCTGGATCCTCCAGTTACACATGGCCTGATCAGACCGTCAATTCCGCGAACCGTTGCGCCGTCATTCTATCTCCCGGACGTGATTTGAAGATCCGACACCGGGATTTTTCAGCTTTTTCCATCATGATTGAAAGGAAGTTTCTGGAAGAGGAGTTCAGCAACAGACAGTGCGCCCCCTTGAAGGACCCTTTGTTTTTCAACCCGGTTCTGCGCCTGGATTCCCCGGTTGGCTCCTCTGTTCAGCGTATGGTCATGTTGTTGATTGCGGAGTTGGAACAGCCCGAATCCATGATTCGTAAATCGCCCCTCGCCCTGGAGCAATTCGAAAAAAGCCTGGTGAATGTCCTGCTATCTGGCCATGAGCACAACTACTCCGACAACCTTGAAAAATTTGGGGATTGCACCAACCAGGGCAGAATAAAAAAAGTGGAGGACTTTGTAGACAGCCACCTGGCTGAATCCCTGTCGATCGACCTGCTGGCCCGGGTTGCCGGTGTCGGTGCCCGCTCCCTGCAGCAGAATTTCCGTCGCTACCGGAATACCAGCCCTATAGCCTTCGTTCAAACAAGGCGCCTTCTGAAGGCTCGGCAGGTTTTCCTGGCGCCCCTTCCCCGGACCAACGTGACAGGAACCGCCTTGTCCGTTGGGTTCTCCAGCATCAGCCGTTTTTCGGGTCTTTACAAGAACACCTTTGGCGAAACCCCTTCGCAAACGCTGAATCGGGGACGCCTAAAAATCGGCAGCAAATAGGTATCTGGTCTATTGATACCTATTTGATCCCCACCATTTTTGTATTGGTTTCTGAAGCCACACATACAGCTAATTTGCTGGAATTCCGCCCCCCTGGATGTTAACGTACATCTTCTGTAGAATCGGTCCGCAAGGTTCTTGAAATTCCGCAAAAGTTGGACTTCCCAGCAAGGAGTTTGGTGTCATGATCAACAAAATCGGTATCGTGGGCGGCGGCAATATCGGCGGCGTCCTGGTTTCGGAAATCGTTTCCCGCCGGCTGGCCCGCAACGTCGGCCTGGTCGACATCGCTCCTCCTGAATTCGCCAAGGGCAAATGCCTGGACATCGCCGAGGCCACCCCGGTCTACGGCAATGACGTCAACCTCGAAGGCAGCAAAACCTACGAGGTGCTCGAAGGCGCCGACTTCATCATCAACACTGCCGGTGTGCCCCGCAAGGCCAAGCCGGACGGCAGTTTCCCCTCACGCGATGAACTGCTGGCCACCAACCTGAAGATCACCGACTTCGTCGCCGCGGGCATCAAGAAGTATGCCCCGAACGCGTTCGTGATCTCCATCGCCAATCCCCTGGACGCCATCGTCTACCGCCTGTTCAAGAAGCTGAAGTGCAAGCCCAACAAGATCATGGGCATGGCCGGCGTGCTGGACTCCGCCCGCTACAAGTACTTCGTGTCCCAGGAAGCGAACGTGTCGGTCGAAAACGTCGAAGCGGTCGTGCTCGGCGGACACGGTGACACCATGGTGCCCATCCGCAGCGCCTGCCGGATTTATGGTCTGCCCGTGGACCAGTTCATCAATAAGACCGCCCTGGCCAGGATCGAAAAGCGCACCCGCGGCGCCGGCGGCGAAGTCGTCGGTCTGCTGGGCAGCGGCTCGGCTTTCGTCAGCCCCGCGATCAGCGCCCTGGAGATGGTCGAAGCCATCGCCTTCGACAAGCGCAAGATC
>JAGLCY010000306.1 GCA_023270185.1 Candidatus Krumholzibacteriia bacterium | reverse complement strand
GCAGGACTCGGTCATGTAAGAAAATACCGTGTCCAGGGCCCCGGATCCATTCCGTTTGTGCCAGGAATCGGGCGACGGGATTTACAGTGGACGTTCAACGATGATGGAATCAGGTATTCAGGTGATCGAACGGAGGGCAAAATATGCGTTTGAACTCCGCCCGGGCCTTGTCCAGGCCCGGGCCGAAGATGTCCAAAATGGTCTAGTAGGAAATACCGGGCTCAATACTCTTTGCGATATTGATCCATTCCTGGATGGTTTTTTCGGCGGGGGATGACCCGCTCACGTGTTTCTCCTGGTTAACTTCCTCCATTCTGACGGCAAGGTTGGCGGCATTGCGGTGACGCAGTTCCTTGACCGTATCTACTCCGGCGCCTTCAAGCAGTTCGGAATACTGGGGACCGACTCCCGCGATCCGCATCAGGTCGGCCATATTGGTCCACTTGAGAATTTGGCCTTCACCCACACCGGTGATCCCGGACACTTTTTTGCGACCGGCCGGAGTGCAGCAATGGTCCAGCAGTTCTGAGGTGGTGGTGATCTTGGCCGCGGAAAGTTTATCGGCGAAGGCCGGGCCGATCCCCTGAATGTCTTCGATATAGTAGGTCATTGAATTCTTCTTTCGTTGAGGCGGTACGTCACCCCAAGGGGGTAACATTTCAAGTTGGATTTTTGGTCAGGGAAGAAGTGGGGAGCCTCGTTCCCTGACCAAGGCAGCGCTAGGCCATTGCCTGTTCTCTAGACCCCGCCATTTCCGATTAGTCACATTTCCACCGGGAATATTTTACTTTTCCGAAAAAAATGGCCGCCCCCAGGATGAGAAGGGGCGGCCAGCGGTAGCCGGGTGTCCATCAAGGTGCGGGTAGACGGGATGCGACTACCCCACGCGGTCGGCTACCGCTTTTCGATTTCGCGTTTCAGTTCTTCAGCGTTCAACACCTTGAATTCAACCCGCCGATTGGCGGCGCGGCCTTCTTCGGTGGTGTTGTCGGCGATGGGCCGGGATTCTCCGTAACCGACAACCCGGCACTGGTCATCCTGGATGTCGGGGTAATCGGTCTTAAGGGTTTCCATGACCGACATGGCCCGTTCCTCTGACAATTTCTGGTTGTAGGCCTCGGAGCCGGTGTCGTCGGCATGGCCGGCGATTTCGACCTTCATGTCCCGCCATCCGGAAAGAGCGGATCCGATTCCTTCGAGAAAGGAGTCATGCCCGCCATCGGCGACCGCCGAATCCAACCCGAAGGAGATCTGCGAACTGGTGATGTCGTTGGTATTCAGTACTTCGAACTCGACAACCGGATCGGGAATGGGGCAACCATCGGTGTCCACTTCGCCATCGGCGCCGGTGTCGGGGCATTTGTCCAGTCCGTCGTATACACCATCACCATCGCTGTCCAGGGGACAGCCGTCCGGTCCAACTGTGGCTCCGGCGGGAGTGTCGGAGCAACTGTCAATCCCGTCGGGGATGCCGTCGCCGTCGCTGTCGGTGGGGCAGCCGGCCGCGTCGATCAGGGCTCCGGCGGGAGTGTCGGGACAGTCATCGTCGCGATCGCGGATGCCGTCATTGTCCCCGTCCTTGCTGCTTTTGCCGAAAGCGAACTGGACACCGAGGGTAGCGATGATGTTGTGGGTGGTGGAATTTTCATTGGGAAAATCCGAATTCAGATTAGTCATCACGTCGCGGATGTCGAAGCGGAGGGCTCTGTAGTTGGCGTTGTTGCCGCCGAGGCGGGTTTTCACACCGATGCCGATTTCCCCGCCGTTGAGAGGCAATTTCCGGTCCGCGCCATCAGCATTGTAGTCCAATTGGGCCCAGCCCGCGGTCACATAGGGGACGAATTTCGCGGACGGCAGCAATTCCGCCACCAGGTCGACCCCGTAGTGGTCCAGGTCCACGCTGACTCCGTCCAGCTTTCGGTCGGACCCCGACCGGCCGTAGGTGCCTTCGAGGGAAAGCCAATTCAGGATGTGGAAGGCTCCCCGGGCGCCGAACATGAAGGAATCATCCAGGCCCAGATCCTCGGACCAGAAACCGTAACCAATGTAGGGTGTGACCGAGACGATGGGTTTGTCGTTGTCATCGACCGCTGCGAAGGTTCCGGAAGTCGCGAGAAGCCCTATCGACAGCATCAGCACGAAAGCGATAGCATTCTTCCTCATTCTGTTTCCTCCAGTGAGTGAAAGTCCCCCGGCCCTGTTTACGGGGCCGGGGGTGTCGGTATCCATCAAAGCCCTCCAACGATCTCCAGACACGGCCATGATGGGAAAGTCACTTCCTTTTCCAGAATCACGGAAAAAACCGGAAAAAATTGTTGGTCCCTGTTAGAATGCGTTTTTTTGAAATGGAATGTGACTTTCCCACCCCGGTACTTGTCAGAAGGGAAATGGACATGATGGATACTGATGAAATCCTAGTGGAAAAAGCGTGTGCGGCGCCGCAGGGAGACCTGCGGGCCTTCGAAGAACTTGTTCGCCGTCACCAGGCCCGGGTTCAGACCAATTGCCGGTATTTGAGCGGTAACGAGGAAGATTCCCTGGATCTGGCCCAGGAAGTCCTGGTAAAGGCCTATTTCAACCTGAACAGGTTCGAGGGGCGCAGCAGTTTCGGAACCTGGATCGGTCGCATCAAGGTCAACCACTGCTTGAATCATTTGCGGCGGACCAGGGGACACTCCTTCATTGACCTGGAGGAACCCGGTCTGGAGAAGGAGGCCGCCCTCCATTCCCGCCGCGGCGCGGAATTCGAGGTCGAAGCCGGTGACCAGCGCGCCTTGATTTCCGGCATCCTTTCGTACATGCCCGAAACGCTGCGAGTGCCCCTTATCATGAGGGACATGGACGAAATGTCATACCAGGAGATAGCCGACAAGTTGGAAGTGGGACTTTCCGCGGTCAAGATGCGCATCAAGAGGGCCCGGGAATTTTTCCGTGAGGCCTATGGCAAGGGAGTCCCGGATGTCCGATAAGGCCGACTTGGATACAGGACAACCCATCAAGGAGTTGAGGGATCACACGGTGGAGCCCAATCCGGAACTGGGCGGACGAGTTCGCCGCAGCATCAACCGTCGCTCCCTGGTTGCGGACAGCCTGGATTTTTCAATCAACATCATGCTGAAAACCGTTTGGGAATACGTGCAGACGCTGATCGAGTCGCTTCCCGGCTCCAAGAGCCACGACAAAGAGGAATGATATGGACCAGGATTTTTCCATTCAAACGGCCCTTAATTCGGTTTTGAACTCCCTGTTGGAATCGGTGGCCGGGTTTGCGCCCAAGGCCCTGACCGCACTGGGAGTTTTCCTGATCGGTTATATTCTGGCCAAGATTACGGCCAAGGCGATCAGGACCATGTTTGATAAACTCCGTTTGAACGATCTGCTGGAAAAGGTGGGTTTGACCGATACCCTGGGCAAACTGGGTTTGCATGAAACACCCGGGTTTCTCCTGTCGCGCCTGGCTTATTACCTGATCCTGGCTCTTTTCATCAAGAGCGCGGCGTTGTCGGTGGGACTGATGGCGGTTGCCGACGCGATGACGGCCTTTTTCGCGTATTTGCCCAACCTGCTGGCGGCAACCATCGTCCTGTTTATCGGAATGATCATCGCGCAATTCGCCAGTGGGGCGGTTACCCGCTCGGCGAGGAATTCCGGAGTGGAGTTTGCACCTGTCCTGGGACGGGCCGTGTCGTCCCTGATCATATTCGTGGTCGGGTTGATGGCTGTGACCCAGTTGCAGATCGACACGCAGATCATCCTGTCCGTCGTGTTGATCCTTCTGTCCGGCGGTGCCCTGGCCCTGGCTTTGACCTTCGGTTTGGGTTCACGCGAAATCACCCGCAACCTCATTGCCGGATTCTACGCGCGGAAGATTTTCGAGCCTGGAGAAAAGATCGAGATCGGCGGGCGCGAAGGAATCCTGGCGGGCATCACTCCGGTTCACGCCCTGATCGATGAGGATGGCAGAACGACCACGATTCCGAACAGCGTTTTCCTGGAAGAAGCTGTTCGCCAATAGGGTTGGAAAAATTGATGGTGGGTGGAAAGAGACGCCCAGCCGTTTCCCATCAATTCGTTTCTTCAGTCTCCTCGTCGGAGGTCTCGTCGACCTGGTCGACATCGATGTCATCATCATGCAGGTCGTCGAGGGCTTCCATCTCCATCATCGCTTTTATAAGGCGCTGGACCGCGGGCATATCCATGGTCCAATCAACACCATATTCGGCATTTTCGATGGTGAAAGCGCTGGTGAAGGGGATGGGGTTGCCCTGCATTGTCGCGTACTCTTCCTCGTTGAGTTCTTCCATCCATTCGGTGATCCAGGAGAGGATGGCCATCAGGTCGCCCACGACCACCTGCTGGCAGGCCAGGCCGGTTTTGGCCGCGATGGCGGCAATCTGGGGGTTGGCGGCGCCGCGTCGTTGGCCGGCCATCTGGATCATGTGGGCCAGGTTGGCGGGATTCGAGTCCGCGCTCAGGATCAGGTAATCGCCCCGGGCGGCCATGTTGATGTTGGGGGTGACCTTGCGCAGGATGGCGATCATCTGCTCGGCCTGCAGGCGGTTGGCGCCGCTCAACTGGGGGTTCATGGATTGGGGGTTGAGCTGGGCCAGTTTTTCCTCGTCGTATTTCACGATCCAACTTCGTACTTCGGAGCCCGCCACCTTGCCGGTGGGCATTTTTTTCAGCCGGATGCCGATGTCGGCGGCGGACAGGCCATCGAAAAGACCGGCGAACCGTTCGAGAGCCGCCGGCGCGTCGGCGCATTCCATGACCATGTTGGCGGTCATGCCCTCGTGGGACATC
>JAGLCY010000305.1 GCA_023270185.1 Candidatus Krumholzibacteriia bacterium | reverse complement strand
TGGTCCATCCCTGCTGATCCGGCAGGCCTTCGGCGGTCTGGAATGTTCCCTCCAGGGTGCCCGGGCCACCATAAATGTCGGTGGTGTCGACGATGGTCGATAATGTGGTGGCCGGAATTTGGTCCTCAGCCTGGGCGATGGGGAAGTGATCACTCGAGAGTCCTGCAATAACGGCGAGAACCAGAGCGAGGAAAAAAGCGGATTTTCGCATGAAAGCCCCCTCGTGCGAAAAAAACATGTGGGCGCAATTACCGTATGATTATACCAAATCGGATGGTCCAAAGCGAGTCAAACCAAGCTGTCAACCTTGTCTTCCAGGGGAACAAGCAGGCTTTGCGGATCTCCTCCCTTCTCATGCAGCAGTTTGTGGCAGGCGGTGCAGAGGGTGACCAGGTTTTCGGGATCGTTGGTTCCACCTTCCGAGCGCGGGACGATATGGTGGATTTCCAGAAAGCGGGTGTGGTTGCAGCCCTTGCGGCGGCAACAGTGACGGTCGCGGGCCAGGACTTCACGGCGGATCCGGGGCGGGATGATGGATTTGATGCGCTCACCGGGTTTGTGTATTTGGGCATCCTCTCTGGCGGCTTCAATCTCGGTTTTGGTGAGCTCAATTTCACCGTTGGGAGTTTGGACGGTGGCTTTGGCGCAGGTCGGACATTCATGGATATGGATCTGATAGTGGGGATCGGCAAACGCCCCCCGGGGGGCGTTTGCGTCGGCGACCAGCAGGGCTTCGACCATATCCAGAAGCAGGTCGGACTTGCTCCCGCGGTGACCGATCTTCGCGAGCATCGCCTCGTAACGGGCGTACTGGGCCGGAGTGAGTTCGAAGCCCACGCGCACCGGGATAATCGCCGGGGGCACCGTCGAGACCGGGCGCGGCATCAACTCACCCTGGTCTGGATTTTCCTTTCGCTGTTGGGAAGCCAGTTCTTTCGCCTGACGGACCGTGGCTTCCAACTCGCGGCGGGATAGTTCCTTCGCCACCTTCACCCATTCCAGTTCGTTGGTCGGGTCGGCCACGGAGGAAATCTCCCGCGCTTTGGTGTAGCCCAGTTTGCCGGAGGCCACCTCCTTTTTCACCATCGGCAAGGATTCCAGTTTTCTGGCCAGACGAATGAAATCCCCGGCCCGAGTGGGGGAGAATCCAAGCTCTTCAGTGGCATACGAACGCATGGTGCTGAACCCCAGATCGCGGTGCAGCTCCCGGCGCATGATCTCGCCGAACCACAGCACCACGCAGTGCTGGGCCCGATCCAGGATTTCGACACTTTTTTTGAGGGCGATGTGGGCTTGGGCGGCGTCCAGGTTGGGGCGGAATTCGGGTATATTGGACATGATTCCATCCTTGGAAAGGGTTCCGGAACCAATATACGAAAAAAAGACGAAAATACAAGGTAAAATGTTGAATTTATTATAATTAAATTGATTTTTAACAGCTCCCGGCCAACCCCCAACTCCCCATTGCCAAAACACCCCCAATACGTCATTCTCCCCCAAGGAGGAAGACCATGAAATGTCCCGTCTGCCACGTGCCTACGTATGTGGTTGAATTTGAGCAGATCGAGTTGGATCTGTGCCCTGACTGCCAGGGCATCTGGTTCGACCACGGCGAACTGGATCTGTTGCTCGGCACTTCGGACGCGTCCGCGCTGGTCGACGCGGAATCGGACGAGCCCAGTCGGCCCTGCCCTCTGTGCAAACACAAGATGAACAAGGTGAATATCGGGCCCGGCCGCCGGGTACTGATCGACAGCTGTCCGGAAGGCTGCGGCATCTGGTTCGACAAGGATGAACTGGCCGACCTGGCCGGCGATCTCAAGGCTGATGGCTGGCATGTCCAGCCGAGCGTTCGGGATTTTCTTTGCGGAATGTTCCCCACGAAAGGTGACGAATGATGTTGATTCCTTTTCTGATACTGGTCGGTTTGATCGTTGTCGTGGTCGTGTGGATGGTCGGCATCTACAACGGGCTGGTTGGTCTGCGCAACCAGGTCAAGGAAAGCTGGGCCCAGGTCGACGTGCAACTCAAGCGGCGCTTCGATCTCATTCCCAACCTCATGGAAACCGTCAAGGGTTACATGTCACATGAACGGGAAACCCTCGAAGCGGTGACCAAGGCCCGGGCCGCCATTTCGGGCGCGGGCGGGATGCCCGAACGCATGGCCGCGGAGGGCGGGCTGACCGCCGCGTTGGGCCGTTTGTTCGCTGTCTCAGAGAGTTACCCCGACCTGAAGGCCAGCACAAATTTCCTGTCCCTGCAGGAGGAACTGGCGAGCACCGAAAACAAGATCAGCTTCGCGCGGCAGTTCTACAACGAGACCGTCATGCGCATGAACAACAAGGTGCAGATGTTCCCGAGCAATATCATCGCGGGCATGTTCAACTTCACGGCCGAAACCTTCTTCGAGGTCGAGGACGAAGCTGAACGCGCGGCTCCCAAGGTGGACTTCAGCTGATATGTGGGAACAGATAGCAGCCAATAAGCGCAAGTCCGTCGTCCTGGTATTCTTTACCGCCGTGTTGCTGGTGGCCCTGGGCTGGTTCGGTGGCGAATATTTCTGGGGCAGGGGCGGCGGGCCGACCGGGGTGATCATCGCCGTGGTGGTGTGGTTTGTCATGACGCTTACCGCCTGGTTCCAGGGTGATCACGTCATGCTGGCGGTCTCGGGCGCGCGCAAGATCGAGAAGAAAGACCTGCCGAT
>JAGLCY010000304.1 GCA_023270185.1 Candidatus Krumholzibacteriia bacterium | reverse complement strand
TTTGCCACCGGGCGGCGGGCTGAAAACGCTTCCGTGGCAGTGACCAGCGGGTTGCTCAAACGGCTCAACCGCGACGAACTTCAGGGCGTGATCGCCCACGAGATAGGCCACATCCGCAACCGGGACATCCAGTTGATGCTCTTTGCGGGTGTGCTGGCAGGAGCGATCGTCATTCTGGCTGAAGTCGGCCTGCGCGGTATGTGGTTCGGGGGCGGACGCAGTCGATCACGGCGTGAAGGCGGGCAGGACGGGTCGGGCATCATCGCGATCATTGCCATCGTGCTGATGATCCTCGCGCCCATCCTGGCCCGGTTGATCTACTTTGCCGTGTCGCGTAAACGTGAGTACCTGGCCGACGCCTCGTCCGCCACCTTCACACGCTATCCCGAAGGTCTGGCCTCGGCGCTGGAGAAAATCAGCCGCGCTCCCGACAAGCTGGGCGGGGCGACCAGCGCGACGGCGCCCATGTACATCATCAATCCTCTCAAACGGGTCGATCACATGGCGGCCAACGCTACGAGCACGCACCCGCCCATCGACGAGAGGGTCCGCATCCTGCGTTCCATGGGATCAGGAAGTTTCGCGGACTACGATCGTGGTTACATGGAAGTGAAGGGCGCGAAGAAGGGCGTGATCCCCGGCTCGGCTCTCAAGGAGGATAGCTCGGAACCGGCTCCGGTCCGCGAAAAAGTGTCGGCATCGCAACGCGAAATTGCCCGCCAGGTGGACGATTTTTTCTACCGCGAGGATGGTTACAAACAGATCGAGTGCGAATGCGGCACCGTCCTGAAAATTCCGCCGGACTTCAAAGCGCCCGAAGCTAAATGTCCGCGGTGCGGAACCAAACACAAAATCTAGCCGTTGAAAAAAAGGTTTAGATCTCGTCCGGCGACAATCCCGCGACCCAGCCCGAATCGTGGAGATATCGGTACAGGTGTTGCACCGATTGCTCGAACCTGATGCTCTCCATCGTGACCAGCCCTTCGGCAGGCACCACAACCTTGGCCCGTGTCGCGAAGTCGTCGGGCAGCGCCGCCCGGTAAACCTCCGCCGGCATGGGATAGATGTGAAGTTTCACCCGGCCCGCCAGGAGTTTTCCCAGGGCTTCCAGCAATCCCCCCATAAGGTTGTGGTACTGGGCGTTGTGCAGGATCTGCACCCAGGTGGACACCCCGAACACGAAGCGCATGGGCTCGTTTGTGTACCGTCGCAGATACGTGGTCAGGTGATAGGCCTCGGGCAAGCGGCTCAACAGGATGGGTTGACCGAGTCCCCTGAGTTCATGCAGACGGCGCAAGGTTTCCGCCTCGTCCGGGGCTTCCAGACCGGCCACCGGGTTCACCGACAGTTCGGGCAGCAGGATCGGATCCCGCTCGCTTTCTTCCTCCTGCTGCAGGCGCCGCAATGATTCCTCAAGCATCTGCCTGTGGTAGGGGAAGGTGTGCATGAACATACCTCGTTCGACCACCAGCGGACGCTTGCGGATGATGTCGGAGGGTTGGACCAGAGTCCTGTCCGTACTGAGCAACACTGCCTGGGCCAGACCTGCCTGCACGAGCTTGGTGCCCAGGACGTAGGCGTCGTTGGTGCCATGCTCCGGGCCCCGTGCTTCGATCACGTCGATCTCTATCCGGTCCAGGCTCAGCTCGTTCACAAGTGACGCGAAAAACTCGTCCGCGTCCTTGGGTCCGAGCAAAGCTGTGTATAGCAGGTTCACGCCCAGGATTCCCAGCGCTTCCTGCTGGAGGCTGTTCGATGGATCCCGCATGTTGATGTGGAGCAGCAGTTCGCTGGGCTCGCCTTGCGGTTCCATCTGGTAACGCAGTCCCAGCCAACCGTGGCACTCGTTGGTGCCTTTGTAATTGCGCGCCGAGACGGAATTCGCGAACACGAAAAAATTGGTTTTTGTGCCACGCTTTTCCCCGAGTCGCTGGATGAGCAGGGCATATTCGTGATCCAGCATGGCCTGGATACGTTCCCGGGAGACATAGCGACTGCCCTCGCCGTAGATGTCGTCGCTGAATTTCATGTCGTATGCGGACATGGTCTTGGCCACGGTGCCGGCTGCCCCGCCCACCTGCAGGAACCAGCGCGCCACCTCCTGTCCGGCACCGATCTCGGCGAAAGTGCCATAGAAGCGGGGATCCAGATTCACCTGGAGGGCGCGATTGTGTGTGTCGATATTTTCAGGCATGGTCCGGCTCCAGGATCAGTGTGCTTGGGGGCGGTTTCAAAGGGGTATTGGGAGACAGCATAAGTGCGATAGGGCCCTGACTGCCACCCCGAATCTGGAGCAGATGGTCAGATCTCCGGCGGCCCGCCCGGCCCACCGGTGAGATAACGGCCCTCGAGAAACGCCCGCACGAGATCGTGTCCGCAATCAGTGCCGATGGATTCGGGGTGGAACTGCACTCCGACCATCGGCCACTTTTTGTGCCTCACGCCCATGACCAGACCTTCGTCCGTCCAGGCGGTGATCGTCAGGCATTCCGGCATTGATTTCCGCTCGGCGATCAACGAGTGGTAGCGCATTGCTTCAAGTGGTTCGGACATTCCGGTGAAGATGCCCGTCCCGTCGTGGAGGATGGGGCTGGTCTTGCCGTGGCGCGGTTCGGGCGCGCGCGCGATCCGGCCGCCGAAGGCTTCGACAATACCTATGTGACCAAGGCAGACGCCGAGGATTGGTACCCGTTCGCCGAGCTCCAGAATCACCTCGCGGCAAACACCGAAGTACCCGGGATTTTCCGGACTGCCCGGCCCGGGAGAGATGATGATGCGGTCGGGCGCGAGGTCGAGGATTTCGGCCACGGAAACCGCGTCGTTCCGGAAAACCCGGGGTTCGATCCCGTCACACAACTCCGCCACCATCTGGAACAGGTTGAAGGTGAAGGAGTCGTAGTTGTCCAGGATCACGACTTTCATGGCGCCTCCCCGGTGTCGGCCAGCGTCCTGACCGCGGCGATAAGGGCCTTGGCCTTGTCGAGGGTTTCCTGGTACTCGTCGGCGGGATCACTGTCGGCCACGACAGCTCCGCCGACCCCGAAAGTCGCGCGTCGGTCCTGGCAGACGATGGTGCGGATGACAAT
>JAGLCY010000303.1 GCA_023270185.1 Candidatus Krumholzibacteriia bacterium | reverse complement strand
CCAGCGGCAATCTGCAGGGCATCCCGCGTCCACGGCACTTCGTCCGGCAGCGCGAATCCCTTGCGGTAGTTCTTGTTCACCTTGAACAGCAGGGGCGTGTCGCTGGCCCCCGCGTCCGTCCTTACCCGGGGGCTTTCCTTGCCCGTGGCCCGGTCCGCGTCGACCAGCAGGACAACCGGGGCTTCCAACCCCTTGGCCCCATGGATGGTCATGAACCGCACCCGGCCTTCGGCGCCACCACGGGGTAGCGTACCTTCCTCCTGCCCTCCCTGGCTGGCCGCGCGGGCGATGAAATCGACCAGGCGGCGCACCGTCGGCGTGCCCGAGATTTCGGGACTCAGCGCCAGATCAAACAGACGCATCAGGTTGTAGCGGGCCTGATCGCCCAGGGCCAGCTGGTACTTTTCCAGGACCAGGCCCTCGCGATAGATGCGCCGCAAAAGATCGTGCCCACTTTCGAAGCCCAGATGTTTGCGCCAGTTTTTCAGCAGGACGACAGCCGGGCCGGTGATGGGATCGTCCTCGTCCTTGCGGATGGTCTGCCACAACCCTCGCGGAGGAATGGGCCGTCCATCATCCCTGACGCGGAACAGCCCACGGCGGGCCAACACTTCCTGAAAATCCTTCTGCCCGATGCGGAAGATGGGAGAACGCAAAACCGCGGCCAGAGCCACGTCATCCTCGGGCCAGATCAGCCAGCGCAGCACCGCCAGGATATCCTGAACTTCGCGGCTGGCGGTGAGCATGCCCCGTCCCGGCGGCACGATGGGGATGCCTGCCACGCGGAACGACTTTTCATAGAGACTGATCTCGGTGCGCGACCGGGTGAGCACCAGGAAATCCGCCCAGCGCAGGGGCCGTTCGACCAGGTCGTCACCGAAACCGTCCCAGGTCGTGGTTCCTGATTCCTTCAGGTGAAGAACGAGCCGGGCAGCGGCGTCGGCAGCCAGTTGGTCTCCGCTGCGGCCATCCACCGGGTCATCTTCCGGATCAGCGCCGAGATAGGGATCCAGCACCCTTACCACTCCCGGCCCTTCCTGTCGCGCCCACTCCTGCCTTACCGATTCGCGCTCTTCCGGGGCGAAGGAATCACCCAGGGGGGAAGCGTTGAACAGGCAGCCGACTCCCCCGACCACCGCGCCCAGGCTGCGGAAGTTGGTGGGCAGATCCAGCACGGGTTGACCGCGATCCTCGAGCAGTTTTCTCGCGAAAGTAAAGATCAACGGTTCGGCGCCGCGGAAACCGTAGATCGACTGCTTCATGTCGCCGACGAAAAACAGGGTGCGCGCCCGGTCGCCGGCGCCACCGGACAAAAACTCCCTGACGAAAGGATCCAGCATATCCCACTGGTTGAAGTTCGTGTCCTGGAATTCATCCAGCAGGATGTGATGGATGGAATCGTCCAGGCGGTACAAAAGAGAAAGCGCGCGGCCCTGGTCGCCCATCAGGCGGCAGGCCATGTCTTCCAGGTCCTGGAAATCCACCACGCGGTCACGGCGTTTCAACTCGCTGTAGATGTCGAGCACACGCAGGCCGAGATGCAGCAGGTCGCGGTTCAGCTCGTACAGTTTCAGGTAACCCGACGTGTGCAGGATCCGCAGGATGGGCAAGGCGTTTTCGACGACCAGGGCGTTGTATTGGGCCTTGATCTCCGCGTCCCGGATAAGGGTGAATTTGCGGGTCTGGTCGGCCTTGGTAAGAAAGATTTTACGAATCGCCGGCAACTGGTCGACCGGCGGAAGATCCAGCGCCGCCTGGCAACTCGCGCGCAGTTTGGCTGTGTTTTTCGTGGTGCGTTCAGCGTCCGCCCCCATGCCGGCATCCACAATATCCAGGCCACTTTTCGTAAACTCGTCGAGAGCTGTTGTGAGCAGGGGAACAAAAGCTTCCGGATCCGGATCCTGCCCGGAATCCAGATCCGGGAAGAGAAATTCCCGCAGATCCTTCAGCATTCCCGGCAGCTTGTCCAGACGGATGCGGTCACCCGGCTCACCATGCCGATTCAGCCAGCGCTCGATGCGCATCTGTTCGTAGAAGATTTCCTTCACCGCCACGCGAACGGAGGTGGGGTTGGGGCCAACCGTTCGACCGGCGGCGGCCAGGATCTCCCCCTTCGACATCTCCTCTTCCAGCTGATCCAGGGCCTCGTCAATCAGGTCGTCCTGGTTTTCGATAACCGCAAAATGGGGATCCAGCCCCGCTTCGGCGGCAAAACGCCCCAGAATGAGTTGGCAAAAGGAGTGGATCGTGCCCACGTGCAGACCGGAAAGATCTTCTAGAACCATTTCGTACAAGCCGGCCGCTTGAAGCATTTCACTGGCGCTGGGTTCGGGATCGGCGCGGTCACTGAACAGATCGCGCAGTTGGCGGCGCAATTCATCGGGTTCGGCCAGAACCATCCCGGAAGCCTTGGCCAGCAGGCGCTCCTGGATTTCGACGGCGGCTTTCCTGGT
>JAGLCY010000302.1 GCA_023270185.1 Candidatus Krumholzibacteriia bacterium | reverse complement strand
GGGATGTATTCCATGAAGTAATCGAGATAGGGGCAGGGCGGATAGCCCACCACCAGGCCCGTGGCCAGGTGCACCACTTCGGCCCCGTTGTTCTTCATCTCCTCGGGCGCGTATTCAATGTTGCCGCCGGGGCAGCCGCCGCACGTCGTGTAGCCGACGAGTTCGACTTCTTCGCCTTCGTACCGCGCGAATGCGCCGGCCCGTTCCCTCAGGGACCGCAGGCATTTGCCGCCCGCGCAGGTGTGGTATCGGTCACAGATGATGATGCCGACCTTCTTCATCGCCTCAACCTTCCTTTTTCGATCGTTTATCGTCGGGATGATTCATGAACTTGCCCACGGCCGTGGCCAGGATTTCGCCGTCCTGGCGCAACTCCGCGCCGAGGATGCTGACGGGACCGCGCGATCGGTCCAGCCAGGCGCGCACCGTGACGGGTTTGCCGATCAGCACGGGGCGCAGGAAGCGGACCTGGAGATCGGCGGTTACACCGGGGGTGCCGAGCGCCATCAGGCAGTTGGTCATGGCGCCGTCCAGCAGGGCGGATGTCACACCGCCGTGAAGGAGGCCGGGGTAACCGGTGTATTCCTTTGGACAAGGAAAACGCCCCTCGACACCGCCCAACCCATCTTCCTGGAATTCAACAGCCAGCCCGCTTTCGTTGGCCGAGGAGCAAACCCAGCAGTGGGGATGTCGCTGGGCTCGTGTGGCGGCAAACCCGGGGGAATCGCTAGTGGTCGCAGGCATTGGCGCCGGCTCCGATTTCACCCGCGAGATAGCTTTGGGCCAGCGATTCGGGATCGAGGGAGGGCGCTCCCACGATCACCTCGACGCCGTGTTTGGCAAAAATCTGGATGGCCATGTTTCCCATGCCACCGGCCAACACCAGGCTGGCGCCCTGCTCCGCAAGCCAGGCGGGCAGCACCCCGGGTTCGTGCATGGGCGCGTCAACGGTTTCAGTGGCGAGAATCTTTTTTTCGTCGAGGTCCACGTCGACCAGGGCGAATTGCCGGCAATGTCCAAAATGCGGGTCGAGTTTTCCTTCGGAGACGGGAATCGCGATGCGCATGATTTATCCTTTCGGGTGTGTAGAATCTTTTAGGTGGCGGTCGATCCCGTCGGGAGAAGCCAGGGGTTCGAGATCACCATTTTTCCAGGATTTTACGGCGTTGAGGACTGTTCCCTCGATGCCTGAATAGATTTTTACGTCGGCCTCGGCCAAAACCTGGAATGCCTTGGGGCCGCAGTGTCCGGTGAGCAGGGCTTCAGCCCCGAAACCGACGACTTTCTGCGCGGCCAAGACTCCGGCGCCCTGGTCCGCCACCGACTGCTCGGAGTTGTCGGCGGAGACGAATGATTCGAAAGTCGAATCATACTGGATCAGGTATCGGGCCCGCCCGAAGCGTGGGTCGACCTGATCACAGGGATTTGGCCCTTCAGAGGAGATGATCAGTTTCATGACAGCCCCCCGTTTTACGCAAAAAACCAGGATTTGACGGTCGTCAGTTTTGAGTATATGCTCATAATGGCAGAAAATCAAACAGGAGGGTTTCATTTCCCTGCTCGCCTAAATCACTCGCCATAAGTCACGGCCCCCAAGTGGTCCAATTCAAACCTGCCGGAGTGCCGATGCGGTTGCTGATAATCCCTGAAACCCGACCAGGGAAATCGCTAAGTAATCATTTGATTGAACCGGGCGGGCGAAGGTAGAATCCTCTACGAAGAATCCGCGTTTTTCTGAACGCCCCATTTCCCAGACTACCGGGAGCCTATCCAATGAGCCCGCATTCCCCCGAGAAGGATTACACCACCGGCGAGGAGAT
>JAGLCY010000301.1 GCA_023270185.1 Candidatus Krumholzibacteriia bacterium | reverse complement strand
GAGGATTTCGCCAACGCGCTGGACCGTCTCACCAAGAAGATCGACGATTTCCGCGGTGGCTCACTGTGCGGCCAACTGGGCAAGCGTCAAGGCCAGCAGGAAGCCTTCAAGGCGGCCGGGGGGTCAGGTTGCCAGACCTATTTCGCCTGTGACATTTTCCCGCGAATGCAGGGGGAAACCTATGAAGGCAATATGGACTATTTCCTTTACGACCCGGCCACCGGACGGGGATACATCGCCTCGAAACAAGCCGACATCGTTTACCGCTGGCATCAACTGCTTTTGCAGCCTCGGGCCCTGGATCCGGCCTGGTTGGCCGGGTACGCCAACTCGCTCAAGCCGGAAGTGATAAGTCGGGCCCGCGAGGCCTATGCCCTGTTCAATGGCTGGGAGAGCAAATCGGAACCTGGTTGGGTCATCATCGACAAGCTCGGGCTGTATCAGGACGCCGATGTCTACGGGCGGCTCGATGAACAGAGTTTCATGGGCAATTACATCCTCACAAAAAAACACCATGACGCGGTCGACGCGATCCTCAGGGAGTATGAAAAATACGTCCTGATCAACGGCACGGTCAGCGAGGATGACGGCGAGCGGTTTCTGCCTTCGTCGGGGGTCCTGGTGGAGTTCACAGTGGAGGGGGAATTGTGTTCGACCACCACCGGAGCCGACGGCCGGTACGAGATCCTTATCAGGTGCAAGGTCAATGACCGGATCCATGAAAAAATCACCAAGGATGGTTTCGAGACGATCACCAGAGATGGAATCATTCCCCGGAAAGTCGTCAGCGGCCTGAATTACACCCTGGAAAAGGACGGCTCCGCGGGGGAGGGCGATTCGCCGTGGGGAGGCGAAAACCTGGATTTCCGGATCGGGGAGTTGATGATTCTTCCGGGGGTGGATTCGTCCTATACCGGAGCGAGGTATGCGGTTGGTGATCCCATCGGCATACATGTGGATGTGACCGACGCCCAGGTTGGTCCGGCAACTCCGATCACCGCCACATGGTTTGTCACCAGGCCCGACGGGCGCGTGGACAACCTTCGACCTACCAGACTCCTGGCGGCTGAAGGTGTTTCGGGGTCACTTACGAACGATATCCGAACCGATGAAAACATGCCGTTGGGAGTCTATCTGGTGGAGATCGTGATCAGCTACCGCGACAGTGAGATCACGCGGCGCCACGGATCCTTCGAGCTTGTCCCGCTCTTCGAGGATTCGGAGATCCTGATAACCGATGCGGAAGAAAGCATGGTTTCCCTGGAAACGTTTCGACCGGCGGACCCACTCCTGATCTTGGCGAAGTTTTCCTACAACAGTGTGGACCCCTCGCGCCAGGTTCATCTCACTGTCGATCTCCAAGGCCCTGACCAGTGCATCGGCGCTCTGGGTCACCAGGTCGATCAGACCTATTTCCCCGGGGCGGTTGTCACCGGCGCGGAGCGGCAGGTTCCGGACGTGATCCGTGAAGGTGTCTATACCGCAACGATCACCCTGGCAGGGGGAAGTGGGCAAAATCTCACGCTCCAGCGCACCTTTGCGATCGTCTATCCCGTGTGGTTCGGGGGGATTTGGGCCCGCGACTTGTCCGTGCCGCCCCAGGTCCAGGACCGTTTCGCGGGCAACGATCCCTTTGAATGGTTCATGCGCTACGAATTCGGGGATGTCCGCCCCGACGATCAGTATTCCAGCGCCTTGTGGTGCAATGTCGATGATGTTCTGATCAATGTCATGAGTTCCGACCTGCTGGGGCCGGACACTCCGTTCCCGGGCTTGGCGACCTCATCCTTCAGAGGTGTCGTTCCCTTCGACATGCCCTCGGGAACCTATGAGGTCAACGGGGCTGTCTGGGTCAACGGTGTGGCGTACAATGCTCCCGGGACGATCATCAAGCTCGGCCAGGAACCGACCATCACGATCACCTCACCCCAGCCGGGATTCGAGGTCGACCGGAAAGTGCTGGTCGTCAAAGGTACATGTGCCGACTTGGAATTGACCCAGGCCTTTCTGCTCACCAACGGCGAGTCGATTCCCATCAAACTCCACAACGGCGAGTTCTCCGCCAAGACGGTTCTTCGACCGGGCGGGAACCAAATCGTCGTCGTTGCCGAGAATGATCTGGGAACCAGCGAGGCCAGTGTGTGGGGCAACGCGGACATCCGGGCCGCGGCCCTCAAGATCGTGCTGAGTTGGGAAGCCGCCGGGACGGACGTCGATCTCTGGGTGACCGACCCGCAGGGCGTTGTGACGAACTACCAGCACAAGAAGGCCGCCGAAGGGCGGGAGCTCGACATCGATGACCAGTCGGGTCCCGGCATGGAAACCTATACCGTGGAGATTCCGCTGCGGGGACGGTACGAGGTCGCGGTCCACTATTACGGCGCCGGTAGCTGGCAGGGGGCGGTTCCTTTTAATCTGCAGATCACTACCTGGGAAACGACCTTCAGCGAGACCCACGGCACCACCGGGGGCACCTTGTACAAGGCGGCGGGGAACAAGGATGAACCGGGCGCGGTGGAGTATTTCACCGTTATGTTGGATTGAGCACGATACATGTATTTTGTCCCCGGGGGTTTCGTTCGGTTTCCCTTTCTCGATGTCCGGTCTTCCGGACTTCTCGTGTTCCTGCTATCCATATGAACTCATCCACTCTACATTCTGCTTACTCAGGTCCGCGACCTGAACGCAAGCGCGCTGACGACCTTCAGGAGATGTTCCCAAACCTAATGAAAGATTATTGGTTATGTTGAAACTCGGTAAAACAACCCAGACAACAGTAATTTTGCTGGTGATGGTTTTTTTTGGGGTCACTCTCGGTTCCAATGAGGCGCAGTCCCAAACCGAAACAAATTCCAAGCCGTCACTCCCGGGGAAGACAAGCGAGGCTTCCTGGGATTTCGATGAAGTTCCAGAGGGGGAATTGCCTTCCGGGTGGAAAGTGGAGGCCACAAACCAAAAAGGTTCTCCTGCAATCTGGCGTGTCATCAAGGATACAACCGCCCCGTCGGGCGATCAGGTCCTTGCCCTGGTCAACCCTCCTGGCGAGTACGGAGGAAATTTCAATCTTTGCTGGATGGATTCCACAACCATCCTGGATGGCGAAATTCAAGTCAGTTTTAAATCCATCAAAGGTGAAGTCGATCAGGGTGGAGGCGTGATGTGGCGGGTGCGCGACAAGGATAATTATTACATCGCCCGCTTCAATCCGCTGGAGGACAATTTCCGCATCTACCATGTGCACAATGGATCCCGGAAAAAAATTGCAGATGCCAAGATCGTGTTACCCGCTGGAAAATGGCACACGATGAAAATTGTTCAACAGGGCAACACGTATGAAGGCTACATCAATGGAGACAAGCTCCTCGAGGGCACAAATGACCTGTTCGCCACCTCGGGTGGAGTTGGGCTTTGGACAAAAGCCGATGCTGTCACTTCCTTTGACGATTTTTCCGTAAAACCACTGAAGCCATGAACAAAGAGGAACGTTGATGAAAAGGATTGTTTTCCTGCTGGGGGCCGCGTGTGCGTTGATCGCGGGTGGGTTGATTTGGTTCAACTCCGACACACCGGGACAGCCTTCGACCGTGGTTGTGTATGTCTCTGAAGATCAGGTTTTTTCTGAGCCGATTCTGATGGATTTCGAGAGGGATACCGGAATCCGGATCAAGGCTGTTTACGATACGGAAGAGACCAAGAGCACGGGGGCCATGAACCGACTGATTGCGGAGAAAGGCAATCCCCAGGCTGATGTGTACTGGGCCAATGAGCCGATACGGGCGGAAGTCCTCAAACAAAAAGGGATCTCCGCTTCATACACTTCTCCCAACGCCAAGGATATACCGCCCGTTTTCAAGGATCCAGAGGGGTTTTGGACCGGTTTTTCCGCCAGGGCGCGGGTTCTTGTGGTCAATGACAGCGTGGAGAACAAACCTGAATCAATTCTTGATTATTTGGATCCCCGCTGGAAGGGACGGTCGGTCATTGCCAATCCTCTCTTTGGTACCACGACTTCAGAGATAGCAGCCCTGTTCACCGTTTGGGGTGATGAAAAGGCCAAGGAATTCATGGCCGCCATGAAGGCCAACGGTGTGGCGATTTCAACGAGCAACGGCGAGAGCACGGACTTCGTGGCCTCGGGGAAATATGATTTCAGCCTGGTGGACACGGACGATGGCGTCAATCGAATGAAGCAAGGCAAACCGATCACCATGGTTTATCCGGGGCAGGGAGAAAACGGCCGGGGATGTTTCATTGTTCCCAACGCCGTTGTGCTCATCGCAGGCGCTCCTCATCCAAAGGAGGCCAGGCTGCTCATCGATTATTTATTGACCAGGGAAACCGAAAGGAAGTTGGCTTTTGCCGACTGCGCCCAGATTCCTTTGCGCCCGGGTGTTCCATCACCCGCGGAGTTGAAACCTTTGGCTGAAATCAAGGTAATGCAGGTGAATTACGCCGAGGTCGCAAAAAAGATGGTGGAAATTCAGCCTTACCTGAAAAGTTGGTTGGGAATTTAAATGGCCAGACGACTTTTTTTGACTTTTGTCGTCATTCTACTCGTTTCAGTGGCCTTTCTCCCCGTGCTTTCAATGTTTGCCAAAAGTTTGATGGTGGATGGGCGTTTCAGTCTGGTGTCCTACGGGGATGTATTGAGGTCCACTCATCAGTGGGTCCTGATGCGCAACAGCATGGTCCTGTCCAGTCTGGTGATGATTTTTTCTGTGGTAGTGGGATTGCCATTGGGAATTCTGTTCGGGAAAACGGATTTGCCGTTCCGTCAATTTTTCATTGGTGTTTTTGTTGTTCCCTTGCTGATCCCTCCGTACATACTTGCGGTGTCGTGGTCTGATCTTTTGGGCAGTGGTGGCCTGGCTGCGGATTTGTTCGGGCTCTCTGCTACCCATGAAGCGGCGCAGCTTTTATTCGGCCTTCCCGGTACTGCCTTCATCCTGTTTTCAATATTTCTTCCGATACCGATGCTTATGACGATGATTTTATTGCGCACCATCAACCCTCGATTGGAAGAGGCGGCCCGGTTGGTCTCGGGATGGAAGGGGGTGCTGAGGGGAGTTACGATTCCTCTCATACTACCCGGTGTCCTGCTTTCGGCCGTGCTGGTCTTTTTGCTCACTTACGGGGAATTCAGCGTGCCGAATTTCCTGCGTTTTGCAGTTTTTCCAGTGGAGAGTTTTACCCAGTTTTCAGCCTTTTACGACTTCAAGGCCGCTACTGCGGCGGCCAGTCCACTGGTTGCCGTCACTCTGGTGCTTCTTTTTGCCGAGGCCGTGTTTTTGCGTGAGAAAACGTATCAATTGCGTCCCTCGCCTGATGTCTCTTCCTTGCCTCCCATCGGGCTTGGCATCTACCGTTGGTTGTTGTTCGTTATCGTGTCCGTTTTGGGGCTGGTGCTTGTGATCGTACCCATTGTTGTTCTTTTGATTCAGGCGGGTGGTTCGGGCATTTATCTGGAAGCCCTGGGAAATTCCGGCGGAAGTCTTTTGCGGAGTATCGGGTATGCCGTGGCCGGAGCCACCTTGCTGGCTCTCACGGGCTTCATCACGGGTTTTTTGATCCAGAGAAAAGCATTGTGGTGCTGGCGGGCGGTCGACTCGATGACGCTCTTTATTTTTGCTCTGCCCAGCACTGTGGTCGGTATCGGCTTGATAAGTTTGTGGAATACTCCGGAGACCACTTTCATCTACGGCACTCCCTTGATCATCATCCTCGGATATGTTGCAAAATACACCGCCCTGACTAGCCGAATTTCGGTTGCCCAACTGGGACAAATTCCCGTCTCCATGGAAGAGGCGGCCCAGGTTGCCGGTGGGGGATGGTTTCGAACGATGGCCCTGATTGTCGCGCCATTGGCCTGGCGTGGTTTGGCGGTCAGCTGGTTGGTGGGATACATCTTTTGTTTGCGGGATATGGGAATAAC
>JAGLCY010000300.1 GCA_023270185.1 Candidatus Krumholzibacteriia bacterium | reverse complement strand
GGTTGTTGTTGGACTTCCAAGTCGTCTCCTTAGGATGACGAGGCAGACGCGTAAGCCTGCTATGATAAAATGTGGATTTCCCCAGAATTATGGCTACCGGAAAAGGGCCTTCACGCTGCCAAAACTCTTTTTTTCTGTCGGTACTGGCCCGTTGGCCATGGGGAGAAAGTTCACGATAGAAAAATTGGCAGGATCGTCGTTTTGGTCCCAAATCCAGCTTGCAACCAAATCAGGGTCGGTTGTGCCCCAGTAGTTGCCCGTCATATCATGGGTATTCAAACCATAGGCCTCAGGGTGGGTACATTTAACGGAATAGGGGCCTGAACGGAGAATATGGGAGTTCTGGATTACCGCTGGGCCGGAATTTTGAAAATACAACGTGGCAAAACTTCCCCCATTAAAAATTGTATTTGAAGCAAACAGTGTGGCTTCTGCATAAGCAGCCAAAGCTGCCTCATCTCCTGAAATATTACAGTTAAAAATATCGCAATGTGGGCCAACGTTTGCGAGAGCAACCCCAATAATTGAGCAATTGTAGACATTACAGTTGTTCAATATGCAACGGGCACCTGCTGATATCTTTACTCCAATACGGACATTTTTCATTTCACAATTCAAAATTGAGGTACCTTTGGTGTTTTTTATACTTATTTCACTATTGTCAAATATACAATTTTCAATAATTATATTCGACCCTGGCCCCAGCATCCCGAGACCAATATTTCCCAAAATATTTGACGAGAAATTTGAATTCCTAATCCACCCGCCGGAATCCTCCGCGTGCCAGATAACCCCCAAGCCGCCATTGTCCCGAAATTCGCAATCATCAATAAAAACCGGGCCATGGGTTGCATGGATTCCTTCATAACAATTCCTAAATGTAATCCCTTCGACTATACGATCATTCCCCTCCAGCCAGACCATGCATTTGGGAGAAAAAGTTTGAGTACTGCCCCGATAAGTGGTTGGTCCAAGAATCGTCTGACCAGCTCCAGCTCCGATAATCGTCAAATTGGGTACCCGGACGTATGCACAAACTTCGACATCCCAAGCATAGCCTGGAATATACGATGGAATGAGCTCAGTGAACTCACCTGGCCCTATGCGAACTGTGTCACCCGACGCAGCAGCATCCAACGCAGGTTGAACCTGGGTAAAATCTCCAGACCCATCCTTTTCAACTGTGATGGTGGCCGCCAATCCGCATTGGACGGCAGCCACCATGATCAGGCAACACAAACAAAGATTTTTTGACTTAAACATGGGACCTCCGACAGCCCTTCTATTTTATCAAAACCATACGATTTGTTAAAGACTTTTCTCCCGCTTTGACTGTAGAGCCTGCCGACATCTCGGTCAGCGAAGGAGACGATGTAACCACCACTTGTGGCCTATTCTTGCTCCCTACACCATTCTGCATAACACCGCTTTTTCGACAAAATCCCACTCTCAACTTGTCCAGACCTAATTTATCACGCCATCCCCCCGAACCCCACCCCCACCTTGGGATACCACCCACAATCCTGTGGACAACCCGTGAACAACCTGGGGATGACCACCCTCCAAACCGGGAAAAACCCGGGGACAATTCCGAAATACAGTGGAAAACCCCTCGTCCTAAAGGGATAATCCCGTTTGGCCCGTCGCAAATCCTTTGCCGACAGCAGCCCGGTTATCCACAGGGGTTGGGGATAACCTCCATCGCCACAAGAACAGGGAGCTTTCCAAACCCATGTCCCGCTCCGATGCACACAGCAAGGCGATCGCCGCGATCCTGGCCGCCGAACGCCCAGCTCGGCCCTGGCTCGATGGCAACCAATTGCCCTGGAATGAGCCCACCTTCAGCCGCCGGATGCTGGATGTCCACCTGGACCCGTCAACCCACATGGCCAGCCGCAGCCCGGATGTCATCGCCAGGCACCTCGACTGGTTGGCCGCCCAGCTGGCGCCGAACGCTGGAACCGAAAGCCATATCCTGGACGTCGGATGCGGCCCGGGGCTGTATTGCCACGAGCTGGCAAGGCGTGGCTACAAAACAACGGGATTCGATTTCGCGCCGGCACCCTTGGCCTGGGCCAAGGCAACCGCCGAGGCTGAAAACCTGGACTGCCGGTTCCTGGATGCCGACCTGACCGCTTTGCCCAAAGATTTTGCCGCAAAGGTCGGTCCGGTCGACGCCATCACCTTCTGGTTCGGCGAATTCCATTCCTTTCCGCCGCCGGTCGCGGTGAAATTCCTTTCCCAGCTGGCGGACTGCCTCAAACCGGGCGGCCTGTTCGTGCTGGAGTACCAGCCCATGGACATCTTCGTAACCGAAGACAGCAGCGAGTGGGCCGCGCACGAGAAATCGGTGTTCTGCGATGTACCTCACCTGTGGCTGCAGGAGTTCCACTGGGACGAGGCCGCCCGCGCCGAAGTTCATGTGCACTGGATCATTGAGCAACAATCGGGTAACCTGAAGCGGTACATCCAGTGCCACCAGGGTTGGCCGGATGATGAACTCGTCGAACTTTTGGCCGGCGCCCACCTTGTGGACCCCGTCTTCCATTCCCCTGTAACCGGGATCGACGAGCAGTTCGAATTCCCGATTATCGTGACGCGGAAAGCCACCGCGCGCTCCGGCAAGGAATGATGGTTATTACGATTCTCACAACACCCCTGTCCGGCACGGTGCCCCATGATGCGTAACCCGCGCCGACTGGTGCCGTTCCTGCTGGGTCTCATCATTTTCGTGGGCATCACCCTGGCCCCGGAACTGCCCGCGACGGTCGACCCCTCGGGCAACCTGGTTCCCCTGACCCACAATGGCAAAGCCGCTTTGGGGCTGTTCCTGCTGGCGGGCATCTGGTGGGTTTTCGAGGTTATTCCCGTAGGAGTGACGGCCATCGCCATCGGCATTATCCAGTCGTTCTGGATGATCCGCGACACCCGCGTCGCCCTGACCGATTTCATGGATCCCTCGGTCTGGTTCATCTTCGGTTCACTGCTGATCGGCGCGGCTTTCGCCCGCACGGGCCTGACCCGTCGGCTGGCCTTCCTGATGCTGACGAGGATTTCGGAAAAAACCCCGATCATCTATCTCGGCGTATTCGGCATGACCGCGGGCCTGACCCTGTTCATGGCCCACACGGCCGTGGCGGCGGCCATCTTCCCTTTGTTGTTGATCATCAACAACCTCTACGAACCCAGCGGAAGGCCCACCCGCTTCGGCAAGGGGCTTTTCATCGGCATGGCCTGGACCGCCGGCGCCGGCAGCATCATCACCCTGCTGGGCGCGGCCCGCGGCGCGGTGGCGATCGGGTTTTTCAAGGAACTGACCGGCCAGGAGATTTCCTTCTTCACCATCACCCATTTCATGCTGCCGCTGGGCGTGGTGATGGTCCTGCTGCTCTGGATCTACGTTACTCTGGTTTTCCCTCCGGAAAAAAAGGAACTGCCGGGACTGCGGGATAGAGCTCGCGCCCAGTACGCAGCCCTCGGCCCGGTCACCCGCAAGGAGATTGCCACCATCGGGATCGTATTGACGGTGGTTGCCGTGTTGACCATGCGCAGCTTCGTGCCCGCGATGATGCCGATCCACAAGAGCGCGGTCATTCTCACCGCGGGCCTGATCTTTTTCATGACCAATATTCTGTCCCTGAAAGACCTGGAAGCGGTGCCCTGGAACATCGTGCTGTTGTTCGGCGGGGCCATGAGCATCGGTTTTTGCCTGTGGCAGACCGGGGCGGCCGAATGGATGGCAATCGGCTGGCTGTCCCTGCTGCACGAGGCGCCCTGGCTGGTATTCATCATGGGCGTGACGTTTTTCGTGCTGATCATGACCAACTTCATCATGAACGTGGCGGCCATCGCCATCACCCTGCCGGTGGCCCTGGTCATGGCGCCCTACGTGGGGGTCGAGCCGGAAGTCGTCATGTTCGCCTCGCTGGCCGCCGCCGGTATGCCCTTCATGCTGCTGGTCGGCGCGGCGCCCAACGCCATCGCTTTTGAAAGCCATCAGTTCCGTACGAAGGAATTTTTCCTCTACGGGATTCCCGCAAGCGCGATCCTGCTGGTGGTCATTGCACTTTTCGTGTGGAAGATCTGGCCGTGGATGGGAATGCCGGTCCTTCTCTAAAGGCCGTTTGGGGATTAACCCTTTTGTTGTGCCTCTGAAATTGTGTCTGGTCCCTTTGAGAGGGGACCCACTCTTCAAAGAACCCTGGTTTTTGATGAATGGGTTTTTTGGCGGAGAAATTTGCGCCTTGGAATTGTTCTAAACTTCAAAAACATAACCCCCCGGGGGGGTTTCCAGCAGCAGACACGATCCAAACCAGCCAGACACAATTTCAGAGCCACAACCTAACCTTCTTCAGCTTGCCTCGCCAAAGGCAAACCACTCAACCCTTCGAACAATAGAGCCGGACTGGGGAACGGGGGCAACTCGACGATCTTTTCCTTCAGGTCTTCATCCAGTTCAGCCTTGATGCCTCCCAGCAGGAGCACGCGGCAGCCACTATCGACCGCTCGCCTGAAAAGAGGGATACATTCCGATCCCACGCGGTCCCGGCGGCC
>JAGLCY010000030.1 GCA_023270185.1 Candidatus Krumholzibacteriia bacterium | reverse complement strand
TGCCCACGGCGTTCTGGGTGCGGGACGGCCGTTCGAAAACCGCCGAGTTCACCATTCCGGCGGAAGACGACCTGACCACCGCCACCAGCGTACGCATGAAGGTCAGCACCTGGAACGGTGACGACACCGGCAGGATCGACATCAACGGTCTGTGGCAGGCGACCAATTTCGGGTCCATCCACCACTATTCCCTGGACGAGTTCTCGCTGTCGGTTTCGGACCTGAACCAGGGGGCGAATCTGCTCACGATTTCGGCCACCACGGAAGAACACGGCATGGAAGTGTTGTGGCCGGGGCCGATGTTCTTTGTGCGGTTTGGAGCGGCGGTTCCTTCGTCTTCGGTCGCCGCGACAGGTGATGTCGATGGTGATGGAACCGTGAACCGGACCGACGCGCGGCTTGTGCTCGAAGATTGCGTGGGAGCCACCAGACTTTCACCGACTCAATCAGCTCGGGGCGATATGTCGGGCGATGGTTTGCTTGACCCATGGGACGCGGCATTGATTATCGGAGCGGCCCCTGAAAAAACGGATCTCATCGAAGACACAACCGCCACCTGGGGTGAGGCCCAGGGCCAGTACGGCACCCTGACCTTGCCGCTGGAAATTTCAGGAGGTTCGGCGCGCTCACTGTGGCTTGAGGTAACGGCGCCGGGTATTGAAAACCTGGTCGAGACCGTCACCTCGGACCTGGCCGAAGCGGGCCTGTTCCACTGGAAGGCGTCCGGCGACAAACTGCTGGTCGCTTTCGCGGGGTCCACGCCGGTGGAATTTGAAAACCATTTGCTCGAGATCGTGATGAACACTTCAGACGGAAAATCCGGCAGCACATTACGCTCGAGCCTGGCGATCGACGGTGGCGACGCCTTCGACCTGCAGACAACTGACCTGACCAGCGTCCCGGTCCGGTTCAGCCTGGGGGACAATTATCCCAATCCGTTCAATCCGGTCACGAAGATCTCCTTCGATCTGCCGGTATCCAGCAGGGTGATGCTAAAAATCTATGATGTCCGGGGAATTCAAATCCGCACCCTGGTGTCAGGCGTGATGCCCTTCGGGTCCCACACCGTCACCTGGAACGGGACCGACGACAGGGGGCGCGCGGTGTCGAGTGGGGTCTACTTCTATAGGATCGAGGCTGAGGGGTTCGCCGCCACCCACAAGATGATGTTGATAAAATAGCTGCCGGCGACGCAACAGCCACCAAGCCAGCCCGCCATAAACGACCGCTTGAAGCCACAACTGCAGCCACAAACCCCTGATCTGGGAAAAGTCGGCTCCCATCTGATTCAACCGCAGGAAGGCTTTGATGCCGGGTGTACTCGGCGCAAGCTGGACCACTTTGTCCAGCGCCACCGGCAAGGCCGATTCCGGCCAGATGAAACCCGCCGAAAACACCAGCGGCAGGCTGGACAACAGGACAATGGCGGTGGCCAGTTCACGCCTGGGAATCAGCTGTCCGATGACAATTCCGAGGCATCCAACCGCCAACAGGAAGGGTGTAATCAAAGCCAATAAATCCGTCACCTTGGCCAGATGAATGATCCCGTACCAGGAGAAACAGTAGCCGAAGTAGTACATGGCCAATACAAAATAAAAGGCAAAGAACAGGGCCAGACGAGCGGTCAGCAAGACCCCGGCAGGAACCCGCAACCAATATCCGTCCACGCCCTCGCGAGTCTGTTCCCTTTGGGCGCCTCCAAGCAGTCCCAGACCAATGAGCATGGTCTGGTGCAGGATAAGCACGAACACGGCGGGCACCACATAGTGGACATACCCCATGGTGGTGTTGAAGACCGGACGCATGTTCACACCCAGAGGTGTGTGTTGTTTCACGGCCAGGGACATGGGTTGACCGGTGGCCAGGATCCGCCCCACCTTGATTTCCGCGCCCAGGGTACCGGTCGCCGTGGCCAAACCTTCTATCACCATCCCATAGACCAGGAAAAACGATGCGTCCCCCGCGTAGATCAGAACCGGTGAACGGCCTTTCATCAGATCCCGGTGAAAACCTTCAGGGATAACCAGTATCCCGGCGACCTTCCCCTTCAGGAAACGATCCCTCGCTTCGTCCTCGGAATGGGCATGTCCGATGATGCGTACCTGGGGCGTGGCGTCGACCATGCGTTCGAGCTTGCGGCTCAGGGTGCTGCCGTCGTGGTTGACCACCAGGACGGCCTGCTCGCGTGGGGTCTGGTGATTGTAGGGCAAGGGATAGAGAAACGAGTAGAACACAACGCCGCCAAACACCGTCAGGACGATGGCGTGGCTGGAAAATACGGCCAGGAATTCAGCTTTGACGATTTCCCACCAGGTCATGCGGGCACCTCCCCGCCGGCCGGGGATACTTTGTCTACCGCTGGACCAACAGCCAACCGCTGCACCAATCGCAGAGCCAGCATCATGGGTACGATGAACAGCAGCAAGGCGCCGAAAGATGTCCAGAGCCGCCAGGGATCAACACCGTAATTGGCAACCTGGATTTGTACGTTGATGTAGTGGGTCACCGGAATCAGGGACCGCCAGACCAGCGCCGGCCAGCCCATGTCCGTGGCCGGAAAAGTCACTCCCATGAAAGCGAAACTCGGCGCGGTGTAGACCGCGGCCAGGCTGAGGGCCTGGGCCGCGTCCCGGCCCAGCAGGTAAAACACACTCCCCATGGCCTGGCCGGCCAGTACGGTCAGCAGTTGAGCCAGGATCAGCGCCGCCCAGCTGCCGTTCATGGGCCAACCCAACCAACCATACATTCCCACCAGGAAGATCACACCCTGGAGCCATAGGATGAGGGTGTAGGGCAGGAGTTTGGAAAACAGGGCCAGAGCAGGTTTTCCCGCCACCCAACCCGACAAGCCGCCATGGCGTTTTTCGGCGGCCAGCGAGATCGCCGTCACCATCACGATCAGGATCTGCCAGATCGCCGGAATCGCTCCCGACACCAGGAATTCGGCGTAATTTGTGTTCTGGTTGAACAGCGGAATGATTTGCCCGCGAATGGGGGCAACCTGGCCCACGACTCCTGGTAAGGCGGCGCCGGTCGCCAGGGCCTTCAAGCCGCCGATCTGGGCCGACAGGGTGCCAACGGTTTTGAGCATGGCCCCGTTGATCTGTTTGCCGATGAGGATGTACTGGCCGTTATAAAAAACCGTTGGCCGGGGTGACATTCCGAGGACGACATCTCGTTCCATGTACTCCGGGATAACCATCAGGGCGTAGATTTCACTGCCGACAAGGGCCCGCCGTCCCTCCTGGACTGTGGCGTATTGCTGTTCGACGGCCATGGCGCTGCTGGCGTCACACTGGCGAATCAGTGTTCGACTCAGGTCGGAACGATCCAGGTCCACAACGCCGATGGCCAGGTCGAAGGATGAGCCGACGGAAAAAATCCACCAGAAAATGACAAAGAGCAAAGGGGGCAGCCAGACGGCCATGGCCATCAGCCAGGGTTCTTCCTGGAGAATCCGGATTTCCCGGCGCAACCTTTGTCTCAGGGTCCCGTTCATTTTCTAGTTTTCCACCAGCACGCTCATGCCCACGCGCAGGTCCTTGATCTCCTTGACCGGACGGGCCTCGATTTCAAAGGTCCGCATATCGAATCCCTTACCCGTGTCAGTGGCGCGCCAGGTGGCGAAGTCGCCCATCACGGCCATATGATCCACGATGAATTCGTGGGTCGAGCCGCCGAGAGCGGGGATCACTCCCTTGAAACGGGTACCTTTTTTAAAGTCCTGCAGCCGGTCTTCCCGGATGTTCAACACGATCCAGGCATCCTGCATATCCACAACCGTCACGACAGGGAAACCGGTGGGCGCCAACTCACCTTCGTGAAGCAGTACCTGGGCAACCTCGCCCTGGTAACTACTCTCGATGCGAGTATCCGCCTCGAAGGCTTCCACTTCCTTCACCACGCCTTCGGCCATGCGCACCTGATCAGCGGCCGCTTGTTTGGTTTCTTCGCGAGCGCCTTCCTTGGCCATCAGGTAAAGCTGTTCGGCCGCGCTTTCGGTGAATTTGGCGGCTTGCCACTGGGTGTAGACCTCGTCCCGTTTCTGTTCGGAAATCACACCCTCTTCAAAAAGATTATTGATCCGACGGTAGGTTTTTTCCATCAGCTCGGCGGCGGCGCCGGCTTTTTGCCACTGGTCCCTGGCCGCCGCGATCTCCTGACTGCGGGCTCCCTTCTCGGCCTGGTCGGACATGGCTCCGGCCGCGTCCCGGCCGGCGCGGGCCTGTTCCAGCTTGGCATCCAACTCGGGACTGAAAATTGTGAAGATGAGCTGCCCCGGTTCCACCTGGTCACCCTTGCGCACCAGGACCTCCCCGATCCGGCCCGGTACCTTGGATGAAACACTGTACTGACGGGCTTCCACCTGTCCCTGCAGGCGGTAGCCCACTGGTTTGTAGGCTTTGAAAAAACCAATCGCCAACCAGGAAACCACCACGACCGCGAAGATGATCCAAACCGGTTTCCTGTTCTTCATGATCCCATCCCGCTGCTGTTGGAGTTTTGGAAAGAAGCGAAGTCGCCCGAGCCACCGCTGATAGCCAGTAAGCGGGCGAGTGAGAGCACATAACGATAGGCGGCAACCCATCGCTGGGTTTTGATACTGGCCAGAAAGAGTTGTCCGTCGATGACATCCAGTGAGGTGGACAACCCCTGACTGAAGGCGATATTGCGCAGGCGCGCGTTCTCTTCAGCCAGTTCCAGGCTGGTGGCCAGACCTTCGTATTCCTCAAGAGCCTGAAGGGCTTCACGGTAGGTCTTTTCCACCAGGAGTTGAAGATCATGTTCAGCCTGGCCGCGCAGATGATCCACCTGGAGCACCGCGCTGCGGGCAGCGCCAACCCGATCCCGGCGGCCCGAAGGACTGATCAGGGGAACTTTGACTCCAACACCCACCATCCAGTCGGGAGCGGTCTTGCCGACAAGATCGTCACCCTGGTAAAAAGTGTAGTTGCCGAAGACAAACACTCCGGGATAGTAGTCCGCCTGATTGACCTTGATCAGTCCGTTGGCCTGCCGCCTTTTGGCGTCGAGCATTCCCAGCCCCGGATACTGGGCCAGGGTGGAATCCACGAAGGACTGTTCCGAAGGAAGCTTGGAGTTGGTGAACAAACCACTGGCCGGATGGACCGGAGATTCGGAACGAACAATCCGGGTCAGGGCCAGGGAGGCGATCTCATAATCGCGCTCGGCCTTCCTGCGTTCCACCAGTGCCTGGTCGTGCGACGCGGCCGCTTGCAGGCGTTCCACCCGGGCCACCTGCCCCTGCTCTTCCATTTTGACGGCATGATCCAGATGCTCGGCCAAGCCGTCCTGCACCTCGACCCGGGTCTCCAGCACACGGTCGGCCAGAACCACTCCGAAGTAGTATTTGGCCAATTCCTCGAACTTGACCTGCTCTTCCATTTTCAGGTGAAACTCGGCTTCCATCTGTTGGGCCTCGGCGATGTCGTTTGCCGCACTGATCTTGCCGCCGGTGAACAGGGGCCACAAGGCGCGCAGGCTGGCATTCCAGACATCGTCATCCCGGAGGGTGCTGGTCAGGGCCTGGTCCACGCTTCCGGCGGGAATGCCCAACAGGTTGCCGATGTTGGTGAACAGCTGCTCCAGTTCCGCACCGGCGGGCATGCTGGACAACAAGTCGGTTGGTCCGACTGTGATCGGGTCATCCAGCCGCATATAGGAACCAGTCAAGTCCAGGGTTGGAAGGCGCCGCCCCTTGTTGGCCTGAACCAAATATTCGCTTCGCTCCACGCCGGCGCGTTCAGCCGCCAGGCCTTCGTTGTTCTGCAGCAGCATTTGCCAGGATTCGGCGAAGGTGAGTTCTTCCGCGCCGGCACCCGCTGGAACAACAAAAAGGGCCCCGAGCAACAAACATGAGGTGGATATGAATCTCTTCATTTCAGGATTGGTCCTTTGAAAAAATCCTCGAAAACTTCAGTCTCGCCATGTCTTCTGACGGGTCCATCAACCGGGAGGTCTAATGGGGAGAAATGTAGTCTAAATGACGGTCTCGGGTCAATGGCGGGGTTTCTGTGGGTTAAGCTGAGTGTAACGCCAAATAAAACTATCTTTAAGATAATATTTGCCGATAATGATGATAAAATAGATCATAAAATCACTTGTCGACAAGAAAGAGATTGAGTTATAATGTCAGGTAAAGACATCATAAACTGACATTTTCAGTTTCAATGAATAAAGAAAGGATCATTGTGACGATCTACGGCATGAGCGACCAGGCCATCCTCACGGAAATCGGCGGGCGACTGAAACGACGACGTTTGAACCGGAACCTGACCCAGCAGGAAGTGGCCGACCAGGCGGGCCTGACCCGGATGACCGTGGGGGAGTTCGAGCGGGGAGCATCGAGCAGCATGATGACTCTGATCCGGATTCTGCGCGTGCTCGAAGCGCTCGAGGAGTTGGAAAACTTCCTGCCCGACGCTGGACCCAGTCCTTTGCAGTTGGCCAAACTTCAGGGCAGGCAGCGTCAGCGGGCGTCGCGCAAGAGGCCGGAATCCGATTCCGATCCTGATCCTGACCGGGAGGATCCCCAATGGTAGAAAAGGTCGACACCGCCCTGGTCCGAATGTGGGACCGATTGGTCGGCGCGGTGGCCTGGAACGACGAGCGCGGGTTGGCCACCTTCGAATTCGATCCCGATTTCCTGGACGAGGGTTTGGATCTCGCGCCGTTGAAAATGCCCTGGGTCCAGGCGCGACGGGCGCAGGCGAGGTTCAACTTCCCGGGTCTGGGTTTCGAAACATTTCGCGGGATGCCCGGCCTGTTGGCCGACGCGCTGCCCGACCAGTTCGGCAACAGCATCATCGACGCCTGGCTGGCCCGCCAGGGACGCACCGCCGAAAATTTCAGCCCGGTGGAGCGACTCTGCTACACGGGGCGACGGGCCATGGGCGCGTTGGAATTTGAGCCCGCGGTGGTCGGGGACCTGGACAAATCGGTTCCCGTGGAAGTAGGCGAACTGGTGGTGCTGGCCCGGACCATGCTGGACAACCGGGCCGGCTTGAACGTCAACCTGGAGGCCAACGCGTCGGAGGCGATGCTGGACATCATCCGCGTCGGCACTTCGGCCGGTGGCGGGCGACCGAAGGCGGTCATCGCGGTGAACGACGCCACACAGGAAGTGCGCTCCGGACAGGTGGAGGCCCCCGAGGGATTCGACCACTGGATCCTCAAGTTTGACGGAGTGCGCGATCGCCAACTTGGTGAACCCGCCGGCTACGGGCGTATCGAATACGCCTATTACCTGATGGCCACCGCCTGCGGCATCGAGATGACGACCTGTCGCCTGCTTGAGGAAAGCGATCGCGCCCATTTCATGACGCGCCGTTTCGACAGGCCCGGGGGCAATCGCAAGTTGCACATGCAGTCCCTGTGCGCGATGGCCCATTTCGATTTCAACATTGCCGGCGCGCACTCCTATGAGCAGGCCTTCCAGGTCATGCGTGAATTGCGTTTGCCCTATCCCGACGCCGAACAGCAGTTCCGGCGCACGGTGTTCAACATCATCGCTCGCAACCAGGACGACCACACCAAGAACATCGCGTTTTTGATGGATACCGAAGGTGAGTGGCGCCTGTCGCCGGCCTTCGATGTGACCTACGCGTACAACCCGGCCGGTGATTGGACCAATCGTCACCAGATGACACTGGCTGGTAAACGCGATGGGTTCGCGCGGGAGGATTTGCTGACCGTTGGACGGGAGATGAGCATCAAGAAAGGGGCGGATATCATTGCTGAAGTGGGGGAGGTGGTGTCGCGCTGGGTGGAATTTGCGGCGGAGGCCGGGGTTCCCGAGGAGAAGGCCGCGGCTATAGGGGAGACACACCGGTTGATATAAGAAGAAAGTGCCCCTGGGGGCACTTTCCCGCAATGCTATTGGTGTTATCCTGCAGAGGCGCGGCGACGGATTCCCATCGCCGCGCCCACTTCCATTTCCGATCAGGACTAGTTCCTCGTCAACAGAACTCCCAGTTCGTCCTGAACGACTCCCGTGAACGCCTGCTCGCCGGTGATATGGTCGAACATACCGGGGCCGGCATGTGTGGAGACCACCCGGATTTCCGTTCCGGGATCGGGGAAATTCACAACATTGACCGCAAGTGTGCCGGCGAGCTCTTGTCCGCCGGTAATGAAATTGAGGCTCTCGAAGAGGATGTCACCCGAGAGCATGATATCCAGCTCGACGCGGAATGTGGATGTAAGATCGACGAGACCCTGGATGTCCATCCGCGCGGGGTTCCCGTCGAGGTCGGGTCGAATCGTGCCCCGCATCTCGGCGGAGTCGGCAGCAACCAGAATGAGCCTTACGTTAAAGCCCACATCATCAGCAATGCCGCCACCGGTGATGACTCCGAGTTCGTGGAGAAGGAAGTCTCCCTCCACGGTGAGCGCGCCATCAACCAGATTCAATGTTCCCGTACAGGTGAGGGGGGTTTTGACTACGAACGCCCCGGGTCCAACCTTGTTCAGCACGCCCTGCACATGGAAGCCGTCGGGTGTGCCACCCAGCCCCACGCTGATCGTGCCGCCGTTTGTCTGGGTCCATTGTCCCTGGGGCTCAATGACAATGCCCGCGTTGTCGGCCAGGAACAGGTTGAGGGATTCATCGGCTTCGACCTGATTGATGACGTTCCAGGTGATGTTTGAAAGACCCTTGGTACCCGTGGTCTCAAGGCGGGTCATCGCTCCAGGCATGGTCGTGAATTCACCCAACTCGGCGAGGGTACCCTTGCGCCAGGTAAAGGATTCGTCAATCCGGACGTTGGCGGGCCCAGCCATGGATGGATTGCTGCTGGAGTCGAGGATGACGTTCTTGAGGGCAATGGACTCACCGGACAAATTGCCGAAGGTCACTCTGCCGCCGATCTCGAGGGCGCCATCGCCGCGGGAGATGAGGCTCGGAATGGCGGTGTTGCCGGACTGCCGCAGTACGGCCCCCTCGGCGATGTCGATGATGTTTTTCAGTGTGCCTCCCGATATCCAAAGTTTCCCGAAATCGACCCTCAACGTGCCATCGGTCGTGAACGTGGCCGACGAGGTCAGGATTGACGCCTCCTCTTGGCCGGCGCTCTTTTCGATCGTACCGGTGCTGTTGAAAACTCCATCACTGAAAACAGAAATGGTCGCATTGCCCTGGAAATCGATGAGGGCGCCGGTGTTGTTTTCAAGAGTTCCGCCGTTGATTTGCAGGGTCGCGCCAGGCAACAGGGTGATGTTTCCTTTGTTGACCAGGGTGGCCTCCAATTTCAGCGATTCGCTCAGGAGGTTGAAATCTGCGTCACGTTCAATGGTCAGGCTTCCGGTCCCGACCACCGAACCGCCGCTCCATACGGCGTCCTGGAGCACATACACCTCGCCGGTGATGTCCAATGCGGCGCCCCCACTCAGACCGCCATGGTCCATGGTCAGGGTGTTCGCGCCCGTGGCCAGGGTCTGGGTTCCGGAGTCGCTGCCAAGCTGCAATCCGAGGACTTCGACATCCCCGGTCAGGGTGACGACGTAGTCTCCCGGAACGGTGATGACTGCCATGTCGTCCGCCTGGGGCGCGGTGCCTTCACTCCATTTCGATCCGTCCTGCCAATCGCCGTCTTCGCCGGCGATCCACTCGAATATCGGAGCACCTATAACGTCGACGACAACCGAAGCCGTATCGGCCTTGCCGCCGGACGAGACATAGATCTCGGCGTTCCCGATCCCGGTCGCGACCGCGAAGCCGCCGGGTCCGACCTGGACGATGGCGGGGTTGCTGCTCTGCCACTCGAATACGGTGTCCACGACGGCGCCCTGGGCGTCGAAGGCGGCGGCGTCGAACTCCTGCTCTTCACCGATATTCGTGAAGGTCGAGGACTCGGGGGAGATAATGACCGATACGATGCTCGGGTCATCCGGACCCGGGGGAGTCACCGGGTCGTCGTCGTCGTCGCTGCACCCGATCAATCCGGCAAGGGCGATCAGGGTAAGAAGAAGAATCCATTTGTGGGTCCGTAACATTTTGAGGCTCCAATCGGCAAACGACTAAAATGAGCTGGGCGACGGACCAGCCTTGGGGAATCATAGATAAGACATGGGATATAATAAAGCTGTTCTGAAATTGCACAAATAAAATCACTGACAGAACCAGAAAACCATTGTTGTGACAATCGGCAGCAGTGCTCCCAAATCGGTGAAATACAGGTAGATTAACGATTTTATCGACAAAAATGGGTTATTTCAGCTTCCACCCCAAGGTCCGCTCCGCCATCAAGGGCACCACCATCGAATCACCCAACTCATATGTCTCTGGCACCCGCCACTCCTCTTTAACCAGCGTGATCTTTTTGGAGTTAGGATCCAGCCCATAGAAAGCCGGTCCGTGCAGGCTGGCAAATCCTTCCAGTTCGCCCAAGGCATCAGCTTCCTCGAAAGCGGTGGCGTAGAGTTCAATTGCCGCGTGGGCGGTGTAGATACCAGCGCACCCACAGCCCGATTCCTTGGCCGTCTGGGCGTGGGGCGCGCTGTCGGTGCCGAGGAAAAACTTTCCGCTGCCGCCGGTGGCCGCGGTGACCAGTGCTTCGCGATGTTGTTCCCGCTTCAAAACCGGCAGACAGTAGGCGTGGGGATTCAGCCCGCCGGCAAAGATGGCGTTGCGGTTCAACAGCAGGTGATGCGCCGTGATGGTGCCTGCGATGTTGGGCCCGCCGTATTGAACGAACTCCACTCCCTGCGCGGTGGTGACGTGTTCGAGCACGATCTTCAAATCGGGAAATTTTTGAACCAGGGGCGCGAGGCTCCGTTCGATGAACACGGCTTCCCGATCGAAGATGTCGATGTCCGGATCGGTCACCTCGCCGTGCACCAACAGGGGCAGGCCCAGGTCGGCCATGACTTCAAAAGCCGCCGATACTTTGGCCGGATCGGTTACGCCGGCGTCGGAGTTGGTGGTCGCGCCGGCCGGATAAAGTTTCAGGGCGTGAACAAAACCGGATTCTTTGGCCTTCCGGATTTCGGCCGCGGGGGTATTGTCCGTCAGGTACAGCGTCATCAACGGTTCAAAACCCGATTCGGCGGGAATGGCAGCCAGGATTCTATCGCGGTAAGCCAACGCCTGTTCGGTTGTCGTGACCGGCGGTTGCAGATTGGGCATGATGATCGCCCGTCCGAACTGCCGGGCGGTGTGTGTGGCGACCGACGTCAAAACCGCGCCGTCGCGCAGGTGCAGATGCCAGTCGTCGGGCCGGGTGATGGTCAGTTCCATGTGGACGGCGCTCCGTTGGGAAGAGATGAAGGACCCCCAGGGGGGTTTTAGGAATCACGTCCAGTATAGAACAAAACCGGGTTGGTTGGCAGGGCAACCAGTCTCGTTTTGCGCCTATTTGTCCCAGTCCAGCTTCACCCCAAGAAGAGTTTCACCGGAGGCGGATCCCACAGCTTCAAGGGGAATCTCCACCAGGATATCGGCCATGGCCAGGCCACTCAGCATGTGCGATTCCTGGCCGGTGACCAGTTCGGCCGTCAGATTGAGGTCCTCCATGTCCAGGCGGCCCCGCAGCCAGTTCAAACGCCCGGGCTTCTTGCGGGTCGCTTCATTCAGCTTCACCGGCAGAACCAGGGAGCCTTCATCCAGCGAACCCATCATTTTCAACACCGCGGGTTTGAGCAGTCCGTGGAATGAAACCAGGGCCGATACCGGATTGCCGGGCAGCCCGAACACCGGGGTCTTGCGGCGATCCAGCCCGAACAGGTTCGGCTTGCCTGGTTTGATGGCCACCTTCGTGTAGATGTCGCGCACTCCGAGTTCCTTGCGGGCGTCGTGAACGTAGTCGTAGTCGCCGACCGAAGCGCCGCCCACGGTGACCACCAGGTCGGAATTTTCCAGGCCTTCCTTCATGGCTTTCACCAGCGCCGGTAATTTGTCTTTCACGCGGCGTCGGCGGATTCCGGTCACACCCAGCGCGCGAAGCGCGGCGGTCACGGAGGGACCGTTGGAATCGGGAATCTGACCAGGTCCCAACCGGGTTCCCGGAGCCACGAGTTCGTTGCCCATGGTGATGACCGTCACCGTGGGCAGGCGTCGTATGACGGCGCGGCCCTTGCCCAGCATCACCAACATGCCGACCACCGGCGGGGTGACCCGGACTCCCGCGGGAAGGACGACGTCGCCGCGGCGGTACTCCTCGCCAACGCGGCGGATGTTATCGCCCATGGAGACCTTACAGGCGATGGCGGCCTGGTCATCGGAAAGCGCGACGTATTCCTTCATGACCACGGCTTCCACACCGCGGGGCAGGCGCGATCCCGTGAACACCTTCACGGTTTGGCCCTTCTTCAAGGTCACGGATTTCCGATTTCCCGCGGGTATTTCATCGGCAAGTTTCAGGACAACCGGATGCCCGGGTCGAGCGCCGGCGACGTCGGCCATGCGCACGGCGTAGCCATCCATGGCCGATTGTTCGAAACGCGGGGAGTGAGCGGGGGCCTTGACCGGGCGGGCCAGGAATCCGCCGAGAGCTTTGTCCACCGGAACTGTTTTAGTCGACAGCGGCCGGATATTATCGAGCACCATGCGCAGGGCTTCGGGATAGGGGATCACGATTCGTATCCTTCCAGTTCGGCGAATTGATCAGGTCGGTTGATGTTCAGGAAACCCAAGCCGCGATGGTCATAACGGCGGCATTTTTCTTCGGTGAACACGCGGTAGCCCACGGTTTTCAGGGCGCCTATGAGTGATTTTTCACCGCCGGTTTCGCGCTCGGCCAACAACGGACCGCTGTTCACGGCATACATTCCGGTCAGGGGCTGCAGTCGGCCTTTCCATTCGGGAAGGAGAGCCTGGTCATCAGGAAGGGCGGACGCCTGGAGGGCAAGAAGCAGCTCGGCGCTGACCAGGGGCTGATCGCAGGCAACGACCCAGGCCCAGTAGGTTTGGCAAGCCGCCAGGCCGCGGATCACTCCGCGCAGGGGGCCTTCGTTCCGGTCGGGATCGTCATGAACGATGGAGACGCCGGGCCAGGAGCCTTCGTCCTGCTCTTCGCGGATGACCAGCACCGTGCCGTCTCTTCCTGCGGGCAGACGGTCCAGGACGTGATCGACAAGGCGTCGCCCTCGCCAGGTGGCGAGTCCCTTGTCGCTTCCGAATCTGGTTGAACGGCCGCCGGCCAGGATGACGGCGGTCACGGTTTTCCCGAGAGATTCCAAGGGATCAGAGGGACGGGTTAAGGGTTGCGGAAGAGCCGGGCTGGATACGTCCGCCGTTGAGCACCCGGCAGAAGATTCCTTCGCGAGGCATGATGCAGTCGCCGGTGATCTGCCGGATGGCGCAGCCTTGGTGACACTCCTTGCCGATCTGGGTTACTTCGAGCAACACGTCATTGCCGATGGCGACCTTGTCACCGATTTGAACGTGGGCCAGGTCGACGCCCGAGGTGACCAGATTCTCGGCGAAGGCGCCGTCGGCAAGTTCAGGCATCATCTCGCGCACCTTGGCGATGCTTTCACTCGGCAGCAGGGAAACCTGCCGGTGCCAGTCACCGGCGTGAGCGTCGCCCACGATGCCGTGTTTGACCCGCAGTTCAGCATCGGCGACGGTTTCCTTCACGGTGCCTTTTTCCCGGCTGATGCAGATGGCTTCTATCCTGCCCATGGCCTCTCCCTGTTTCTAGCCGCCGATGCTGGCCATGCTTTCGAGTCCCACCAGGTGGTGGGCCAGTTCGGCCTTTTTGCCATCCCTGAAACGGAACGAGATTTCAGTCCGGATGGCTTCGGCCAGGTCGTCGTCTGATCCGCCATCGCGTATCAATTTCAACAGGCTTGCGCCCGGCGCGCCGTAGAGACAGGTGCGCAGGCGGCCGCGCGAATCGATGCGCAACCGACTGCAGGCGGCGCAGAAGGTCCGGCTGTGTCCCTCGATGACCCCGACGGTGCCCTTGAACCCGCGCACGGTGAACAGCCTGTCGACGGCATCGGCGGCCTGATTCACGGGGGTCAGATCGAATCTGCTGCGCAGGCGCAGAAGAATTTCCTTCCCGTCGATTGTATCCTCAAGGGCCTTGCCGGCGCCGTCGAAGGGCATCGGCTCGATGAAACGCACCGCCAGTGGAGAGTTGCGGGTCAATTCCACGAAGTCGGGGATCTCGTGGTCGTTCACTCCGGGAAGAACAACCACGTTGATCTTCAGACCCAGTCCCATCTCCAGGACAAGGTCCATCGCCGAGCGGACTTTTTCAAACCCTTCACGCCGGGTGATCCCGGTCCAGGTTTCGGGGTTCAACGAATCGATGCTCAGATTGATCCGCCTGATCCCGCCGGCCTTCAACTCTTCCAGGTGTTCCGTGAGAACCAGGCCGTTGGTGGTCAGCAGGACCTCGGGCCGGGCCGGTAATTCAGTCAACGAGGCAAGGAAAGGAACGATGCTCTTGCGCACCAGCGGTTCACCGCCGGTGACGCGAATCTTGCGCACACCCAGCTCGGTGAACAGCGAGCAGAGACGGTGGGTTTCTTCGAGGGTCAGGATGTCGTCGTGGGGAATCTGCTTGATGCCCTCGGCAGGCATGCAATAGCTGCAGCGCAGGTTGCAACGGTCAGTGACCGCCACGCGCAGATAGTCGAGCGTGCGACCCTGTGGGTCGACAAGCGGTTTACGGGAATGCGCGGCCCGGCCATGACGGGCATGGTTCACAGACATGTTTTCCTTCCAAGTACGGGAGCTGACCGCACCGTTTCCCGCGCGACCGTTTCGGCCCTTCGCCGTGTTCCGCGTCTGTCGCGGAGGTTAGGCAGCCGGGCTTGGAAAACCTTTATTCGAATTTAAGAAAAGACTCCTCGAGGAAATCGGCAATGGCCGCCGGGTTTTCCAGGTCCAACAAGGGCACGTCGAGTTCAGTGAATTCGTCGGGCGGTCCGTCGCTGGCCACGGCCAGCAGATGGGGATCGTTTTTTTCCCCCCGGCACAGCAGGGTTTTTCCCAACGAGGTCCGGTGAACTTCGATCTTGGGCAGGTCGCTGGTCTTGTAACCTTCGACCAGGACCAGGTCCAGATCAGTAAACCATTCCCGAAGCACCCTGTCCAGCCGTGGGGGCTGTTCGGGCTTTTGGACCATGGCCACGGTGTCGTCCGAGACCAGGACCATGACTTCCGCGCCGGCCGCTGTGAATCGGGCGCTGTCCTTGCCCGGCCGGTCGATCTCGAACCGGTGGGCATCGTGTTTGAGAGCCCCGACGCGGTATCCCCGACGCCGCATTTCCCCGATCAGGGTTTCGACCAGTGTGGTCTTGCCGGTGCCCGAGCGGGCAACAAAGGCCACGGCGGGGGGATGGGGTTGTCTAGAGGTGACGCGCAGGGTGTTCATGTGTTACCTTAAGTAATCGAAGAAGAGTTTTCGTCCGTACAGTCCGGTGCAAGTCATTATAAAACAAGGAGGAATAGATTTGGGTGACAAGGGAAGTAAAGATAAAGGCAAGAAGGAGAAAAAGAAAACGGCCCAGCATACTGCCAAGGAAAAACGAAAACTGAAGAGAGAAAAGAAGAAATAGTAAGTTTCCCCCGCTGTCCGGTTGTAAATGCTGGTCCGATAGTGCAACGCCCTGTCATGTGGTTATCTCCCGCCAGCAACGTCTCAACTCCCGATATCCCCTAAAATTCATGTCCCACCTGCAAATACACATACCCCGGTCGATCCTCAGCTATGGCATACCCCAGCCGCAGCGGCCCAATAAGACTTTCCATACCCGCCTCCAAACCGCCACCCCAAACAGGACGTGACGCGGACAGGTTCTTTTCCCCATACCAGCCAACCGCCCCCGCGATCTCCATGTAGATCCCACCGCTCAACCGGTGCTGCAGGGCGGCTCGGGACCACGCGATTTGCGGCGCGATGATCTCCTGCCGGCGCAAGCCCACCCAGCCACGGGGGCCACCGGCGCGACCCTGGTGCACCACGGGAATATCGTTCGAGCTGATGACCGCCCCCGTCGCCCAGATTGGTTCCCAGTCACCCAGACCGCCGATTGGCAGGACCCAGCCCAGGTCTGTGCGCCACCAGTCCGGTTCGTCGCCGGCATGACCGGGTGAACGGGTGTATCCAAGCCGCGCGCCGCGGGTGGGGTGGGAAACGGGGAGGTCGCGCCCGTGACTTTCCAGGGATAGGTGAAAGGTTCGCAGAGGTTGATTGCCTGTGCCGGGAATTGCGCGGCTCTCCAGATAGCTGTTCGTCTGACCCAGATCCCCACCCAGGTAAAGGCTCCAATTGTATCGGAAGGAACGCACCGCGAGGTCAAGGCTGAACCGGGTCCGACGCATGACGTAGCGATCCATTTCCTTACCGAGGTCATAAAGGCCGGGAAGCTCGCGTTGCCAGAGGAAACGTCCCCGCACAGCCAGCCATCCGGGTCCATTGATGCTCTGGTCAATCAGGGCATCGAGACGCGCTTCCCGGTAACTGTAGCGGTAACTCAACAGCTGCGATCCGCCCCGCCCGAACATGTTGTCATGTCGCAGCCGGGCCATGATCGCCACGCCATCGTCGGTAATCACGCTGGCGCCGAGTTCCAGTCGGGGCCGTGTCTCTTCCTGGATGTGGACGATGACATCGGCGGTGTCGGCCGCGACCGGGATGAACTGGAAACCGATGGTCTGAAAACTGCTTTCCCTGGTGAGCCAGGCGGCTTTGCGCCATGCGGTGGCGATATCCAAACGATCGCCCGGGTGGATTTGCAATCGGTCGAGAGCCCGTCCCGGCGACATGCGTTGCAGGTCCCTGACCTCGATTGATCTCAACGTGACCGGGCCGGCCTGTGGCGTCAAAGGTGGCGGATCGTCGACCACCGGACCGCAGGCGTCGCGCAATTCCAGCAATTTGTCCCGGTGTTGCCACGCCGTTTCATGGCCGATGGCCAGGATCTCCGATGCGGCCTCCATGTTCATACCGCGGTACTCGGCCAGTGGCATTTTCAGCAGCACATCGTTGTCGCCGACATCGTACTGGTTGGAAAAAAAGGTCTGCAACTCGGCCATGCGGATCCACATCTGGTAAAGGTCGGTCGGCTGCTCCTTGTCCGGCAAATGCACGTTGCTGACATCGACCAGGATGGCACGCTCGAAACCCAGGCGCCGCGCTACCTGCACCGGCAGATTGTCCAGAAAACCACCATCGACCAACTGACGGCCTTCGAATTCAACGGGGTAGAAAATCATGGGTATGGTGCTGCTGGCTTTTACGGCGCGGGGCAGCGAGCCATGATCGTGGATCACCAGGGAACTGTTGAGCAGGTCGGTGCTGACACAGCGGAAGGGGATGGGCAGGTGATCGAAATCGTTGTCCGCCAAAAAGAGAGCATCGCCCGTATGCTTGCCGACCAATGACTCGAAGCCCTGGCCGCGGCTCAAGCCGGGGTTGGGCAAGGGGGGCCAGCGTGAAACCTGCAAGCTGAGCTGGTGTGGTGACGGGCCCCACCAACCGCCCTGGAGTTGCGCGGGAGGCGATTCAACATCGAGAAAAATATCGAGCAGACCCGGGCCCAGAGCGAGCCCTTTCAGGGTCGGCAAACTCACGCCCGACGCGTAGAGAGATCCCACCACCGAACCCATGCTCGTGCCCACGATCAGGCTGGGCCGCAGACCAAGTTCCTCCAGAACTTCGAGGACGCCGATGTGGGCCATGCCGCGTGCGCCACCGCCGCCGAGGATGAGGGCAAAGCCGCTGGTGTCGACGTCGGCCGGCCTCTCCGGCCAGGTTGACGGCAGGGGCTGCACCGCGACGGCAGTCGGTGGTAAGGCCGTGAAAACCAGGGCGAACAGACAGGTGAGAATCACCAATGGCATCCGGGGGGATTGTAGGTTTGGAGCGGGATGAAATGTCACTGCTGTTTCTGCCCTCCGGTTGTCCATCCCGCCGACATTCGGTCTCCCTGGTAATCTATCATATCCGCCTTCGTGGTAATACGGACAGAATACCAGTGAGGCACAAGATCAAAAAAATTGCCCTATAAACGTCCTGCCTCCATTGCTTTGTGGTGATCAAGTCCGCGTGCTCCGGCTTGACATTTATTCAGACATAAAGTAAGGTGCGCCTCGTCCGGGTGGCATTTTCCGCCCAATTTTTTCCCCTCTCCGAGGATTTCACGATGACCCTGCAACCAGTAACCAGTTGCCCAATATCCCTAGGAAGACCAACCGGTATCGCCGTCAGCGAACCGTGTTGGAGCCTAATCGGGCACATCTGGGCCGTCTATCTAGACCGGTAGAACTGGAGATCCACGCAGGGTGAGTCTTTTCTCATCCAGGTTTTAGCGCTTCTCCCGGTGTTCTGCTGGAAACCGGTGCGTTCGTATGTCCTGCAACCAGGGCGGCGCGAGCATTGCACCGGCTACGACTGCCCCGTGTTCCAACACGGACAGACCACCAGTGTATTGAGAGAAGCCATGAGCAAGAAACGTCGCAAAAAGAGCTACACCCGCGCAGGCAGGGAAGCCTTCCGGGTCAAGGCCGAGAAGGAACAACGACTGGCCGGGGCCGCCGGGTTGAGAAGGAAAAATATCCGGAAGGGGACTCCTGCCGAGGTTCCGCCTGCCATCAAGTCCAGTCGGTATGATTCGAATCGTATCCTGGATCAGATGGGATACAAGTTTACTACCAGTCAGCGTGCCCGGTTCCTTGACCTGTTCGAGGTAATTCGAGTCCAGCGGCCCGGTCTGTTTGACGCGCCGTATCGAGATGGTCTGGCCATGTTGGTCTGGACGGAATGGTTGCGCGATCCGGAGGCGTGGCGTCCCGATGGGCGGGGGCTCGGCGCGGCTTTTCGCTCGTTGGCAGCTCATCTGACGGGGCGTTATCCAATTTCCCCATATTTCTGGGATTCCATGTTGATCCGTCCCGATGGAAGAAAAATGGTCATCATCACTCCCCGTGTCTTCGCCCACATCGCCCAGGGGGAAAGTCTGCGCGATCTGGTCGGTACCAAGTTGCTGCCGGTTCCGTTGACGCGCCGCATGGTTCATATTTTGGGTACCCCTCGGTGCCCGATGCCTCTGGAAAAAATGGTGCGCCGGGCGCAGGTATTGGGTTATGGCGGGACAGAGAATTTTGCGAAGAGTCTGGGAGAGTCCCGTCTGGTCCGATTCCGTGAAAATGAGGGGTACTGGGCTGATGTCATCCACTGGTTCTGCCGCCAATCGGATCTGGATGTGGTTCAACTGGATCCCATTCTTGATTTTCTTATTACGCGGTATTCGGAGGACACCCGTGTGGATTTGAAGGGACGCACAGTGGCTTCAGTCATGCGAGGTATGGAGCAGTGGCATGGAGAATTGGCGGATTTGAAGGAGTTCCGCAAGCGGGTGTTCGATCCCTCCGGATTCAAAGGGGGAGTCTGGAGGGCTGTGCGGAGGAAGGAAGGGCGGAAGGTTCCAGGTGAAGTGTGGGCGGTGCGTGAGGTTCTGACGGCGAAGGACCTGGTTACCGAAGGGCGCAGCATGAGACACTGTGTGGCCAGTTATCGGGATGTGGTGGCTTCACGGCACACCAGCATCTGGTCTTTGACGGAGGATAACAGGCGGAAGCTCACTGTAGAGGTTCATAATGGGTCTCGGACCGTGATGCAGGTGCGAGGGAAGGGGAATCGATTGCCTAAAGTCGGGGAATTGAAATATCTGATGGCTTGGGTTGAGAAGAATGGGTTCAAGGTTATGTCTCGAGAGGTGGAAATGGTTTTGGGGTAGGTTTTTCCCAGACCATTGGAATGTGCTGGGCGAAATATCCCAAGAGGCTCTGAGAACTATGTTAGAATAATAACGAATTGGCTTGGGAGGGTTTGGTATATCACCAACCGGGGACAGAAAGGGGAAATTCATGTTCAGATTTCGCAGGATTTCAATAGTTGCTGTCTATTGTAGTGCCACTTTGGTTCTTCTCTGTGGAGCGGCATTCGCCGAGATCATCCAGATAACGACAAATGTCGCCGCGGACAATCGGCCCGCCTGGTCACCGGTCGGTACGGAGATCGCCTTCAAGTCGGACCGGAGTGGAAACCCGGACATCTGGGTCATCCCGAGTGTTGGCGGCGTTGCTTATCAGATTACCATTGATCCGGCCGCCGATACGGAACCGGCGTGGTCACCCGACGGTACTCAAATCGCCTTCGCATCGGACCGAGCCGGGAGTTTTGACATCTGGGCCGTATCGGCAACCGGTGGGGCGCCAACTCAGGTGACGTCCGGTTCCAGTATCGACGCCAAACCATCCTGGTCCCCTGATGGGAGAAAGATTGCGTTTGCCTCCAGCTGTGGTTCGGGCAACGACATCTGGGTGGTGCTATCAAGCGGAGGGGTGCCTGAACAACTGACGAGTATGGGAGGGACCTATCCGACCTGGTCACCCGACGGCAGTCAAATTGCATTTGCCGGCCCATCCGGGGACATTTGGATTATTCCGAGCAACGGAGGCACTCCGGTTCAATTGACATCAGACCCCGCGGACGACGCCCGTCCTTCCTGGTCACCGCTGGGAAATTGGATCGCGTTCAAGTCTGAACGAAGTGGAAATTCGGATATCTGGGTGATTCCGGCTACAGGCGGAACGGCCATCCAGGTGACCATAGACCCTTCATATGATACACGGCCGACCTGGGCACCCGATGGAATGCAGTTGGCGTTCACATCAGGTCGGTCCGGGAACTCGGATATCTGGGCAACAGAATCGGTCACCGGTGTTCAGGGTGGGGTCGTTCCCACTTCCATAGTCGAACTGATGCAAAACAGCCCCAACCCTTTTAATCCTTCCACCAAATTACTTTTCACGATGCATAAGTCGGGCACCGTCAGGATCGAATTCTTCAACAGCGCCGGTCGGCTGGTCGATGCATCGGACCTGGGGCATCTCGCCTCGGGGCCGCAGGAATTTACTTGGCGGGGACGAGGCGGTGATGGTCGCTCCTTGCCGTCGGGAAGCTACTTCTATTCTGTTTTGTCGGGGGGTGAGAGGCAGAGTCGCAAAATGCTGCTGCTGAAATAGGGGGTGTCTCTTTTTTGATTTGGCTCGATCCGGTCGCCAGGCTCAGGGAAGTTTGGCGGCCAACACTTTACACAATCTGACACGGTAATCGACGCACACCCACCGACCTGCTATCGGAATATGGTTGACAAAGAAAAAACAAGTTTCATGATTGATGACCTCTGCTAACAGGGGGTTTTCTCGAATGGCTGATCCGATCCGAATTGGTTTCGTGCTCAGATTTTGGCTCTGGAGTCTGGCCCTTCACTCGGTTGCCGTGGGGTTGGGCCTGATCTGGCACCCGGCCGCCCTTCTGGGTAAGCTGGGCTATATTCCCTGTTCCGAGCCCTTCTTCCCTGTCCAAGGTGGTGTCTTCCACATCGTCATGGCGGTGGGTTACTCCATGGCGGCCTGGGATCCGTTGCGCTTCCGGTGTCTTGTTGTCTTCGCAATCGTGGTCAAGGTCTTGGCAACCATCTTTTTGATAATCTATTGGATAATGAATCTGTCCCTGCAGGTTGTTCTGCTATCGGGCCTGGCCGATGGCGCCATGGCCCTTGTGTTGGTTGTTCTGTATCGTCGCTGGTGTATGACGCAACTTGCAAAGGAACAATCATGAATCCCAATTTACCCGGAGTGGTCGTCACGGGAGCATCTGGTTTCATCGGTCGCAATTTCCTGGCCAGTGCTGCGGGCAAGTATCGCCTGTTTTGTCTGGCTCGACGCTCGCGACGCGATGCCGGGGTTCCCGATTATGACAACATGCGCTGGACCCAGGTCGACATTTCCCGCTGGGAGACCATGCGCGATGTGGTGGATTGCATTTTGACCCAAGGTGGCGCCGACTATGTCGTGCACCTGGCCGGCTACTACGACTTCCACAACATGGACAACTCGGAGTATGATCAAACGAATGTGCTGGGCACACGCAACGTTCTGAAGTTGGCACGGCAGATTGGCACTGCCCGTTTCATCTTTGCCAGCTCCCTGGCCGCGTGCGAGTTTCCACCACCGGGTGAAGTTCTCAACGAGGATTCGCCGCCCGATGCAAAGTTTGCCTACGCCCGCAGCAAGTGCGCGGGCGAGGAGATTGTTCGCGACCACACCGAGTATTTTCCGGCTTCGGTCTTGCGGCTGGCCGCCGTTTTCAGCGATTGGTGCGAATATCCACCACTGTACATGCTGATGCGTACGTGGCTCGAGCGTGGATGGAACGCACGGATCCTGGGTGGCCGTGGTGATTCGGCCGTTCCCTATATCCACATCCAGGACCTGGTCAAATTGATACACCGCACTATTGAGCAGAGCGAACAACTGCCTCGTTTCGGCATCTACAACATCAGTCCCAGTCATGTAACCAGCCATCGTGAACTTTTTACTGCGGCCACAACCTATTACTTCGGTTGTACGCCTGATCCCATTTGTCTTCCCAAGTGGTTCGCGGGAATTGGGGTTCGGCTGCGCTGGTGGCTGGGTCGCCTGATCGGTCGTCCTCCCTTCGAAGCGCCCTGGATGGTGAATTACATCGACAAGCAATTGCGGGTTGATGCGAGTCGAAGCCATGCCGGACTGGATTGGAAACCGACCGAGCGTTTGGATGTGCAGCGTCGTCTTCTTGTCATGGTGGAGAATTTGAAATCCCATGGTGAGGTCTGGCACATGCGCAACGAGGAAGCCTTGCAGCGCATCGGACAACGGCCGAATCTGCTGATCAGCTATGAGTTGGAAGAGTTGAGGTCGTCTCTCGTCGAGAAGATTTCAGACTACGTGACGGCACCGACCAACCGCGAAGATTTTTGTCGCTACCACGAGATGCCGCATGAGACCCTGCTCTGGTTCATCACCCTGATCTATCAGGTATTGGTTACATCGGTGCGGACCCGGGACCGGCACATGTTTCGGCACTATAGCCAGGTTATCGCTACCCGGCGCAAAAACGAAGGTTTCACGGCGGATCAGGTGGGCAACTTCCTGACCACCGTCGGTCGGTTGATCAAGGAGGAGTTGATTGCGCGGCCCGCCTTGGCCGAATTTGGCCAACAGATACATGATTATGTAACGCTGAGTTTTCAACTGGCCGCCGACGGAGTGGACGATGTTTTCGAAATCAGTGACGAGGAAGGCATGCGCATACCGGCCGGATATGAGGGATTTGATATTCCGACAACCACCGAAGGTTTGGCGAAGATGGTTTCCCGACTTGAGGATACCTGTGTGGAAGCATTTCCGGCCAATCCGCCTGGGGGATCTTCCCGGGCTTGAATTCCTACCACCTATATATGTGTTAACTCAATAAAAACCAATGGTTTAACTTGTTTTTGCTCTTGGCGCTATTTATTATTCGTTCGTTGTTAAGGGTTTAACACCAGCAAACAAGGGGCTGTTTGATGAGTCAGGACAAATCCCGCCCGAAGGACAGTTGGCAAGAGATTGTTTGGGATGAACACAACTACAACGAGCGCACAGTTCTGAAGTCCGGCTCTTTCCTGGGCTGCTACTGTCCCCATTGTTCCCGCAGTCTGATGAAGGACAATTTACTTCACCTTGTGACCATTGACCCTGACGGCAACACCGGCTGGATGCAACTCAATCCCTACCTCAACGCATTCGAACGCAAGAGCAATCTCCAGCTCACTGAAGGTGAGGAGGTGACCGACCTGCGCTGCTGGCATTGCCAGGCGTCGTTGCGGGCCGGTGAGCGCAAGTGTGACCGTGGTGACTCCCACGTTGCCTGTGTCTTGGTGGGAATCTCCACCGTAAGGGTTCCTTTCTATTTCTGCATGCGCACTGGTTGCCACTGGCATTTGATCGATCCTGATGATGAGCACAAGATCATTCTCGACGACAGCATGGAGTGGTGAGGGCCATGTCCAACAGGAACCCTTTGGCGTCTGTAAACCGGCCGTTGGTCATCCTTGCTTTGGTTGCTGCAGCGGTGGCGGTCTACGGATACCTGCAGCCGGATCCGTCTGTTGCCGGTCGCCGTTTCTATCTCGACAACGGTGGCGGTGCAGTGCTTTTCACCCATGCTGCCCACCAGGAATACGGTGCCCGGTGTGTGGATTGCCACCATGCGCTGATTCAGGGTCAGGCCTACGCCTGCAGTGAATGTCATGACGATCCCGAATACGTGCACGGTGCTTTCGATCACGAGGAGTTGCTTGAGATCGAGGATCACTCCTGCACGGACTGTCACCTTTTGCAGCCGGATACGGCGGCGCGCAGTTGCCGTGCCTGTCATCCATCGATGGCGGAAGAATCGACGGTCGCGGGAGAGCCCGGCGACTGTCAAGAATGTCACGACGATCCGGAATACACCCCGGAGGAGTTCTCACACCCGGAACTGCTGGAGATCGAGGAACACGCCTGTGACGGTTGTCACAGTCTCCGGCCCGTAGTCGAGATCTATCACGACGGTTGCACATCATGTCACCGCGTACAGGCCGTCGAGCGCTTCATCGACGACCAGAACCAGGCCATATGCAAGGCCTGCCATCTTATCTGATGCGCAAAGGGGAAGCCCCATGAGTATTTTGGATGTCCTCAAGCCGCCAGGTTCACGTGTGCCTGTCCCTGTGGGCTGCGCCCTGGAAATCGTGGATTTGCCGGCGCCCGATCAGGTACTTATCCCCCTGGAGTATCCCGGGCAGATTCTCTTTCGGCCCCTGGTGCAGGCGGGCGACGAGGTGGCGTGCAACCAGGTGATCGGCCGGTCGGAACACGGCAATTTCATCCACGCTTCAATCAGTGGAAAAGTTGTTGAGTTGAAGACCATGTGGGCGGCCCGCAGTTTTCACGTGCCGGCGGTTGTCATCGAAAAAAACGATACGCCGCCGTTGGTCGGCGACGAACTGTTGCGGCAGTGTGATATCGACCCACAGTCGGCCACACGTGTGGACCTGTTGAGGGCCGCGGGGGTTGTCTCGCCATGGACCACCCCTGGCCATAACGACAGTGAGGTAGATATCGAGGACTACCCGGAGATAATCCAGATCGTGATCAAGGGCGTGAATCAGGAACCCACGATCTGTAGTTTCCGGCTGCTGCTGCGGACGCGAACGGAGGAGGTGCAGGAGGCGTTGCGACGTTTGGCCGAGATCATTCCCCAGGCACGGATCCTGTTGGCTGTGTCCAAGGCCGAAGCGGAGTGGGCCAGTGAGAGCTTTTCCGATCTGGCGGAAGTTGTTCCGCTGTCGAACGATTTTCGCGGTCGGATAGAGCGACAGTACGTGGGGCGTTTGACGGGCATCAAGGTGCCCAACAATGCATCCTATCGGTCGGGTGGTGTGGCGGTCATATCGGTGGAACAACTGCTGGATATGTATGATGCCCTTGAAGGTCGTCCCTGCATTCGCAAGACGGTCACCCTTTCTTCCAGCCGTGATTTCCAGCCCGTTACCGTGCGTACAGTCGTGGGCACGTCCATCGGCGATTTGCTGGCCAGTCAGAATCTGGTTGTCGAGGATGGAGACCGCGTGATCATGGGTGGTCCCATGACCGGTACGGCCCAATTCACGCTGGAAACACCACTGAGCAAGTTCCAGGCGGGTGTCCATGTGCTTAAGGCAAAGGATATCGTCGCCGACACGAATCTCATCTGCGTAAATTGCGGCCGCTGTACCCGGGCTTGTCCAGTGAATCTGCAAGTACATCTGATCGGGCGTTGCGTCGAATTCGACCAATTTGACGAAGCTCAACTCTATCATCCCACGGCCTGCATCGAATGCGGTCTTTGTGCCTTCGTGTGTCCAGCCCACCGGCCTTTGCTTCAAATGGTGAAGATGGCCGTAAATTTTAGGGGTTGAGGAAATGAATCCAGATGCTCCGCAGTCAAAATTCAATATTGCAGCCAGTTCCCATTGGCGTGACGGCAGCTCTCTTCCCGGAATCCAGCTGACCTGGCTTCTGGCCCTGTTGCCGGCCATAGCCGCCGGTATGTTCTACTTCGGTTTTGCCGGTTTACGCGTGGTCGCCCTCGCGGTTGTAGCTTCGGTTGTAGCTGAAATGGTTTGGAACGCGTTGGTGCCCAACCGTGATTTCGCGTCCAATTACAGCTGTGTAACATTTGGAGTGTTACTGGCCTTTCTGTTGCCGGTCGGGGCATCGTGGTGGCTGGTAGTCATCGGCTCGGTCCTGACGGTGATCATCGGGAAAAAACTCTATGGCGGCTGGGGTGCCTATCCTGTGCATCCGGTGGCCCTGGGTTATGCCGTCCTGGCTGTTTCATGGCCTTCGCGTCTGGACTATACCGAGTCCCTGGTGGGCCAAGCCTGGTCGGTGACCATGGTTGAACCGATGCGGCTGGTCAAGACCCTGGGAGCGAGCGCCCAAGTCGATTTCAACCTTGTCGATCTCTTTCTCGGCAGGCAGGTCGGCGGTGTGGGCAATGCCTTGGTGTTGTGGCTCCTGCTGGGCGGCCTGTTCCTGATGCTGGTTCGCGAAATTCCCTGGCAGATCCCGGCAGGGGGAATTCTGGGAGTCGTGGCATGTGCGGCTTTGCTGGGTCTGGTTGCGGCCGATCGTTCCGTGGGCCCGGTGTTTCATTTGTTGGCGGGCAGCACTGTACTGATGATTTTCTTTCTTGCGCCGGAGCATACGACCTCGCCCGTCAATCCCTGGCCCATGTTTCTATACGGGCTGCTCATGGGAACCCTGCTGGTGCTTATCCGCACGTTTTCGGTTCATGTCGACGGCGCGATCTTCGCCGTCCTGTTGACCAATTTCTGCAGTCCGTTGTTGGACCGCATAACACCATCGGTAGTGGGTCGGGAGGTGCAGGACGTTGCGTGAGATTGCTCACCTGGTTCTTGTGTTGGGAGTCATCTGCTCCCTGAGTGCGGCGGCCCTGGCCTACGTGCGCACGAGTTTGGCCGGCCGCATCGAAATGCAAGAGGATTTCTATGTGCGCGGACCTGCCCTGGAGCGGTTGTTCAAGCAACCGGCCGAGGGACTGCTTACCGAGAAGTTGACTGTTCCGGTGGGGGACCAGACCTACCCGGTGTTTTATCTGCGCGAAGCCGGGGAAGTAACGGGCCTGGCCGTCGAAGCGGCCGGTCACGGCGGCTACAGTGGCGACATCGTGATCATGATCGGTCTGGATCCGCGCGACGACCGTGTGTTGGGCGTGGAAATCGTCAGTCACAGCGAAACACCGGGCGTGGGAGCCAAGGTCGAGTTGGCAAGCTTCCGACAGCAATGGACAGGTTTGACCCTCGACCAACCGGTATCTCTGACCAGTGACGGTGGTGGAATAGACGCCATTACCGGTGCCACATTCTCGTCCCGGGCAATGGTCGACGGTACCAACCAAGTGGTGGAAATGTTGCGGGATCACCGTCAGGAGATCCTCTTGCTCATTGAGGAGCGGTCTTCAGGCGGCGCAGTTTCCGGAGGTGAAGGCTGATGAATTTTCGCCAAACGCTGACCCACGGTCTCTGGCGTGATCTGCCGCCGTTTCGGATGGTTCTGGGTCTTTGTCCGACGCTGGCCGTGACGGCCACAGCCGAGAACGGCCTTGGTATGGGGATTGCCGTGACCTTTGTGCTGATCTTCTCGAACATGTTCATCTCGCTTTTGCGGAAAGTTATTCCCGACAAGGTGCGTATCGCCAGCTATATCGTGGTGATCGCCACCCTGGTGGTGATCGTCGAACTGGCGATGAAGGCCTTCTTTTTCCCTCTCTCGCAACAGTTGGGAATCTACATCCCGCTGATCGTTGTCAATTGCATCATTCTGGGCAGGGCCGAGGCCTTTGCTTCGCGCAATCCGGTGCATCTGTCCATGGCCGACGGTCTGAGTGTGGGGTTGGGTTTTTCGATATCGTTGACCCTGGTCGGGTCGATCCGCGAGATCCTGGGTGTCGGCACCTGGTTCGGTATGGCGGTTTTCCCTGACAGTTTCGAACCTTTCGGTTTCATGGTCCAGGCTCCCGGCGCCTTCCTGTGTCTGGGTTTGCTGCTGGGTCTGATGAACGCGTGGAGTCGTCGTCGCGGCGAATTCTTTATCCAGACCTAGGGGGTGAATACCATGGATCTGTTTCTGTTGGTTATCGGCTCGATTTTCGTCAATAACATCCTGCTGGCGCAGTACCTTGGCAACTGTCCTTTCTGCGGCGTGTCCAAGAAGCTGGGTCCCGCTATCGGTATGGGTGTGGCCGTCATTTTCGTGTCCACATTGGCTTCGATTTTTACCTGGATCGTATATCACTACCTACTTGAACCACAGGGACTGGAGTACCTCAAAACCCTGGTTTTCATCCTGGTCATCGCTGCCTTGGTACAGTTCGTGGAGATCTTCATCAAGAAGCAGAGCAAGGGTCTGTACGACTCGCTGGGAATCTTCCTGCCGTTGATCACAACCAACTGCGCGGTCATGGGTATAGCCCTTTTGAACATCAAACACGGTTTTGATTTTGTGGAAATGATTGTCTTCTCGGCGTCCAGTGCGGCGGGATTTGCTTTGGCAATTCTTCTCTTCGCCAGTGTGCGGGAGCGTCTTTTTATCTCATCGGTTCCGGTCGCCATGCGCGGAACGGCCATTGCGTTGGTAACTGCAGGCGTCATGTCGCTGGCCTTCATGGGCTTTGCGGGCATGACCAACTGATTCGGGAGTTCTAGGCATGTTGATACCTGCGATGATTCTGGGTGGCATAGCTGTAATAGCAGCAGTAGGACTGGGCGTGGCTGCCCGCGTGTTCTACGTCGAGGAAGATCCGCGCATCAAAGGCATACTCGACTTGTTGCCCGGGGCCAACTGTGGCGGCTGTGGCATGGCCGGCTGTTCCGCGTGTGCCGCGGCCATTGTCGAAGGCAAGGCCGAGGTAAATGCCTGCGTCGTGGGCCAGACCGAAGTAGCCCGCGATATTGCCGCTTTTATGGGCATGGAAATGCAGGATAACGAGCCCCAGGTGGCCTGCCCTGATTGCCAGGGTGGGGCGCGCGCCACGCGAAAATACGAGTACGGCGGTTTCGACGACTGTCGCGCGGCCATGCTCTTCTATCATGGGCCGCTGATGTGCGATCATGGCTGTCTGGGTCTGGGCACCTGTGTGCGGGCTTGCCAATTTGGTGCCATCACCATGGGTGATGCGGGACTGCCCATATTTGATCCTGCCCGTTGCGTGGGTTGTGGCGCCTGCGTCCGTGCGTGCCCCAAGGGTATTATCAGTATCATCTCCGAAACGACCAAGATTTTGCACTGGAACCGGTATTCGGAATGTCTGGCCCCCTGCCGGCAGAAATGTCCGGCCCAGGTCAATGTGCCCAAGTATATCGAACACATCAAGAACGGCGAGTTCGAGTTGGCCCTTTTGACGGTCAAGGAAAACAATCCACTGCCCTTGAGCACCGGACGCGTATGTCCGGAGCCCTGCTCCCTGGCTTGTCGCCGACAGATCGAGGACGAACCGGTCGCCATCAACTATCTGAAACGTTTTGCCGCGGACTATGAGATGAATTCCGGCAAACGGCTGCATGTCCCGGTAGCACCGGAGACCGGCAAAAAGGTTACAGTTGTCGGTGGCGGTCCAGCTGGTTTGAGTGCGGCCTACTACCTGCGGCGCCTCGGTCATTCGGTGACTCTCTTCGAGCAGATGCCGGATCTGGGCGGCATGCTTCGCTACGGTATTCCCGAGTACCGTCTACCCAAGGCCATTCTGGATTGGGATATCCAGGGTATCCTGGACCTGGGTGTCAAGGTCAGAACGGGTGTCAGCCTTGGTCGTGACTTCACCCTGGATTTTCTGAGGGCGGAAGGTGCCGACGCCATATTCCTGGCTGTGGGCGCCTGGCGCGATCGTGAACTGGGCCTGGCTGAAATCAAACCCGATGGTGTAATCAGCGGGATCAAATTCCTGGAGCTGTTTCAGGAGGATCCATTGACCAGGGTCAAGGGGCACGCCATTGTCATCGGTGGCGGCAACACGGCAATCGACGCGGCGCGCACCTCGCTGCGGGCCGGTGCCGAATCCGTGACCATTGTTTATCGTCGTTCCCGCGACGAGATGCCTGCCAACCCTGTTGAGATTGTGGCTGCCGAGGAAGAGGGAATTCAGTTCCGCTTCCTTTGCGCACCGAACCGGTTCATCACCGAGGGTGACAATCTCGCAGGTCTGGAAGTGCTGGGTATGAAACTGGGCGAGCCCGACTCCGACGGTCGACGTCGGCCGTTCCCGGTCAAGGGGACGGAGGAAGTCATACCCTGTGAACTTCTGGTCGAAGCGGTGGGCCAGATGCCCGATTTGGACTTTTTGGAAAAAGACGGTATGCCAACCCTTCCGACCACTCGTTGGAACACCATCGATGCCAAGGAAGAAACTCTGCAGACCGACGTGCCGTACATCTTTACCGGCGGTGATTGTTTCACCGGCCCCGGGCTGATGGTCGAGGCCATCAGCGCCGGCAGATTTGTGGCTCGTTCCATTCACTATTACATGACCGAGGGCGAAATTCCGCCCATTGAGCAGCGGCAAACGGGTCTGGTGCCCGAGTCGATTTTCGACTCCCTCGTGGGGGTGCTGCCCCGGCCCAAGGTTCATGAACCGGTCGTATCGCTGGAAGATCGCCTGGGTACGTTCAAGGAAGTCGAAGGAACCATCGACGAGGAGGACGCCCGTTACGAGGCACGGCGTTGCTTGAACTGTGGTACCTACTGCTATGACCAGGAGCTGGAGGCTGAACGCGCCGAGGATGCGGAGTCGATAGCGGGATAAATGCTGACGCCTGGTCGGGCTGGAACCAGGTGACCAGTTGGTATAATTCCTCATACTCGGGTGCAAGAGTGACCCTGTTTGCCAGGCCCGGCGTGACCAGAACCCGGGCCTGACCCATGTCTCGGCCAGGAATTACCAGGATGGCCTCCACGTGCTCTTCCAAATCCCCAAGCAGTTCCCGGCTTCGGTCCTGTCCGAGGACGAACATGGCCGTCGACAGACCGTCAGCCAGAAGGGCCGTTGGGGCAAACACGGTTGCGCTCAATACCCCTTCGGCCGGTCGGCCGGTGGCCGGGTTCATGATGTGACCATAGCGATGGCCGTCGATGGTGACGAAGCGCTCGTATGATCCGCTGGTGGATATCCCCAAGCCGGTGATGGCAACGGAGGCGAAGTACCGGTCCCGGTTCAGGGGGTCGCGCAGTCCTACCCGCCAATCATGGCGACCAGACGCTCCGCCCAGGCAGAACAAGTTGCCCCCCAGATCGATAAGACCGTTGTCCACTCCAGCCTTTTGAAGGCGCCGTGCAATTTTATCCACCGCAAGACCTTTGGCAATGCCGCCCAGATCGAATCTGGTGCCTGCGGTTGTTTTTGTGACTTCCCCGGAACCAGTGAGATCCCACTTCCCCAACAGGGCCCGGGCAGAGTCCAGTTCAGCCTGGGACGGTAGGCATCCTTTTTGGCGGTAGAACCCCCATAGGCGCATCAGGGGTTCTGCTGTGGGATCGAAGGCTCCGTCGCTCAGTATGTGTAGACGTTCGGCCGCCGCCAAACATTCTCGCAGCCAGGGTGATACGGGGATGGCCGTTCCTGTCGGGGCGTTGTTCAGCCTGCTTAGCTCACTGTTCTCTTGCCAGGTGTTGAATACGGCAGTCACGGAATCGCAGATGGCAACGGCCATGCTCCGGGCCTCAGCTGGGGAAAGTTCCGGGGGTAGTTCCAAGTCGCACCGGGCGATGGTGCCCATGGTCTTGAATTGGAATTCAATTCGCTCCGGCTGATCGGAGCAAGCGGAAAGCATAAGGACGAAGAAAATCAGGAAGAATGAGTTTCTTTGCATAATCCAGCCTCAAACATCTTGGAAAAGGTTCGAAAAATGGGAATCATCTGGTGACCTCCGGCAAATTCTGTCCCCCTTTCGGTGGCCAGCGTGGGGGTGACTATTTCTAACTTCCGGTGACCGTTTACGTCAAGACCTCTCCTTGTATTTTCTAATGAATTTTCCTCGGAATCGGGCTTGGAGATGCTTCCCGTATTTCGGTATCGCAAACGATCGGGTTCATCAAAGGGAAGAGCGCGATCCACATTGTCCGTGCCTATGTTGGCAAACGGAAGAATTTCCGGGGGCAACGAAATCTGGGTAACAGCGCCGGTCGCCAGGCCCAATTGGTTTACCGGAAAAGACTCTTTAATCCTCCCCAGCTGCTTCGGTCGTTCCACACGGGGTTGGCCGTCGTGATGACCAGACGCGGCGGATGCGTATGGTTCGAACCCCCGAAATAGACCATGTCGTTGTAGCCAACTTCCGAGAACACACCGCAGACGAAAAAGCCCGTCTGGAAAGTCCCTTCCAGCACCAGGTCCGTGATGAAATCAGTCACGTCGACGGCGATGTCGACGTTGGTGGTGCTCGTCGGCGCGAAGACGGCCAGCGCAGTATGATCATCGAGTTCAGTGCGGGGTAGGACAACCGGACCACCAGCGTATTCGTACCCGTAGACACCGATATAGGGTAGTCCCATGGCATCGTCGCCGTAGCCGGTATAACGTAAATACAAAGAAACGGAAAGGATGACGCTGCTGGTGCCGATGCCGGTGAAATCGAACTCGGTGAAGGCGCCCCACTCGGAGTCGCACCCGTACCCGTTGCCGCCGGTCTGGAGCTGGGTAACGGCATTGTACACCCCGGCGATGAAGCCGGACTCGCTAAGACAGCCTTCGACGCCGTCCTCGCGTTCCTCGTGCCCGGTACCCAGCAGGGACGCCGTGAAATCACTTTGAGCCAGGGCCGAACCGCACAAAGCCAGAACCAGTGCCACGGCAACCAGGAAGATCGCGTTGGTTCGGGCATTCTTCTGTAATTCATTCACCATGTGGTCGTGGATTTTCTGGAGCATGATTGAATCCTCTTGGCCGGTCGATTTTGGACAGCAATGGTTCTTGCTTGGCTTATCGAGCCAAAGTGAGTTTTTGAACGAGAATAGTAAATTCAAACGCCAATTCTTCCTCTTTCAGAAAGTTGATTCCATTCTACATCCATTGTAGGTACCGTTTCAATTCATGCTTGTCGCTAGAATCCAACAAACTGCCAAATCCGGGTTCATTTTACCCTATTGAGAATCAGTCTGAGACCTGATCCCCTGATGCTCTAATCACGTTAGATGGCCCAGTTGTCCGGAAATGTCGTGTTGGGAAAAATGGCGCGACATTCATTCAACATTTCTGCCCGGTCAGCCACGGTGTAACGGTCGGACAAGTGAAACAAAACGAGTCTCCCGATTTTTGCCCTCACGGCGAGTTGGGAAACCAACTTCGTAGTCGTATGGTAGTTGCGCAGGGCTAGTTCAAGATCGGAATGGCGATATTGTGCCTCGCAAAGAACTGTATCACAGCCACTCAACAACGACGTCAGCAAAACGAACGCAGGTTCATCCAGAAGAAAATCCGTCAGATAGGCAATGGATTCCCCAGGGGTTTCAACCAACAGTTTCTTTCGTAATTCGTGGCGGTTCCATGTCTTTCCCTCGATTTCAATCTCGGATACTTTTGAATCGGACTTGAGGTCCTGAAGCCAGGGTCCGGGAAGAAGACCCATTCCTGAAAGTCTGTCAGTCAGGATGTTCAGCCTGGGGTTTTCCCTGACGAGATATCCGAGGCAAGGACCCCTGTGCTCCAGTTGGATAGCCTGAACCGAGAAATCCTTCTCTTCGAGAATCGCGTTGGATGGCTTGGTGGTTTTGTCCAGATGCCTGGTCTGAAAAGCGTCGGACAACTCGAATCGATAGCGGTCGACGCGATCGGCATGGACATCATTGACCAGCCAGGTGCCCGGCTGTCCCTCGTGCAGGTTCCACAAGAATCCACGAAATCTATGGTGAAGTATGGTTGAGGTTTCGGCAGGCCCCCAGACCATGTTCGGTTTCGTGTCTCGGTTGAAGGTGCAGCGGAAAAACGAATCGAAACCTCCGACGTGATCCATGTGCAGATGGGAAAAGAACAAGTGATCCGTCGCCTGAATGTCGGAGAGGGACAGGTCTGAAAGACAGCCGTCTCCACAATCGAACAGCAATCGTGAAACGGAATTCCCGGAATCGATGCGCAACCACAGGGCATTGTCCCTGCCGGGTTTACCAAGTACCTGGAAGTCGATTGCCAAGATTCACTCCTTGGTCTCTGAAGCACCCCGAACGAACTCGGACCAGCGCAAAGGCCGTCGATCCTGTCGGACACAATTTCAAAGCCACAACCGATCACCATGGGATGTTGCGCGAATGGTGCGGTGTTCCGTCCAATTGATCGACCGAGTCAGTTGTCGTATTGTGGAAGTTCAACCGCTTGGTGGTCCTATCGGGACACACTAGCTCCATTGAAATTCTTTGAAACCGTTTACTGCTGAGGTCATCAACGAACAAGCACCAACCTGTTGGTAAGGACCCGCTTGCCTACCCGTGCCTGGGCCAGGTATACGCCACTGGCTGCGTTGCGGCCGGCGCGATCGCAACCATCCCAAATCAATACACGCAGACCTCCGTCCAACCAGCCGCGGTGCAGACTCTGGATACGGGCTCCGCGTACATCGTAGATGGCGACCTCAACGTCGGTACCGTTATCGAGGCTCAGTTGCAGGCGAACCCGCCCGTCTTTCACGCTCAGGATGCGGAAGGTCGGACCATCCAGGGCTATTTGGTCTACGGCTGAAACGTGGTCGATGAGGAAGACCAGGTCAGCAGAAAGGTCGCTTCGCACTTCGCCGTCCCCGGCCCAGGCCCGCCATTTGTATTCTCCGTCCGGAAGGGATGGTGTGGTCCAGGAGGCCTCTTCGGCCACCGTGGGAATATCATCACTTTCGGCCATCAATTTCCAGAGGCCCGCAATCCGGTGGTAGAGGCGAAAGCCGCAGACGACCTGACTGCCCTCTGGATCCGGGCCCGCCGCCACGCGAAGTATCTGCGATGAGTCAACGCCGGCAGAGGAAAGTGGCAGGGGAATATCAGGGGCGAGATTACTGTTGGATTGACCGAATATTTCCACATCGTCTATATACCAGCCGTCATTGACCACACCTATGTCCGTTTCCAGAAGAAATCGGATTTCCAGCTTTTGTCCCAGGTATTGGTCCAGGGTAACGGTTACCTGGGTCCAGCCACCCAGGAAACCGGAATACGATCCGACGTTGGTCCAGTCGCCACCGAGGGGGCGTACCTGCAAGTAGCCAAAGTCGTAACCGTGTTCAATGACGTGGAGGTGCCAGAAAGAAATGGCGGTGGCGTAAAAGCTGCCAACCAGGGTTGCGGCAGAGGACTGTTCGTTGCTGTAACTGCCATCGGGCGAATCGGTCAATGACGTACCTCCAAAACCATGACTTTGGCTGGTCGTTTGACCCCAGGTATCATCGAATACCCAATTGCTTGTGTCCCCTTCCATGTTGTCCACCAGCAGGCTTTGTCCGACACCAATCAGGAAAGTCAGGGTGAAAGTTCTGGTTCCTTCCGGCATGGGCACCGTGATGAGCACATCGGTCAAGTGTCCGGAGGGACAGTCCGGATGCACATTGAAAGGAATCGGGTTGCCAGTCAGGTCATCGAAACCCTGCGGCGACAAAGCGGCGATCGAGCGTTCGTATTGGCCCAGATATAACCAGGGGTCATCCGAGCTCAAGGTTATAGTGAGGGGAGCGCTGGTAGTGGAGGCAGCTTGATTCTGTACCATGAAAGTCAACATCCCGGACTGTCCGGGGTCGATGGTTTTGGCCGGGTCGGGCGTTACCACGGGTGAGTGCACTGCCACAAAGGCGCCTGCCGCCCGCATCAGATAGATGTGGGGCCAGATGTTCTCCTGGAAAAGTTCGTCACGGCGAGCTTCCGAGGGCCAAAAACCATCGCCATAACCTCCTATCTCGGTAGTGAAGCTGAAAACCTTGGCGTGTTCGTTTGTTGCGCCGTAGGCCCAATCCCTGGCGCCACCATTTGTGAAGTACAGGATCTGACTACCTTGGCCTGGAAGATAGCCGTTGTATCTGGTCATTTCGTTGGACATGGAAGCCAGCACCGCATTGTCCGGGGCCGGGGCATCGACGTAGCTCCAAGGGTAGATGACCACGTTACTGAAGGTGTGCACCGAGTCATGGGTGCGAAAATTGCGGCTATTGATAAAGTCCATCATGACTTGGGTCTCCGGTTCACTGCCGGCCGAGGGACCTCGATATGTCAAAGCGCTGGTGGTGGGGGAGCTGCCGTTATCGTCATAGCCCCACTGGTATGTATAGTTGCGGTTCAGATCGACTCCGAATGTGCCATCGCCATTGTCGCGGCGGTTCTTTCGCCACATTCCGCCACCGTCGGGATTGGTCATCTCGTTATAGATGAATCCGTCCGGATTTACGATCGGTACGATGTACAATTCCCGGTTGTTGAGAAGCCACGAGATTTCAGTGTCCGAACCGTAACCACGCGCCAAATACTCGGCGAACATGATTGGAAATTCCGAGGACATGATCTCGCGGGCGTGGTGAGCGCCGTCGATGAGGATCTCAGGCTCGTTCTCGTCTATATCCGGATTGTCGGAAATTCGGAAGGCCCAGATTTCCCGGCCTTCGAGACTTTGGCCGATGGACCACTTGGCACTGATGACATCGGGATAGAGCAGGCGCAGGCTGTCGATGAATGCGATGTTCTCGCTCCAGGTATGATAAGCCCCGTAATGAAGGCTTTTGTCGGGGAAACTGAAGGTGGATTCCATGTCCTGGTTCAGGATATTAAACGTGAGGCCGGCTTCACTCATGACTTCCAGGTCGAAAGCACTGGCCGCCACCCGGGCAAAGGAGCCCGGTTTGATCGTAAGCACATCCAACTCACCTATAATTTCATTGAAGCGAGCCTGGTTACCGGGTTGATCGAGGGGGATTCCAACCAGCGCGACGGGCGAGACGGCCATAACCAGAGCGGGCACCGCCAGAAACATTACCAGGAGGATTCGCATTTGTGGCTCCGATGCGGGCCGGAGTATTTTGAAGAAGACTTTTACAAATCAATCGTACCATACCCCAATTGATGAATGTGATGAAATACCCTCCTGCAAAAAAAACAGCGATCGTTCGACGTTCCACCAGAGAGTCCGAGTTGAAAACGAAGAGCGACATTCGCTTCTCAAGAGATCATTATTTGCTATACTGATCAAGTCGTGGCAAAACGTAACTAATTTTGCCTCTCGCCAATCCACCCTGTTATTGGAGGAAACGATGAAAAAACTTCTTTTGGTTGTTGTGGCCAGTCTCGCCCTGACTTTTCTTTTTGGCTGCAGTGAAAAGCCCACGGATCCGGCTTCAGGGCAGGAGCAGATCAATTTGGTTCAGAGACCGGAATTTGTCGATACACGGCCCCAGAATCTTATCCAGACGTCAATTTTGGAGCCTTCGGTACAATACATGGAAGAGAAAAAGAAGCCCATCCGTCCTGATCCGGGTGGAGACGAGGATCCCAATCCCAATCCCGCCCATAAATACGCCTACATCGTGGGCATCTCCGACTACGATGGAACGGTCAACGATCTCAACTACTGCGATGACGATGCCCGGGACATGAAGGCCTACCTGCAGAGCCAGGGTTTCACCTGTCGCGTGGACACCGACCATGCGGCTACCGCTGACGCCATCGCGGCCGGACTTGACTGGCTGGTTGCCTCGGCGTCGGCCGGCGACGAGGTCTTCTTTTCCTATTCCGGTCATGGGACCAAGTACTTGAACTATGGATCGTGTCTCATCAGTCGGGACATGTATTACCTGACCCATGGGTACGTGATGGAGAAATTCAACGCTATTGCTTGCACCAAGAAGATGGTTACTCTTGATGCATGTGTCATTGGCGGTTTCCATGGGGATGTTGAGAGTGGCACTCTGATGGCCACTGCATCGGACAATACCTATTCCTACGACGCGCCGGAATTCACCAACGGAGCCTGGACCCATTTCTGGCTGAAGGCAGCCGAGGATTTGAGCATGGTCTTTGGTGAAGACATCAGTGGTTACGCCAAGTCCGAGATGAAATTGTGGGGCCGTTCGAATAAATTGCGAACCTCGGCCAAGAACACCGACAGCTACACAGGGATGTTGGATATTTAGTCGTTGATGGCTGAACCCTGTTGTTGATCGATCAGGCCCGCTTCTCCAGTTGGAGGGGCGGGCCTGATATCGTCGGTGAATCTCATCGCACCAGCGTGACGCGTCCAATAGTTCGACCACCCGTCCACTCGCCCACCGCCAGGTAAACCCCCGAGGCCACCGCGCGCCCCGCGTTATCGCGTCCATCCCAGAATGCTCGATGCGCTCCGGCGGGCCGCCACCCGTCAACCAGGTTGCGCACCAGGCGACCTCGCACGTCGATCATGCGCATGACCACCCGGGAGGCGCGAGGCAGTTCGTAACCGATGAATGTGCCGGGGTTGGCCGGGTTGGGTGTCACGGACAGGTGTTGCCGTTGTCTGGATGCCGGCGCGTCATCGAACACCACTGCCGACACCGCGCCCAGGTCCACCTCCCGGTCGGGCCAATCGGACACGCTCACCGCTGAAAATACCTGCACTTCGCTGATGCCCACGCCGTGGCCGGCCAGGGGCAGAATTTCCAGCCGCACCTGACGCGCGGTGGTCGGCGTTTCAAGCACCAACCAGTAACCGTGGGCAAGGCGACCGCCCGCGGGCAGGTCGGCGAAGTCGCCCGAACGCCAGTAGCCCCAGTCGAGATGGTCGCCCGACGGGCTCCAGATATCATCGTGCTGGATGACTCCCAGACTTGTGGCGGCGCCGTCGTCGTCCAGACCGAAAGCCGCGATGGTGCCGGCATGGCCGAACTGGGCGCTGGGTTGGTGGGATGTGACGCGCAGGGCGTGCACGGGTTGTTCGCTGCCGAGGTCGACGGTCACCGTCAGGGGATCGTCCCCTTCCCAGTACGCCACCTGGCCCTGCACGTAGGTGGACGTCTGGTACGTAGTGGGTGGGATGATCACGCCATCGGTGAGCTCCAGGCCATCGGTATCCGGATTGACAGACGAGGCAGGTCGAGACACGGTGTAGGATCGGCCGAAAGCCAGATCGTCGATCCAATCGGCTGAGATCTTCACCAGGTCGAAGCCGGCGCCGGGGCCCACGTCGATCCCGTCGTCATAGCCCTCGGAAGCGCCCGGGTCGGCCAGTTGCACCCGTACCCATTGCATGGTGGGGTCGCGATAGCCGGAAACGTTGAGGTCCCAAACCTCGTCGGCCGTGGTGACCACGCGGGTATGCCGCCGCATGAGGCCGCCCTCGGTTCGGTGTTCGATCCAACACCAGGTCACTTCCACCGGCACAAACGTCGGGTCGTGGGCGGCGTGGTGCACCTGCAGGAGGGCATCCTGGATACCCGTGCTCTGGGAAGACGCGCTCACCGAACTGTGCACATCGTACTGCAGCCAGATGGCGCGCGCGTCGGGGGGCACAAGATCGGGCGTGGCATACAGGATGGCATTCCAGGTGGGCGCGGTGCCGGCGTCGAATACTGCCGCCGTCGTGAAGTTCTGACCGTCCCACGAATAACGCAATCGCACCTGGTCGCCTGAGCCACCGTAACGAGTCAGGAAGCTGCCACCGAAGGTGGCGCTGAGCAGATCACTGGGGGTGTCGACGCGCCAGGTCACGCTGCCGGGCGCGTTGGCCAGGGTGGGCACCACGATGGCCGACGAGTAGCCCCCGGGCTCAATCTGCGAGGTGAGGCCGGTAAAGTCGGCGGCCGAAACTGTCCAATGGTACTGAGATCCGGCGTGCAGGGTGGGCCTCAAGGTCAGTGTTTCCCGCGGTGGGCCGGCGGCAAAGCGCACCCGGTTGGCGCCACGCTGCAGGCGCGGCAGCGTCATGCGGTTGAGTTGGGTGGTGGCTTCGACGCGCAAGTCGTTCAGGCCGCAATCCTGACGGGTGGCATCGGGCACGAGGCGCACTCGTAACAGGACCTCGAAGGCGCCGCCCACCAGGTTCGCCGGCAGATTATACCAGGTCGCGAAGGAGCCGGCCGCCGGCGCCGCCACCTGGGTCCAGGTGCAGCCGGCATCTCGGGAAAACTCAAGGGTCACCTGGTCGCCACTGCCCCGCTGTCCGGCCAGATAGACCCCGGCCGAGGTGATCACGTTGGCGGCATCGATCTTGACCACTGCATCGGCCTGGTTCACATCGGGTCCGGGGCGCAGGATCGGCCCCGCGCCGCCATCCTGATCGCGATGCACCAACCCGGTGAGTTGGTGCCAGCCGCCCCGAACGTCGGCAGCCGTGAAGTCAGGGGCGATTTCCCAGCGGCCATTGCTGCGGATGTTGGCCGGATAGTAGGAATCGTTGGGGTCGTTTCCCTTGGTAGTGAGCCGCGCGTACTCGGGGCCCGCCCCCAGGGGTAACCAGTAACGGGTGTAACTGTGACCGGGGTGCAGGTGCAGGCGGTTGCGCCAGCCGCGCCGTATGTGGGTGAAGGCCTCCTGCACGTCGAAACCCGAGAGGTAGGAGTCGGCGCCGTTGCGCAGGGTACGCGAGAACGGCACCGGGTTGTCGGCGCCTTTCCGGTAGCCGCTGGGATATCCCAGGTCAAAGGGGTGGTCGGGGTCCGGCGGGTTGGTCATGCACTCGGCGGCGGCGTGATAGAGATAGAGATGTCCGGGCTCGGCAGCCGGATCACCCCAGAAGTCCGACAGATCGCAACTGGTGGCCGTGGCGATGTCGGCACAGGAGGCGATGGCGCCGTCATGCCGGCGGGCATAGACCACCATGGACGCGTCGAACATATGCCAGGTGGCGCCGGCATCCCAGGATACTTCGGCAACGGTGTGGTCACTCAACTCGACGTAGCGGTGCCGCCAGTTGCCACCTTTGGTTTCGACGAAGGCGGTGAGGAAGGCCGCCTTGTATCCGCAGTTGGTGTTGGCGTAGCTGCCGTAGAATCGGATGGGGTCCCAGATCGGGGCGCCGTCCTCGCGGGTGGTGCTGGTCTGCAGGTGGCTGCGCACCATCCAACGCCACAGGGCGATGGCTTCGTCTTCCGGATCGTCCCAGACGCTGGTGGCGGTGGCCACAAAGTCCTCGATGGATACATAATCGGGCGTGCTGTCGGTGTGGAGGTGGATGTCGTGCACCGAGGCGTTGGCGGAGGCGGCGTCCAACATCAGGATGATAAGCAGGGTTGTAATAGCAAATCGTAAAATGATGACACCTCGGTAGCTAACTTAGGCGCGGAGGGGTGGTTGTGTCAAACGGACGAGTTCAGGATTTTGGAAAGCAATAGCGATTTTATGATATAATAATGTCATCGCCCAAATCGATTTCGTGGATGAATGCTGGAGGGCTGCTGGGCAAAGGGGAAATGTCATGAAATTCGGTGGATTCGTCTCTTGTGTCTGTGGGATGGTGTTTCTTCTCACGGTTTTGGCCTCTCCGGCCGTTGCTTTCTATGTCTCCTACGACTACTACGTCTATGCCACGGGTTCTGACGGCATTCCCATCATGGACGATGCCGTCCTCCTCAACCAGATCTACGTGGATGGTGATTTCACCAAGTTCGGCGGCGCCGGTAATTACGGGTCAGCAGTTTTCTATGTTGATATGTCCACCGCCACGGTCAGCGCCCAGGCATATGCCCACGGTGTGAAGGATAACCTCAACCATATCCATGTCGGCACCGGCCGGGTGGAGGATATATCGTTTCTGGACGTTTTGACCTACACGGTTCCCGCTGGATACTATGCCGACGGCGTGCAAGTCTCTATCGGAGGTAGGGCGATCGGCACCATCGGTTCGGATATCGGTGCTGGATCCAGGGCCCAATGCCGCGTCTCTCTGCACACCGAGATCTTCGATACAGGGATACTTGAAGTGGGCGTCGATGAGGAGGGCACGATTCAGGTCAACGAAGATTTCATGCTCACGGTACAGTTGGTTTCCCCCGGATCAACCCTGAACAACCCACAGGAATACGACCTGCAGTTTCGCGTGGGGATCTACAACGGTCAGACCTGGTCCGTGTCATACAATACGGGCAGCGGCTACGTGACCGGTGATGGGTATTTCGACTTTTCCGACGGTCTGAAGATCACCCAGTTCAAGGTTACTCCGGGCGTGACCTGGACATCGGAATCAGGAGTGTTTCCATCACTACCGAGTAGCGTTCAGGATGGAACACTTCCAATACACGCGCCGCGTCTGTTGCAGAACTATCCCAACCCTTTCAATCCCCAGACGACTATTTCATTTAACCTTCCGCAAGAGACGATCGCCAGCCTCCGGGTATACGATTTGTCAGGCCACCTGGTACGCACTCTCCTGAATGATGAGACAGTGCCACAGGGCCGCAGCGAGGTTGTTTGGAACGGTCGAAACGATTCAGGACAGCAAGTACCATCAGGTGTTTTCTTCTACCGTCTTGAGGCTGCGGGTCTCACAGAGACAAAGAGAATGGTACTAGTCAAATAATTGACTGCCCGAACCATCCGTTTGAGCCCAGGATACACTCCCGGTTGAAGTTGTGGTAGCATCAGCCATGTGTTGAGCCAATTGTCTCTTCGCCCGGATGGAGTCCAGTCGATGGGTATCATTGAATATTTGAAAGCCTTATTGAAGAATCTGAACCGACCTGTTTCCCAGGCTGATCTCGACAGGAAGGCCGAGCTCGAAAAGAAAACCCAGATGACCGCCGCCAAGGGCCAGGCCGCGGTGGTAGACGGTTATATCGACGACGTGGATTCCCCAGACGACCTGGCGGAAATGAATGATTTTCAGTCGGGTGTCGACCTGCTGAGAAACTCCGCCTTCCCCAGCAAAGAGCTGCTTGAACTCAGTAATGATCCATCAAAGGCCTTGTGGCAAATGGGGGTCATGGCCGTCAGTCAGCGCGATAGTGATCCGGAACTGGTTGCTCCCCTGCTCCGGCTGTTCGATCAAGGAGGGCCCTGGCATAAATTTTTCGTAATGAAGGCACTGCTGCAGCACACACCGTTCGATCGGTCGTTGGCGGGTGAACTTTTCTTCAAGATCCGGGATTATGAGGGACCCTGGCTCGACATCCTGATCAATAGCATGACCCCGGTGCTGACGGACCGGTTGGCGGACGGGGAAAAGTCGACCTTCGGCGAGCTGCTGGAAAAACTGGACGTGGAGAAAGGGGAGAGCCTGCGGGGGGTCTTGACCGTCGCGCTGGATTCTCCGTTGAAAGATGCGGCGGAGCCTCTTCAGGCCGAGCTCGATCAGTGGCGGGCCGCTTTTATCGACCGGGACGTCCTTCAGGCAATCGGTCGCATCTGGGATCCCGACGCGAACTCCGGTCCGCTGGTGATCGATCATCCCCAGCTTGCGGCCCAGGTTCAGGATGTTCTGCGCACGATCCGACAAACCCCTCGCCGCTCGGTGCTGCTTACGGGTGAACACGGTGTGGGCAAGACCGCCGTAGCGCGCCAGGTGGGGCGCGAACTCATGGACAATGGGTGGATCGTCTTCGAGGCCTCGGGGTCCGACATGACGGCCGGCCAGAGGTATTTCGGGGATCTCGATCAGAGAATCAAGGAACTCGTTAAGCAACTCAGCGGCGGCCGGCAGGTTCTCTGGTATGTGCCGGATTTCCAGTCCCTCAGTTGGGCCGGGACCCACGATCATTCCAGGAGCAGCATCCTGGATATTATTATGCCACTACTCGAATCAGGAGAGATCATCATTGTCGGAGAGCTACCGGCAGCTGCTTTCGAACAACTGGCCCAGGACAAGCCCCGGCTGTTGACCTCGTGCGAGGTCTACCGCATCAAGCCGTTGGGTGAGACCGCTACCCTGGAACTTGCCGCGGCCTGGTCGAAGGCCCTCGGTCCAAAACTCCTGACCGAAACAAGCATCCACGAGGCCTGGTTGCTGGCGCGCCAGTATCTGCGGGACCGTGAACCGCCGGGTTGCCTGATGTCGTTCCTGGATCAGGCGCGAATGCAGGTGCTGGCCGAGTCCCGGGATCCGGTGCAGATCACCCGTGACGATCTGATCACCACGTTGATAGCTATGACCAGTCTGCCCCGCCAGATCCTTGATGAACGCCAGATGCTGGATCCGGAACAGTTACGGGCATTTTTCAGCAAGCGGATCCTGGGCCAACCCGAGGCCGTCAATTGCCTCATCGAACGCATCACCCTGATCAAGGCGGGCTTGACCGATCCGTCCCGGCCCCAGGGCGTGTTCCTGTTTGCCGGACCGACGGGCACCGGCAAGACCGAGATCGCCAAGGCTCTGGCCAGCTATCTCTTCGGGTCGGAAGATCGGCTGTTGCGCCATGACATGAGCGAATTCCAGACACCGGAAAGCCTGGAACGACTGGTCGGCGACGGACAAAATCTCGACCGCGAATCCCTGACGCTCAAGATCCGCAAGCAACCCTTCTCGGTCATTCTTCTGGATGAGTTCGAGAAGGCTCATCCGAAGGTGTGGGACCTTTTCCTGCAGGTTTTCGACGATGGTCGCCTGACCGATCCCATGGGCCGAACGTCTGATTTCCGCCACTCCATCATCATTCTCACCTCGAATCTGGGTGGGCAGGCAGCCACCGGCGTGGGCCTGGGTTTTGACCAGGACGGCGAGGGATTTCGCGCCGGCGACGTGGGCCGTGCCGTGGAAAAGGCCTTCCGTCCGGAGTTTCTCAACCGGTTGGATCGCGTGATAGTGTTTCGGCCATTTACCCGGGAAATCATGCGGGAGATCCTGGATAAGGAACTGCATGATGTCCAGAAGCGCCGCGGACTCCGCAATCGCCAATGGGATGTTGTCTGGGAGGATTCAGCCCTGGAATTCCTGCTCAACAAGGGGTTCAGCCCGACCCTGGGAGCTCGCCCGCTGAAACGAGCCATCGAGCGCTATCTGCTGACTCCCCTGGCTGAGACGATCGTCAAGGGGGAGTTCCCGGCCGGTGATCAGTTTTTATATATCCAGGCGCGGGAGAACAGTCTGCTCACCGAGTTCATCAACCCGGAGGCCGAGCAGGACAACGGCGAAGAAACGGAACAGGAGATCCAGAACGATCCATGCACTCCGACCGTGGGTGGTGTTTCGACCAGCCTCGCAGCCATCGCCCTGAATCCAAAGGGGACCCCCGCGGAACTCGAGGACCTGACCAGACACTGGCGGCAGTTGTGCCAATACCTGGAATCGCCGGGTTGGAAGGATGCCAAGAGTCTGGCCCTGTCCATGACCGCGTTACCGGAATTCTGGTCATCCACTGAACGATACGCGGTGCTGGGCGAGGTGGAATACCGGGAGCGTGTCGAATCCGGAGTGGAGGCGGCAGGACGATTGTTGCCGAAGATCGCGCTGCCGGGCACCGGACCCAAAGAACACTATCCCCGCAAGCTGGTGGGTCAGGCAGCCGGACGTTTCCACTTGCTGGAATTGGCCTGCCGCTCCCTGGAGTCACGCTCGGCATGGGAAGCTTTTATCCGTATTGAGAGCAAGCAGGGGCCGGGGATCGAGAGTAAAATCGTCGACGAGTGGGTCGATCGTCTTGGCGGGATGTACCGCCAGTGGGGACAACGGCGCAAGATGCGTGTCCGGGTGCTGGAAGATGTCGCCCACAAGCCGGGCAGCGGCAGGTCCCTGATGCTGGGCGTGTCGGGGTATGCGGCTTATGATATCCTGGCGTCGGAAACAGGGCTGCATGTTTGGGAGGAACCTGATCCCCGCAAGTCGAAAGCCTCGATCCAGCACAAGGTCCTGGTCCGGGTGGCCCCCATGCCCGAGGACAGTGTGGCGGAGCGGAATGATGAGCTGTTGAGGGTGGCGCGGGAGGTCATGCGTGAACCCATGGCCGGGGCCCCGCCGATGGTGAGGATCTATCGCGAGTTGCCGGACCCGCTGGTGAAGGATCGGAGCCGAGGATGGAGAACGGGACGGCTGGACCGGGTTCTTGAAGGGGATTTTGATTTACTGGGGGCGTGTGCCGGGGATCCACCTACCGATACACACTCTTACTTTTCGTGATGAGGATTAGATCATGGGGGGTGGCATTTGCCGCCTCTCTTTCACCTACAAGGAGACCATCAAGTGAAATACCCTCTGTTTTTCGACACGATTGAATCCATAAAACTTCAGGACAACCTGTCTGCTTTACTGGGAACGTTTGAAGGCGGGAACGTGGAGTACGGTTATCTGGACGTCGTCAAGAGTGCCGGACACAGTTGCCCGACGGTTGCCGGCGCCTATTTGATGACCAGGGAAGCATTGAAGGCCCTCTACAAGGATCAACTTCCTGTCCGGGGAGAAATTTTCGTGTCCTTCAAGGAGGAGGAGGAAGAAGGTGTGGCCGGGGTGATTGCCAATGTCGTGACCCAGATCACGGGAGCCACAACCACGTTGGGATTCAAGGGAATCGGCGGCAACTTTGTCCGGCATGGCCTGATGGAGTTTGAAGCCGACATCACCTCCAGCGCGAAATTCAAGCGGCTCGACAATGGCCGGAGCGTGGAAGTGGTCTATGACCCCAGTGGTGTCGAAGGTCATCCGAGCCAGCAGGAACTCATGCAGAAGATCATGCAGGGCGTGGCTTCACCAGAAGACAAGGAAAGCTTCGGTGAACTCTGGCAGCAAAGGGTCGAAAAGATATTCAACAATGTTGATGAGGTCATCACGATAAAATCATAAAAGCGATCAACGATAGATTCCCTTGATGCTTCCCCAGCAGCGGGTCTCGACCGGAACGGTCGTGTCAAAGGTGACGATGAGGGTGGCGCCGGTCAGTGTGCCGAAGACTTCGCCCGGGGAGCAGGGATACGCGTCTTCGTAGTAGACCAACCGCGCGTTGTCGGCGATTCCGAGTTGGCCGCTTCCGTCGGCCAGGAAGGGCCAGTCGGTCGCATCTCCCTCCAGTAATACCTGGGTAATATCGAAAGGCAGCGGATCGCCGGGGTTGGTGGGGAAGGAGTGGGTGATCAGGACTTCCTGTGAGATGAGGATGTCGTCTCCGAGAGAGATATCCACTCGACCTGGTGCTGTCGCGGTGTGGTAGGGAACGTCGCAGGTGAAAAACTGATCATTGTAGGTTCCCTGCAGGCGCAGAGCGATCCTCGACACCTGGGCGATCGGAACCGGGATCTCGATAGGAACCACCTGGGTGGTGAAAGGATCCTCGGGCGTGACCACTGTCAGGGGGATCTCCAGCTCGGCGGCGCATACGAAGCCGATGGGTAAAATGATGGCGAATATCCCCGGCAATACTGATGATCTGCGCATCATCACAACCCCCGATTGCAGGACAGCGGTTGGTCGTTATTCAACGATAATAATGATACCACAATTAGGGCAGGCGGAGTAGTCGACGGCGCGTCACATGACGGATCTATTGCAAATTTTCCGCTTGGGCCATATCTTTCCGCCCAGAAACAAAGTCTAGACACGCGCGGCCCGTTGTTGGCGCCGCAAAAAAAGCTGCCGCGATTTTCTGCACGCCTCTCGGCTCCCAGCCTTCCTGAGCTCCATCCGAGACCAAGTTTGCGTAGATCCCGGATCAACGAGACAGGAACCCATGTCCACGATAAAATTCTCCGATCTCGGTCTGAGCCAGCCTGTGCTGCGCGCTCTGGCCGAATGCGGTTACACAGAGCCCACACCTATCCAAGAGGCGGCCATTCCCATCGTCAATGCCGGCCTTGATCTGATCGCCAGTGCCCAGACCGGGACCGGCAAGACGGCCGCGTTCACGCTGTCCATCATCGACGATATCGCCACGCGTCCATCTGAAAAGGGTGACACTCCACTGGCCCTGGTGCTGGCGCCCACCCGCGAGTTGGCCCTGCAGGTCGATGAAAATATCCGCGCCTACGGACGCCATGTCGGCACCCGCACCGCGGTGCTGTTGGGGGGAGTTCCCTCCGGACCGCAGATCGATCGTCTGCGCCGGGGAGTCGACTTTGTAGTAGCCACGCCCGGGCGGCTCATCGACCTGGTCAAACAGGGGGAGATGATCCTCGACGACGTCGAATTCCTCATCCTGGACGAGGCCGACCGCATGCTCGACCTGGGATTCGTGCACGATGTGCGCTGGGTCGCCGACCGTGTGCCAAAACCGCGCCAGACACTGCTGTTTTCGGCCACCATGACCGGCGGCGTGCGCAGCCTGGCTTCCACCATGCAGACCGATGCCCAAAGTATTTCGGTGGCGCCGCCCGCCGCGGTGGCCGACAACATCGAACAGCGGGTGATGTTCGTGGCCAAAGCGGACAAAGCCGATCTGCTGGTCGAACTGTTGAAGGGCGACGATACCGAGAGGGCACTGGTGTTCACCGGCACCAAGGTTGCCGCCACCATAGTGGCGAGGCATCTGGAGCAGGCCGGTATTCGCGCGGAAGCCATCCACTCGGACAAATCCCAACGCCAGAGGCAGCGCGCCCTAGAAGCCTTCACCCGTGGCAAGGTGCAGGTTTTGGTGGCGACCGACATCGTGGCCCGCGGCATCGACGTCGAGGGCATTTCCCACGTCATCAACTACGAACTGCCTGAAGACGCCGAAAATTACATTCACCGCATCGGACGTACGGCGAGGGCCGGCAAAGCGGGTGTGGCTGTGTCGTTGTGCTGCGTCGAGGATGTATCGTATCTGCGGGGCGTCGAGCGTCTTTTGAAAACACCGCTGATAGTTTTCGAGGATCACCAGTGGCACTCGCCCACCGTCGCGGCCTGCCTGGCGGCTTCGGCACGGGCGGCCCGGCAGCGCGCTCGGGCGGGTAAGGGGCGGGGTTCGGGCTCGAAGTGGGCGCGGTAATTACGCTACCGCTTTCCCTCTCTCATGCCACAACCGGTCTCGGCGGACTCGGGGCGGGATAGTCGTCGTGTTTCGGCCACCGTGTTCGCAGACGGCGGCATCGCAGCGCATTCGTTCTGTGTCGGCTCGACTCAATTCGCGTTCGCCGGCATCGGTTTGGACTGTCATGCGGCCAGTGGCCGTGTCTTCGTGGACGTGGATCTGGACTGGGGGGCGGCTCGTTGGAACCCCCCGGGGGGTCCTTTTATGTGCTCTTTTGTGATGTTTGGTTGTTGCCTCGGTTTCGTCCTCAATTTCCATCTTCCTGATTTCCAAAAACGCCGCCATCGACTCCAGCATGAACTCCGCGCGATCCTGTCGCGCGATACGGAATCCTACCCGGCGGCCTGGAAACTTTCGCGGGCGTTGATCAGCGCCGCCAACCTGGAAACCGACAGAAAGAAAAGCAAAGCCCTGTTTCTGGATGCCCGGACATATGCCCAAATGGCCGTGGACCTGGATCCCCAGGGAACGCGGGGCTGCACCTGTCTGGCCATATGCGCCAGCAGTCTTTCCGGGTTTGCAAAGGGGCACGGCCTTACTGAGCTCATCGTCGAGTTTTTAACGGCGGATCAGGAGCGCTGACCTGGAATGTGACGTCGGATTTCTGTTGAGCCCGCTTGAACATGGTCGGGTTCATACCGGTTATGCGTTTAAAAGCCCGGTCGAAAGCACTGAGTTCGGAATATCCGAGTTTCCTCGCCAATGCGCCCACTTCGGTATCGGTCTCCAGCAGGGCTTTGCAGGCAACCTCTTTGATGATTTCGTTGCGGAGTCCCCGAAAGGTCAAACTTCGGGCCGCCAGTTCCCTTTTGAGTGTGCTGCGAGACATGGCCATGTTCCGCGCGATATCCCGGGAGTTGGCGCCGCCGCTTTCCAGCAGTTCCAGGATCTGCAAACGCACACCGGTCTCGAATGATTCGGGACGGACGACTTCCAGCAGAAGCGCCTCCGCCTGGTCGGTAAGGATTTTAAGAAAACGCGAATCCGAAGTGTTGATTTTGCGGTCGAGGATTTCTCTCTCGAATTCGAAGGCGGTACGGGGCGCGTTGAAGGTGATGTTGCTACCAAAAACCCGTTCCAGCTCACGCACATCATCGGGGGCTTCGTTCGTGAATTCAACACGCAGGGGTAACCATCCATGTCCGATCTGCCTGGCGAAGTAAACGGCGAAGAAACCGAGAGGCCATTCATTGAGATGGCGCAGGGATACTTGGGGAGACCCTTGAACGCGGAATTCCAGGGAGCAGACCGTCTCGCCTTTATTTAGCTCGAAAACCGCGCTCCGATAGAGGGTGTGATAATACATTTCGGTAAAATACAGGAGTCGATCAAAAGTGGGAGCATTGGCCAGGAGATATCCCAATGGTCCAAACATGGTCGGATCGACCAGATCAACCAGGTGCAGTCCGAAATTGTCGTCACCGCTCAATTCCGCACAGAGGTTGAGGATGAAATTCAGCTCGTCCGGTGGCAAAGCCCCCGGATCCGCCAACAGGTTTCGGATTTCATTCGGGTGATCGCGGGAAAGCCTGTACGTATCGACGCCTCCACGTCGAATTGCTTCCAACAACCAGATTCCGGATAGTTTTTCTTTGGCCATATTGAGCCAAATTATCAAGGATTTGAGCCAATATGTCAAGCGGATGAAAGGAGACAGGATTACATTGGTTATCTGAATAAATTGTCAGATACGTTTTATACGGAGGTCCCTGATGAGATTCCTGTTTTCCATGATGATGGTGGCGACGGTTTTGACTGTCGGATCGGCTGTTCTTGCGCAGGACGAATTCGATCGCACGGTCCTGCCCATCCAGGAGCCGGAACGGCCTACCTACAGCGAGCTGGACGTTCGCAATGTCGCAGCGCCGCCCCGGTTCGAGGTCAAGGCGCCCACCAAGGCGCCCAACATCGTGATCGTTCTGATCGACGATGTCGGCTTCGGTGGACCAAGCACGTTTGGCGGTCCCATCCAGACCCCGACTCTTGACAGCCTGGCTGATGGAGGGCTGCGGTTCAACAATTTCCACACCACGGCGCTCTGCTCTCCCACCAGGAACGCACTCAAGACCGGCCGGAATCATCACACCACCAACACCGGCTCGATCATGGAGACCGCGACCGCTTTTCCCGGCAACACGGGGCAGATTCCGAACAGCGTGGCGCCTTTGGCCGAGATGCTCAGGCTCAACGGTTACAGCACCGGCGCGTTCGGCAAGTGGCACGAAACCGCCGCCTGGGAAACCAGCGTCTCGGGCCCCTACGACCGTTGGCCCACCCATCAGGGTTTCGACAAATTCTACGGCTTCATCGGGGGCGAAACCGACCAGTGGTACCCGCTGGTCTATGACGGCGTGACCAGGGTCAACCCACCCCACACACCCGACTATCATTTCACCGTTGATATGACTGACCAGGCGATCAACTGGGTGAAAGCCCAGCAGTCGATGACCCCGGACAAACCGTTCTTCGTTTATTACGCCACCGGTGCCGTCCACGCACCGCACCATGTTCCCAAAGAGTGGTCAGACAAATACAAGGGTCAGTTCGACAAGGGCTGGGATCAGATCCGGCAGGAGACCCTGGAACGCCAAAAGGAAGCAGGAGTCATTCCCGCGGATTGCAAGCTTGGCGAGAAACCGGAAGACATCAAGGATTGGGACTCGCTGCCGGCCGATCACCGCCGGTTGTTCGCCCGCCAGGCCGAGGTGTTTGCCGGGTTCCTGGAGCAGACCGACAGCGAGATCGGCCGTTTCGTCGGGGCGTTGGAGGACATCGGCGAAATGGACAACACCCTGTTCATCTACATTGCCGGCGACAACGGCACCAGCGCCGAGGGCGGATTCGTCGGCATGTACAACGAGATGACCTACTTCAATCAGGTGACCGAAAAGGTGGAGGATCTCCTTCCTTTGATGGACGAGTGGGGCGGACCGCATACCTTCCCGCACATGGCCGCCGGCTGGGCGGTCGCTTTCGACGCGCCCTTCTCGTGGACCAAACAGGTGGCCTCGGACTTCGGCGGCACCCGCAATGGAGTGGTCATTCATTGGCCGAACGGCATCAAGGAAAAGGGAGGCCTGCGCACTCAGTTTTCGCACGTCATCGACGTGGCGCCCACGATTCTGGAAGCCGCAGGTCTCCCCGAACCCAAGATCGTCAACGGAACGCCGCAGACCCCCATCGAGGGTGTCAGTATGCTGTACACCTTTGACGATGAAAGGGCCAAGGAAAGGCACACCACTCAGTACTTCGAGATGTTCGGCAACCGGGCGATCTACAACGACGGCTGGCTTGCCCGCACCCTTCACCGGGCCCCGTGGCAGACCAAAAAACAGAAGCCGCTGGAATCAGATATCTGGGATCTGTACGACGTCCGCGCTGATTTCAGCCTCACCAATAATCTGGCTGCCGAACAGCCCGAAAAGTTGGAGGAAATGCAGGCCCTGTTCATGAAGGAAGCCGAAAAGTATCATGTCCTGCCCATTGATGACCGGACGGTCGAGCGTGTGAATGCTGCCGTCGCGGGACGCCCGGACCTTATGGGTGGGCGTACTTCCCTCACGCTTTATGAAGGCATGAGCGGAATGCTGGAGAACACCTTCATCAATGTGAAGAACCAGTCGGTGACGATCACGGCCGAGCTCGATATCCCGGAGGGTGGAGCAAATGGCGTGATCCTGGCCCAGGGTGGTCGATTCGGCGGTTGGTCACTTTATGTGAAGGATGGCAAACCGATCTACACCTACAACTTTCTCGGACTCGAGCGTTATACCGTTTCGGGTACCGATGTTCTTCCGGCGGGAAGCTCCACGGTTGAACTCGATTTCGTCTATGATGGCGGTGGCTTCGGCAAGGGAGGCCTTGCTACGATCTCCGTGAACGGAAAGGCCGTTGCTGAGGGCCGCGTGGAAAAAACCCAGCCTCTGATCTTCTCGGCGGATGAAACCGCGGATGTTGGTCTCGACAATCAAACGCCGGTGGCCGAGGATATCGGCATTGGGCCGGTGGAGACCCGCTTCACCGGGAAGATTCGCCAGGTCACCATCGAGGTGGCGGAAGTCGAGTAGGATCGGTCGGGATGGTTTTCCACATATGACAAGAGCCCGCAGCGTCCTTGTCCTGATTCTCGTCCTCGGTCTGTTCGTTCCTACGAACGTTCAGGCCGGGGACGACTCTTCATCAGACAAAGAGACATCCTTCTGGGACAACTACAAGGACCCCGAGGACGGCAAGTTCGACATCCTGGGCCCACGGAAAACCCAGAGCGGTTTCCTGCCGGTCATCATTCCCTTCAATGAACCCGCAGTGGGAATCGGGGCCGTCGGTGGACTGGCCTACTTCCATCCGCAGGATGCGGCGGGCAAGGACAATTCACCTTCCGCCCCGCCAAGCATTTCATTCGGCGGCGGACTTTACGCCGATAACGGAACCTGGGCCGTGGCCGGCGGTCATATGGGAATCTGGGATGAAGGCGATATCCGTTACCTGGGCGGGCTTGCCTATGCTTCGGTCAACGTCGATTTCTACGGCATCGGCCGTGATTCCGACACCAACAACAACCCGATTCCGTACCATATCGAGGGCGGGGGCACGGTCCAGCAGATCCAGTTCCGGCTTTGGGATTCCGCATTTTTTGCCGGTACCAAATACATCTTTGCCGGCACCAACGGCACCTTCGACACGGACGCTGAATTGGATGACGAAGGGTATTCGAACAACGCCGGCCTGAGCCTCTTCAGTTCCTACGATACACGCGATAACGTCTTCACCCCTAACGCGGGGACCAGGGCCATCGCGAGCGTCGCCCGATTCAGTCCGAGGATTGGCGGAGATTTTACTTATGGTCGTTTGGACCTGCTGTGGAACCAGTACCTGAGCCTGGGCGGCAGTTTTGTCTTCGGTTTGAGGATGGAGTACAGGAATGCCGGCCACGGCGCCCCCGTATATGCCCTGCCGTGGGTCAGGCTGCGCGGTATCCCGGCTTTTCGGTACCTTGGTTACCATGTCGCACTGACGGAATTCGAACCGCGCTGGAAAATCGACGACCGTTGGAGCCTGCTGGCCTTTCTGGGCGCGGGCCGTGCGGCGGTTAATTTCGATCGTTTGAAGGATGCGGAGAAGGCCTACAATTACGGCGGCGGTTTTCGGTACCTCATCGCGCGCAAACTGGGCCTGGCCATGGGGCTGGATGTAGCTCGCGGCCCGGAGGAAACGGTCGGATACCTCACGATAGGCAGCGCCTGGTGACGCCCAACGAGCGCTTGATCCCGGAGACATGGTGATTGTAGAATCGCCTTGGCCAACTATCTGGCATCATCCATTCGCCCGGACGGAAATCGATACATGACAAAAGCCTGTTGTGTTCCGGCCCTGATTCTAACCCTCGGACTTGTTCTGCCGTGTGTCGTCCTGGCACAGGAAGATGCTCCCTTGGCCTACCAGGCCTCGGATACCGAATTCCAATGGGTCACCTCCGGCAGCGACATTACCCAGATAACCACCGGGCTTCGATACACTCACCACAACTGGTACGGCGAAGCGAGTATCGGCGGCCTCAGCGCCTTCGACAACCGGGAGAACGCGTTTTTCCTGGGTCTTAACCTGGGACGCAGATTTCAGCTCATTCCCCGGCTCTATCTTGGGGCCGATGTGGGTTACCGGCACGTTATTCCCGACGGTTCGGATGACCCCGCCATCGATACCGACAAGTTTTTCACGCTTGAAGCCCGCCTTAAGTTGGAGATCGTTCTCGGCAAACACCTGAGCGCGTTCATCGGTGTCGCGGCGACCAACATCTACCAGGGTTATTCCCTGGGGTCGGACACCGTCGGCAAAGAGTCGATCTTTTTCGGGGTGGGGTTGCTGTGATGCGCCTCATGATCCTGATTCTGCTTATGATCATTCCGGTCTCGGGGATGTCACTCGTCGCCGAGACCGCCGCGCCTGATTCGCTTCAACCGACCATGCCCGACACGCTTCAACCGCCGGTTTCCGAGGTCAACAATGGTCTGATGGCCGTTGACATGACCCTGTTGACAATCGGGGTCTGGCTGCCCAGCCGTCTGATGGGTGTCGACTGGACCTACATCGGTTTCAACTCCGTCAAAGAAAACCTGAAGGCCGGCTTCATCTGGGACCACGACGACTGGGCCATGAATCAGTGGGGGCATCCCCTTCACGGCGGCCAGTTTTTCAACGCGGCCCGCACCAACGGCTACGACTTCTGGGGATCGATTCCCATCACCTTGACCGGCAGCATGATCTGGGAACTGTTCATGGAGAACGAGCATCCGTCGACAAATGATTTGATCTCCACCACCGTCGGCGGTGTGTATATGGGTGAGACCGCCTACCGGCTGTCGTCCATGATCCTGGACAATTCGGCCACCGGTTCGGAGCGGACGTTCCGGGAGATCGGGGCCTTTTTTGTCAATCCCATCCGGGGTTTCAACCGCCTGGTCACCGGCAAGACCGGCAAAGTTGGCATGACTCCGGACGATTGGAGACCGTCGTATCTGGGCGGTCATCTTACGGCGGGCACCAACCATGTCGCCGATGGTACCGACCTGAGCAACAGCATGCTTGCCTACCTGGTGAAGGGGAAGTTCCTCTACGGGGATCCTTTCGAGGATCTCGCCGACCCCGCACCCTTCGATTATTTCACTATACGGGCCGCTCTGACCCTGCACGGCCGTTTCCCGTTGATCCACGAGGTCACAGGCTCGGGTCTTGTCTACGGTCGGAAATTTGATCACGGCGAGGATAACCGCAGCCTGATCGGTATCTACCAGGACTACGACTACTTCGATTCCCAGATCTATCAGTTCGGGGGTCAGAGTATTGGCGCGGGTATCTTTTCCCGCTTCAACTCTCAATCATCGATGCAGATCCTGACCGGCGCCCAGTTGAACTGGGTAGTTCTGGGCGGCTCCAACGTGGGATTCGAAACCGCCGAGGGAAGGGAATACAATTACAACACCGGCGCCAAATTCAAGATGTTCGGCATGCTGGATCACCGAAAATACGGCTCCTTTGCCATTCGTTACTGGATTTACTGGTTCCACACCCTCAGCGGCGTCCCCGGCGATGAATTTGTGCACTGGGCGCAAGCCACATTGAACCCCCGTGTCTACAAGAAGTGGGGAGTGGGTCTGGAATACACCTATTACCTGCGGAATTCGTACTTCGACGACTATCCCGAAATGCATTTGAAGAATATTGAACTCAGGACCTTCGTGTCCTACCGGTTCTAGCCTTGGTTTAAGTCTCCAAAAACACTGCCGATAAACTAGTTGCGAGGGATTAAACCCGAGGTTGCTTGGGATAGCACCCGCGAACTCCGAAAAAACCAGGGAGCAAGATTGTGAAGAAGATATTCGGTTATATGATGGTGTTGGCGATCATGACGACGCTGACCATATATGTGGCGGGTTGCGGTGGCGATGATGACCCGGTGACTCCTCCTGCCCCCCCCGATCCTACGGTCCTTGAGGTTGTCGTCCGAAGCGCCGCGGACAGTTCGTTGGTCGAGAATTCGAACGTGGTGCTGTATCAGGCCGAAAACAACGAGGCCGTGCTCAGGGGCATGACCGACGCGGATGGAATGGTGCGCTTCGATATCGAGGTGGGGAACTACTTCCTCAATATTTCCGCGCAGGGATACAATGCCATTCCTCCCGAAAACATTGCCCCCATACCGTTCTTCGTGGCGGCGGAAGATACAACCGTTGAGGGTATCCTGCTTAACGTCCTGGAAAACGCGGGAAACACCGGTTATGTCGAGGGGTTTGTGGTGCCGGCCGTCAATAATTTCCTGATCCTGGCCGAATCGCAAACCACCCAGGAAAAATACGCCACGGCTTCGGGACCCGACGGCTTTTTCATCCTCTACAACATGCCTTTCGGCACTTATGACATGGATGCCCTGAAGTCCGGCTACCAGATGGATGAACCGGTCACCGCTTCCATCTCGGCCCAGGCCGAGGTCGATACGGTCAGTATCCCGGTTTCGGAATATCAGGGTTCGCTGCTCAAGGGTTCCGTCACGTTCCTGGCTTCGGAAAACTCTACGGTCGACATAACACTTTTGGACCCGGAGACCCGCGCGGTTGTTCCGGGCCTGTCGGTCATGAGTGATGTATCAGGGCTGAACTACAGGATCGAAAGTATTCCCGACGGTGACTACATCGCCTGGGCATCCTTGAAGAATGACGGATACGTCATCGATCCCGACTGGCTGTTCAAGAATCCCGGGGGCCTGGATATATCTTTCGCGACCTCGGATTCCCTGGAACTGAATTTCAGTGTCACCGGGGCGATCACCATCCTTTCCCCGACCAATCCCGCGGACTCCACCTACGCCTTCATGGCGGACTCGCAGGTGCCGACTTTCACATGGGTCGCCTATCCTTCGGCGAAGGAATACTTCATCGAGGTGAGGGACCACAGCGGTAATGTTCTCTGGGGTGGTTTTAACGCCGATGGAACCGTCAATCATGATTTCATCGCGGCTGACGCCACAAGCGTTGTCTATGATTTCGACAGCCGGCCGGGCACTCCCGCTTTGGAGCCGGGCAAGATCTACCAATGGAAACTGTGGGCCGACAAGGGTACCCAGGGAGACAGTTTCGTCGAGCAGCTGATTTCCTCCAGTGAGGACCTGCGGGGTATTTTCCAGGTTCCGGAGAACCCGCCAAAACAGTATTTGGGACTCGAGTAATTCAGGTAAGTCGGTTGAAACCAGAAGGAGAAAACAATGAATTGGTATCTGGAAGTGCTGAAAAAATACGCGGTGTTCAACGGCCGTGCTCGCCGCCGGGAATACTGGATGTTTGTGCTGATTAATGTAATCGTCGCGCTCGTCTTGACGTTCATCGACAGCCAAATCGGACTTTTGGGTGAATCGGGATATGGTGTTCTGGGTGGAATTTACTCCCTGGCCATCCTTGTTCCCAGCATCGCCGTATCGGTTCGCAGGCTCCACGATACCGATCGTTCAGGCATGTGGTACCTGATAACATTCATTCCCTTTGGAGGACTTTTCCTGCTTTATTTCTGCGTCCAGGAAAGTCACGCCGGGATGAATCAGTACGGGGCAAACCCAAAGGCTGCTTGATTTCGGGTTGAAGGATTATTTCAGGCCTCCCGGCGGATTGGGTCAATAAAATATGGCCCCCCGGGGGGCCTTTTCTTGCTGTATGGACCAGGGGGATGTTGATTAGAGGTTCGTGATCCTGCAGTCCGTTATCAGGAGGCTTCGCCTTGAGTCTGCGCCGCATCGTATCATTGACCCTGTTCCTCGCCATTGCCATGATGCTGACCTCCAGCATCATTCTCTACATCGTTCCCCACGGGAGGGTGGCCTACTGGGCCAGTTGGAAACTGTGGGGTCTGAGCAAGACACAGTGGGGCAACCTGCACACGAACGCGGGCCTGTTGATGCTCATTGCCGCCTCCTTCCACGTCTATTACAACTGGCGCCCGGTGACCGGCTACATGAAGAACAAGGCCCGGGATTTCAAGCTGTTCACGCCCAATTTCAACGCGGCCCTGGCCGTTACCGCGGTGGTGGCGACCCTGACCCTGCTCGAGGTTCCGCCCATGGCCTGGGTCCAGGATCTGGGTGAGTCCATCAAGGATGACGGCACGGAGACATACGGGGAACCGCCCTACGGCCATGCCGAGGAATCCGGACTCCGGACATTCCTGCGCAACGTCGGGCTGGACCCGGAGGTGGCCAAGGCGAACCTGGCGACCGTGGGAATCGAGGTCAACGACCCCGATGTTGTCATTGCCGACCTGGCTCGTGACAACAACCTGTCTCCCCAGGAATTATTTAAAATAATGAAGGGTCCGGAGGTTCAGGAGGCCACCGGATCGAAGGCCATCCCGACAACGATGCCGAGGGGCACCGGCAAACTCACCCTCGAAGCATTCTGCCACGAGTACAACCGCGACGTCGCCGAAGCGGTGACGATCCTGGAAACCGCGGGGGTGAAGGCCGACCCCGGCCATTCCCTGAAGGACATCGCCGTGGCCAATGGGATGGAAGTACTCGGCCTGCTTGATCTTCTCCGTGAAGGGTATGGCGGGGATCAGTAGCCGAAGCAGCAATCCTGATGAACGAAGTCGAACCAGGAGATTTTTCAATCTGGTTTCTGTGATCTATCCGTTCATCGAGCGGAACCTGACTCCCGCTTACCGAACAGCTCTGGAAAAACTGGATCTGACCACGGGTTTGAGCGTCATGGATCTGGCCACGGGAACAGGCATCCTGGCCGGGGTTTTTGCCGAACGCGGTCACCCGACGACCGGCATGGATTTCGCGGCGAATCTGCTGGACAGGGCACGCAGGAAGTTTCCCGCGGTAACATTCAGGGAGATGGATCTCGTCGAGTTGGACGGGATCCGGGACCGGTCATTCGGGATCATCTCTATGGGGTACTTTCTCCACGGGGTCGATGCTGAATTCCGGAAAGAAGTTTTGACGGAGGCGGCGCGGATCGCATCGGATTACGTGGTCGTATTCGATTACGGCAGGCCGGGAAACTTCGTGGTCCGTTTCATAGAGTGGGTGGAAGGTCCGCACTATCCCGCTTATCTGGCTGCCTCCCGTGAGGCGGAATTCCGGGAGGCGGGGCTGGAAATCGTGGAAGATTTTCCAACCTCGGATTTTGGACAGGTCTGGGTTTGCCGGCACCTTCCGGCACCTTCTGTTTGCCAATGACAAACGTCCTGATGACGGTGCGGTCGCGGATCAACCCCCGGATTTTCGGTATTGTGAGGGGGCCACACCGAACTCGTCTTTGAAATTCCTCGAAAAATGGGACAGGCTTTTGAAGCCGCAGGCGAAAGCCACTTCGGCAACGTTTCCATATCCACTGGCCAACAGCTCAGCGGCCCGGCGCAGGCGTTGTCGACGCACAACGAAAGTTGCCGACTTGCCCGTCAGGGCCTTGAGCTTTCTATGGAGCTGGGTCCGGCTCAGACCCACTTCCCGGGCAAAATCCTCCACGCTGAAATCCTCGTTTTCCAGATTCTCATCGACCACAGTCATGGCTCGGGCGAGAAAGCGGTCGTCCCTGTTCACCAGGGGCAGGCTTCTGATCGGCAGCAGGTCGATGTTGCTGCTGTATTTGTGGCGCAGGAGGATCCGCTGGTCGATGAGATTTTTGACGCGGATTCGCAGTTCCTCCGGGTCCAGGGGTTTCGCGAGGTAGTCATCAGCGCCGATCCTGAGTCCCTGCTTGCGGCTGCCGGCTTCGGCCTTGGCCGTCAACATGACAACCGGAATATGGCTGGTCGCCGAATCCTCTTTCAGCCTGGTCAGCATTTCGAAGCCGTCCATGTTCGGCATCATCACGTCACTGACCACGAGATCCGGCACCTGGCCACGGGCCGCCTCGAGTCCTTCGACGCCGTCGGCGGCCGTGATGATCCGGTTGCCGCCCTCGAGTTCGGCGGCGAGGAACGATCGCAGGTCCGCATGATCCTCCACCACCAGAACCAGGGGCAGGCTATCGGGTTCATCCGGTTCGGAACCATGGCCGGGCTCGGGTTCCCGGTCCGCCGGTCGGCTGTAGGCAGAGTCATGACCGTATCCGGAGATGCGCTCTTCTAGCAACTCGGGGGAATCATGTCCGGTCTCGGACGCACTGCCGGCATCCATCACCGAAGCTCCGGCCACGGGTGTTCCAACCAGGGGAAAAGTCACGGTGAAGGCTGTCTTTTTCTCCAGTGAACTGGTGACTTCGACCGCTCCGCCCATGAACTCGACCAACTCCTTGACCAATGCCAGTCCGATTCCTGTTCCGACATTTCCGTCTCCGTCCGATGCCGTAGCCTGTAGGAAACGGTCGAAAATCCTATCCCGGTCCTCGGCCGAAACGTAGGTGCCGGTGTTGGCGACCGAGATAGTCAGATCCCTGCAATCGACCGCGCCGCTCAATCCCATGCGGTCCCTGTCGTCCACGGGCAGGACCCGAGTCGGTCGGATCTCGAGGATCAGGTCGACCCGCTCACCTTCAGGAGTGTACTTGAGGGCGTTGGAAAGGAGATTGGATACCACGGTCTCCACTAGGTCGCGGTCGAACCACCCTTCGAGATCGCCGGCCGGGAATTCCACTGTGAAGGTGATGTTCCTGGCATCGGCAACGTATTCGAAGGGTGAGCTGAGGGCCCGTAAGAAGGAGATGATATCCCCGTTGGTCCACTTGAGATTGAATTGACCCGATTCGATCCTCGCAAGGTCCAGAAGTTTGTCGATCAGTTCCCGCAATCGCCGCGTATTGGCCAGGATCATTTTCCGGTTATCGGCGGTCATGGTATTCTGCTGTTTGCGAGCGCGAAGCAGAAGACCCTCGATCAACGTCAGGGGCGTTCGAAACTCGTGGGAGATGTTGGCGAAAAAGCGGGACTTCACCCGGTCGAGTTCTTCCAGTTTTTCGACTTCGGCCTGGCGCATCTTCAGGAGCTGGACGTGATGGGCCCTGCGCAGAAGGGTCCGGAAAAACAGGGCCAGGGCCGCAATGAATATGATGATGTAAAGGGCATAGGACAGCGGGGATGCCCACCAGGGGTGGTTAACCAGGACGTCGATGGACGCCGTTTTCGGACTCCAGACACCGCTGCTGTTCGTGCCTCGGACCTCGAATGTGTAACGGCCCGGAGGCAGGTTGGTGTAGGAGGCCTGACGTTCGGGGCCCGCGTTCCGCCATCCCGGGTCAAAACCCTCAAGCCGGAAGTGATATCTGTGCAGATCGGGACGGCCGAAGTCCAGGCTGGCGAAGGAAAAGGTCAACACGTTCTGGTCATGATCAAGCGTGATGGAGGAGGCGTCGGTCACGGATCTTTCCAGAATTTCCCCCTCACCGGGAATCAGGGGTTCATCGTACAGCTTCAAACCGGTCAGCACCAACTTGGGCTCGAAGGTGCTGGATACGTACTGATCCGGGCGAAAGGAAACCAGCCCACTGAAGGTCGGCAGGTAGGCTGTACCGTCAGGGTCGAGATACGCGTTGTATCCGTTTTCGTTCGTGGGCAGGCCGTCATGGGTGTCGAAAGTGTGGACGTCCCGCGTAACGGGGTCGAGAAGGGCCAGGCCGCGACCCGTTGAGAGCCATAGCCGCCTCCTGTTGTCCATGACGAAAGTGGCGATGTCGTCGTGGGGCAAACCGTTGCGGGACGTAAACGTTTCGACAATACCGATATCGGGATCGAAAAGGATCAGACCCGACATGCTGGAGATCCAAAGACGGCCGTCGGGTCCGTTCTCGATTTTGGATACGGAAAAGAGCCGGCCCTGGGGATCGAAAAAATGCTGAAAATCATTGGACTCGGGAAAGTAGAGATACAATCCGGAGGTTTCGGTGCCGATCCACAGCCTGCCCTGTTGGTCCCGGAAAATATCGATGATGCCTGAAGCCGCGATACCACGGTCGTTCCCAGGATCCGGAGGGAAGTGGTTCCCCAGGGCGCCGTCGGGGTTCAGTTGCCACAGCCCCAGATTCCGGGTCCCAAGCCAAAGGGACCCGTCGTCATCCACAAATATTTTTCTCACCGAATTGGAGGCCAGGGAAAGAAGGTCGGGATCCCCGGGGCGATGGGGAGCATAGGTTCCCCGGGCGCGGTCATATGTCCACAAACCTTTGTTGGTTCCCAGCCACAGGAGATCCCCCGGGCCTTCGGCGAGGTATTCGATCACATGCAGGTCGGCCCGGGGAAGTGGAATGTGATCGAAAGTGATGCCGCCGGGTTCCAGTCGGTTGAGACCGCCGACTTCCGGTCCCGCTGCCGGGGTTCCAGTGGCGATCCATATGGTTCCCTGACGGTCGGAAAGTACGGACCTGACCGAATTGATATGGAGACTTCCGGGTTTGTTGGGGCTGTGTTGATAGACCAGGAAAAGCGAACCGTTGGGGTCGAAACGACTCACGCTGCCGTTCCACATACCTGTCCATATCAGGCCGGATTCGTCACACCACAGCCCCATGACCGGCCCCTGCCCGATGCTGGTGGACACTTCCGAGTCATGTTTGAACAGCCGGAACAGCGAGTACCGGGGATCGAAACGCAGTAGGCCGGCCACCGAGCCGATCCACAGCACGCCGTTCTTGTCCTCGATGAGATTGATAAGTTGGTTAACGCCCGCGTCCGCGTTGAAAAGATCCGGCAGAAACGAGGTCAGTTCCCTGGATTTCGGATTCCACCCCAGCAGCCCGCCGTAACCGGCTATCCAGATGCGGCCGCTGGAGTCCTCGATGATCTTTTCGACATTGGTCAGTAGCCCGCCATCGGCCTGGGACGTGGGTTGGTTGAGAATCTCGAGCCGGCGTCCCTCGAGGTCCGTGACAAAAACCCTTCCCGATCTGGTGGATATCCAAACCTGGTCCCGCGAATCCACCATGATCCGGGTTATCAATCGGGGTGAGGACTCCTGCGGCCAATGAGGGCCGGGGATGATCCTGGTCGGAATTCCTGTTTCGCCGTCCACCCGATAGAGAGAACTTTCCCCCGTGGCGACCCAGAGGGAGCCGTGGCTGTCCTCGCTGATGTCCCGGATCCAGGTTGGAGGGATAAAAACCCCGCCATCGGATCGCGACACGAACCTGGTGAAACTCTCGGTCAGGGGATTGTACCGGCTGAGACCGTTCAGGATGGTCCCGACCCAGATCCGGCCCCGGGAGTCCTCGAAGAGAATGTTGACCAATCGACCACCGATACTGGTTGAATCTCCGGGTACCGGTTGAAAAATCCTCATTTCCCTCCCGTCGAAACGGGCGAGCCCCCCCTGCGTGCCGAACCACATGAACCCTCGCTGATCCTGGATGACCGTGCGAACGGTGTTGTCGGGCAATCCGTCGTCGACGGTCAGGGTCTGGAAGACGAATTCCTGCTGGGCTCCGGCAATACCGGAGATCAGGGCCAGGGAGAGCACAAGCAGCACGATTCGTGGCAAGGTCGAGTCTTTCAGGCCAGGGTGTCTTCGGGTTCTCAGGATCGCTTCCGAAATAATACCACTAAATGACGTTGTCGAAGAAAAAACCCTGATTTGCAACGTAAAGGCACACAACAGGAACATGCGGGTTAGAGTGATTCATCCACAAAAGCTATGATTCCCGGAATTAATGGGCCCATTGTGCGCGGCCCCGGATCTCAGGGATATTTCAATATGGGAGAAAAACCGTGAAAAAGGGGGTGATGCTGATGGCAGGCCTCATTTACGCCGCATTTGCAGTGACCGCCGTGGCCGGCGAGTTCGTCGAAACCTTCGCCGGAGACGCCGGACCCTGGTCGAACAGCCCCAACGAAGGTTATCTCATGACCGAAGGCGGGAACCCGGGAGCCTATTTCAGCATGGTTTCCTCCTTCGGGGTGTTCCGGTCCAATCCCATGCCCCGCACCTTTCTCGGGGGGGCTCCTGAATGGTTGGGTGATTTCCGGACCGCCGAGGTGACCTCCATCGGCGTTGACATCATTGTGTTGGGCTCCCAGACGAATATCGATTCCCCCGGATCTCTTTTCCTTTACAGCAACATGGGCACCAAGGATATCGGTGACGATCAGGTCATTTACTATCTGACGGACCAGCTGCCGGCCCCGGGTGATGGCTGGATCAGCTACGATATTCCCCTGGACCCTTCAGGGAATGCTCCTTCCCGCGGTTGGCGGTTCGGCGACCCCACGCCCCATAACCCCGAGCCCGCCTATGACTTCGAGGTTCTGATCCGGAATGTCTCCACTGTGGGATTCCTTTTCGGCAGCTTCGAAGACCAAGCCAATCTGGGGTTCACCAGCGTCGGCATCGACAATCCCCGCCTGACCTTCGGCAGCCCGCCACTTGCCCGCAAGGAGGACCTGGGAGGTCCTCAAAGGGCCCATCTGGGCACCCCGGGAGATTTTTGGTTTGATATGTGGCATGAACGGGAGAGATGACCGAAATCCGTGGTAATCACTCGAAAACTTATATCTCCAGGGTGCATTGGTAATGAAAAACAACGAATTGCAACATTTGGGCACAATAAAGAAACATACCGAGATGAACGGTTGGGTCAGGTTGGCTATGATGGTCCCCGTTCACCCTCCGGGAGATTAGGCCTCGGCCCCGAGTCTGGAGGATTTTCCAACGATCCAGCCCTGGTGACCCAAACCAGGGAAAACTGACTGGAGATTGAAATGTTTAAGAGGATCATGTTCCTGACGGGCCTTCTGGTCGCGGTTTTCGCCGTGAACGCCATGGCCGACGAGTATGTCGATACCCTGGACGGCGGCGCCGGTCCCTGGGCCAGCCCCCCCTGGGCTTATGTGACCGTTCCCGCCAACGGCGGTTCCGGCGACGATGGCCCGTATCTCAGCCTTACCGGCAACCCGATGCGCAGTAACCCCATGCCCCGGACCTTTGTCGCTGGTGATCCCGCTGCAGCCTACTGGCATGGCAACTACCGCGCCGCGGGCGTGACCAACCTGGGCGTCGATGTGATCGTTCTTGCTCCCGCCTACGCC
>JAGLCY010000003.1 GCA_023270185.1 Candidatus Krumholzibacteriia bacterium | reverse complement strand
CATCACGGCCCTCGACGGCGCCACGGTGCCTAACGCAACCCAGGATGGGCCCAATGCCATTGCTTTGACCTCATCCCTCGGCCGGGTGCTGGTGGTGGACGACTCGCAGGGCGGAACGGGACATGCTGATATTGCCCAGTGGTTGACCAGTCTTGGCTACGACAACCAGACCATAGTGGCTGGCGATCTACTCACGGCCAATCTGGAAAGTTGGCAGGTCATGGTCCTGACAACGGGAAGCGTAACCTCCCCGGTGATTACCACTAGTCCTGATCATCGGGCCGTGATTCGCGATTGGTCGGATTCAGGCGGCGCCATCTTCCTCGAGAGCGGCAACATGGGGCCGGAGATGTTTTTTTACGATGCGGATTTCGCTCAGGATGTTTTCAAAATGAGGGCATGGCTTCCGAGCAATGGAGGCTATTTCGTCCGCAATTCCGAGACGGTTGACCATCCGGTCGTGGCAAATCCCAACGCCCTGGGATCGAGCATGGTGCTCGGCTACACACCTGACACCCAGGATACCATACTGCCCACTCCCGGGGCTTTGTCTCTATATTCCCCATATAGTTATCCGGGTGCTGCAGGCATTCTGGCCTATGACGATACCCCGGCACCGCAGGGTGGGCAATTCGTTTACCTGACCGGTGATATAACCCAGTTCTGGGCCAGCGCCAACATCGATCTGTTCTTCGAGAATGCCATGGCCTGGCTGGCGGCCGTCGAACCCGCGCCGAGCGCCTCCCTTGCCGGCCAGGTCAACCTGCTGGGTGCCACCGATGGCGGCGTCACAGTGACAGCCGGCCTCTTCTACGAAACCACGACTGCCTCCGACGGCACCTTCAGTCTGCCCGATATGTATGAGGGAGTCCACACCGTGCGGGTTTCCCATCCCGGATTCGAGGTGCAGGTTGTCGACGTGACCCTGGCGGTGGGTGAACATCAGACCGGTCTCGACTTCGAATTACGACCGGTCGAAGAGATCATCGCCTACAACGACACGATCACGGCCATTCCAGGCAGCAACGCCCTGGGTGTGGACATGTTCATCGAGTTCGGACCGGAACATGTCGGCAAGACGGTTGCCGACATCCAGGTGACGGTGGACATCAGCCACCAGAACTCGGGTGAAATAACGATCAAGCTGTTCAGCCCTCTGGGCACCGAGGTCTGGTTGCGGCACCGCACCGGCGGCGGGGAACCCGACATCGTGGGAACCTTCCCTACAAACCTGTATGTCGACGGGCCAGGCATCTTGGACGATTACCTTGGCGAACCTCTGGAAGGGGTCTGGCGCCTCAACGTCTCGGACAACGATGTTTCCGTGAATGGCGAGGTTGTCTACTGGGCGCTGCATCTGTTCTCCCCGCTGGACGTGTCCGCGGTGGAGGAGGGGAACCTGCCCCGGCGGACGGCGCTTCTGGCCAATGTTCCCAATCCCTTCAATCCCATGACCCGGATCGCCTTCGACATGGCGCGGGACGGTCACGCGAAGTTGGCCATTTACGATCTCAAGGGACGGCGGGTCCGCACCCTGGTCGATGGCCACCTTCCGGGCGGTCGTCACTACGTGGTTTGGGACGGAAAGGATTCCGCAGGCAGGCAGGCGGCCAGCGGCGTCTACTTCTACCGGCTGGAGACAGGTGCCGATACCTGGCAGAAAAAAATGCTCCTGATCAAGTAACAGACCGAAAGGCGAGATACCGTGTCGAAGTCAACCCTTGTGATCATGGTCCTGGCGGCCCTTTGGGCCATTCCCGCGGTTGCTGGTGATATCGCTCCCGGGCTCGAAGCCCAACTGGTCGGCATGGCCGACAGCGATGAGTTGAAGGTCCTCGTTGTCCTGAAGGACCAGGTCGACGTAGTGGCCATGGACCGGGACATGTATCTGGACAAGACAGTCAGGGTGGAGCGCCACCGGATGGTCATATCCTCGTTGCGGGACAAGGCCGCCGCGACCCAGGGAGATCTCCTGGCGACCCTGTCGGCGAAATCGAACGGGGTTCGGGGTTACCGGTCACACTGGTTGATCAATGCTGTCGTCGTGACAGCCGAGGTGGGCACCATCCGTGAGTTGGCCGCTCGATCGGACGTGGCCAGGATCGAACCGGCAGCCAAGGTCGAATTGATCGAACCCGTGGAAACGACGCTGAACGAGAAGAACGCGGACCTGCCGACACGCGCGGTGCCCGATGGCATCGGATCCATTCGGGCCCATGAGGTCTGGTACTCCCTGGGGATCGACGGCACCGGCACCATCGTCGGCGGCCTGGACACGGGAGTGGATTTGACCCATCCGGCACTCACCGACAAGTGGCTGGCCCGCCGGCCCGACGTTACGGCGGCGGAAGCCTGGTTCATTCCTGGTGAGTTCGGTGATCCCAAGGGTCCCTCCGATGAGCACGGGCACGGCACCCACACCATGGGGACGATGTGCGGCGTCACGGCCACCGACACGATCGGTGTTGCTCCCGGGGCGGAATGGATCGCCTCGAACGCCGTCTACAACTACGTGGATGTGTTCGACATCGGCATCCTCGCCGCGATGGAATTTTTTGCCGATCCGGATGGTGATCCCGGCACCACTGACGACGTCCCGGACGTCGTCAACAACAGTTGGGGCCAGATCACACCCGACCCGGAACGCGGCTACCTGGATTGCGACAGTATTTACTGGGCGGCCATCGACAACTGTGAAGCCGCGGGTGTCGTGATGATCTTCGCCGCGGGCAACGAGGGACCTGACGTCGGATCCCTGCGGATGCCGGCCGATCGGGCCACGACGGCGACAAATTGTTTTGCCGTGGGGTCGGTTTCCCGGGTTCCTCCCTTCCTGGTCAGCAGTTTCTCGAGCAGGGGTCCTTCGGTATGCGGCGGTCCTTTCGAGATCAAGCCCGAAGTCATGGCGCCGGGATCAAGGATCTACAGCAGTTGGCCCGGTGGCGGGTACGGTTACCTTGACGGCACGTCCATGGCCGCTCCCCATGTGTCCGGCGTTGTCGCCTTGATGCGGCAGGCCAACCCCAACGCCGATGTGACGACCATCAAGGAAACCCTGATGGCCACCGCCCTGGACATCCAGGCAATGGGCGAAGACAACGAATCTGGTTGGGGCGTGATCGATGCCTACGCGGCCGTGCTCGCCATCATGCCCCACACCGGCACGGTGACAGGAGTCATCACCGACGGCGGCACCGGGCTTCCCCTCGATGGTGTGGTGGTTGCCCGGGTGGGAGGGCTGGAAACCTATACAACCGGTTCTGACGGCGCCTTCAGCTTCTTCCTGCCTTCGGGGGTCCAGGAGTTTACGGCCAGGAAGTTCGGTTACTATGATGGCCTGGTCACGGTGACCATCCTGGACGATACAACCGTTAGCGGCGATCTGGTTCTCGACCCGCAACCCCTGGCCACGGTCAGCGGCATGGTGTACGACCCGGACGGTCTGCCGTTGGAGGGCGCCCAGGTGGAGGCGATGGAAACGCCGGTCGCTCCGGTATCCACGGACCCCTCGGGCTATTACGAATTGATCCTGCCCGTGGATCCGGCCAATCCATATTATGTGCGCGCCACCGCCAGCGGCCTGGGTTTTCAGTTCCAGGATATTCTGGTGACGGGTGACACGACCGCCGATTTCATCCTGCCGCCGGATACCACCGAGGATTTCGAGTCGAACCACCTGTACGACTATCCCTGGTACCAGACCGATGATTCCGGTCTCAACCTGGTTTGGCATACGACGACCGGAGGTTGGGAAGGAACCTACTGCGCTCGTTCGGCGATCACCCCGAATGGTTATTCCTCGGGTCTGGCTATCGACTATGACGCGGCTGAAGCAGGGAACATCAGTTTCTGGTTCCGCGTGAACACCGAGGAACACTACGACTTATTCAACTTCTACGTGGATGATGTTCTTGTCGGAAGCTGGTCCGGCACCATCGACTGGGCCGAATTTGTCCACAGCGTGAGTCCCGGGCCTCACACGTTCAAGTGGGAATACACCAAGGATGGCTCGTATTTCCCCGCTGGCGACGGGGTCTGGGTCGACTTCGTCACCTTCCCCCTGGAAACAATACCACCGGCGCCCTCGGTGTCGGTCAACACCTCGAATATAACAACGACCCTGCTGCCGGATGGTACGGGCTCGGTCCCCGTAACCGTCTTCAATACCGGCGCGGTCGGCCTGGAGTTCAACGCCAAGGTCCTGGCGGTCGATGCGGATAAAACCGTGAAGGTCGATCCCTTCGGCTATGTCTGGAAAGACAGCGATGAGATCGGCGGTCCCATCTACGATTGGATCGACATCTCGGCCGACGGTATCGATGCCGGTGTGGCCGACGACGCCTTGCTGGGGCCGTTCGCCCTGGGCTTCACCATGTCTTTCTACGGAGCCGACTACGACAGTGTCTATATCGGAACCAACGGCTTCCTGTCGTTCACCGGTGACAGCCACGACTATCGCAACGGGCTCATCCCGGATGCCGCGGTGCCCAACGGCCATCTGCCTTTCTTCTGGGACGACATGCGCAGCAACCAGGGTGGCGCCATCTATTATCGGGCCGAACCCGACAGCGGCCGGTTCATCATGCAGTACCAGGATGTGATCCGGTATTCGACCGCCACACCCCATACCATGCAGGTCATCCTCCAGGAAAACGGGGACATCCTGTACCAGTACGCCGACGTGCCTGAGCCCCTCTCCGCCACCGTGGGCATCGAGAACGCCGAGGGCACGGTGGGAACGCAGGTGGTCTACAACGACCCGGAATATCTGCATAACGGATTGGCCATCCACTTCGATTACCCCGGGCAGGTCGCGTGGGCGACCGTCGTTCCTGACACCGGTTCCGTCGCGCCCGGCGGAAACTCGCCCATTACGGTGGAGTTCGACGCCACGGGCCTGCCTGAAGGCACTTACCTGGGTGAACTGGCCATCCAGTCCAACGATCCGGTCAATCCGGTTTTCTATGTGCCGGTCACCATGACGGTCAATTCTCTCAGCGGGATCGGGGATGTGCAGGTCCCGCGTCAACTGGTTTTCCAGGGCGCGGTGCCAAATCCCTTCAACCCGACGACGAGTTTGAAGTACAGCCTCCCCCGGCAGACGATGGTTTCCCTGAACGTGTACGACGTTTCAGGCCGACTCGTGCGCCGATTGGTCTCGGAGGTCCAACAGCCCGGTCAGCGGGAAGCAGTGTGGGATGGGCGAGACAACAGCGGTCGCGGGGTGGCTTCGGGATTGTTCTACGCCCGTCTGGTCGTGGACGGCGCGATCCTGGTCAAGAAGATGACCCTGGTGCGCTGATTTCGGGCCCGGTGGTGTGGTTTGAGCGTTTTCAGCGCTGCCGGGCCTAAATAAAATTGCCTTTATATAAACAAAGAAGATATCTTTCCTCGTGATAAAGGTATTACCTGCCGTGACATTGTGAAATTTCAAGGAGATCAGGAAAATGAAGATTCGTAACAATGGTGTTGCCGTATTTGTGGTTGTGCTGCTGGTCGCGGCCCTTTCGGGTTGCAGCAGTGCCAACAAGGCTGTCGAGGAAAGTGGCCAGGGGGGCCTGGATCTGAGTCAGCAACTCATGGGTTCCTTTGGTGACTTCAGTAAGATCCTTGGCTCAATCACTGATGGAGGATCAGCCGAAAAAGCCGTTCCCCAGCTGAATTCCCTGAACGTGGATCTTGACGATCTGGCCAAGGCCGCGGGTGATGCGTCTCCCGAGGTTCAGTCCAGCCTGAGCGATATCGCGACCTCGCAGATTCCGGGATTGAAAGAGATCACCGACAAGGTTTATGCAATCCCCGGGGTCAAGCCGGTGGTCAAACCCCAGGTTGATGGGTTGCTGGCCAAGTTCGCGGGTTTTAAATAGGAAAGCCGTGAGGTTCCCCGGGGTTCTCCCCGGGGAACAATACTATTCCAGTCTGGTTAATCTGGTCACGGCCCATGTGGCTCCAAGTCAGGTAACTCCCCAATATCCCTGGACATACATGTCAAGCCAGTGGCGCATCTCGCTGTAGGCATGAGCGTTTTGGTTTGTTTCCAATCTTCCGTCTGATATGGTTCCGGCTGGGATGCGGTATTCCGTATTTTCAAATGAATTTTTAAAAAATCGGGTTGTGTTCCCAGGGCGGAATGGTATTCATGCGTTGAACCATGATTACCGGAGGAGGGGATGATGAAGAACTTTTTCATGTTATTCACATTGGCCATCGCGGGTTTATCGGGATCGGTGGTACTCGCAACCGATTCATCCCAATCCGAGCTGACGGTTTATGTTGCCGGGAAGATCATCACTATGGAACCGGCCATGCCGCACGCAACCGCTGTCGCGGTGGCTGATGGTCGCATTGTATCGGTCGGAACACTCGAATCTCTTCAGGGGTGGATCGAACAACGGGGCGCGACGATCGACCGGAGCCTCGAAGACAAGATTCTCATGCCGGGTTTCATTGACCCGCATGTGCATCCGTCACTTCCGGCGGTCCTAACCCAGTTCCCCTTCCTCGCGCCGGATGATTGGTCGCTTCCCACCGGTGAGTTTCCGGGGGCCAAAACACCGGAAGCCTTCGTGGCCCGTCTCCAGGAACTGGTCGCCGCCCATTATGATGATCCCGGGCATGACCCGGACATTCCGTTCATCGCGTGGGGTTATCACGAGCTTTGGCATGGCCCGGTTTACCGCCAGGAGCTGAACGATCTGTTCGGTGACAAACCAGTCATGCTTTGGCAGCGATCTTTCCATGAACTGATAGGCAATGACGCGGCCCTGAACCTGCTTGGTGTTACCGAGGCCGAAACCGAAGGGGAGCCTGAGACGGACTGGGAGACGGGTCATTTCTGGGAAAACGGCGCCAAGAAAGTCATGTTCCCCAAAATGCCGTTTCTGTTTACCCCCGAACGCTACGGCAAGGGTATGGAGACCTTCCTGGAAATGATGCATCAGGGCGGTATCACGACCGTAATGGATATGGGAATAGGGATCTTTGGCGACCCCGTCGGCGAAACAGCGCTGATTCGCAAAGTGGCCGAAGGAAACGAAGCACCCGGGCGGCTTGTCCTGACCCCGATCATCATCGATTTCCTGGCGCGCGGTGTTTCGATCCCCGACGCCATCAAAGAGGTGGAGGAATGGACCGCGGGTAATACCCATCGCGTCATGTATGATGGGCATTTCAAGATCATGATGGATGGGGCCATCTATTCAGGGGCCTCCCAGGTGGATTTCCCCGGCTACATGGATGGACATGAGGGTATGTGGATGGTGCCGCTGGAGGTCACCACCGAATGGGCGCAGGCCTTCTGGAACGAAGGGTATCAGATCCACGCGCATGTCAACGGCGATGGGAGCACGGCGGCCTGGCTCGATATCCTGCGCAAACTTCAGGATGAAAAGCCGCGCACCGACCACCGCTTCTCGCTCGAGCATTTCGCCTATACCTCCGAGGATCAGAACCGCCAGATCAAGGCCCTCGGCGCGGTGGTTTCGGCCAACCCGTATTACCAGTACATACTGGCCGACATCTACAGCGAAAAGTGGCTTGGTGAAGACCGCGGCCGGCAGATGGTGCGCCTGGGATCGCTCGAACGCCTGGGTGTCCCCTTCGCGCTTCATTCCGACGCCCCGATGGCTCCCCTCGATCCCCTGGTTTTGGCGTGGACTGCGGTCAATCGCCGCACCATCAACGGCAATGAGAATGTTCGGGAAGAACGGATCAGCGTGGACGCGGCCATGCGGGCCATTACCATCGATGCCGCCTGGATCATGGGTTGGGAAGACAGGATCGGTTCGATACGCGCAGGAAAGATGGCGGATTTTGTGGTGCTGGAAGAGGACCCTTACAATGTCGATCCAATGAAACTCAAGGACGTTCCAGTCTGGGGGACAGTATTTGAAGGCAAGGTGTTTCCGATCGAGCATTAATTGGGAATGAGGAAGTGTTCCGCAGGTTAATTAGGAGGCCAAACAAATGAAGATGCTAGTAGTGATTCTGGCCCTGTCGGTGGTTGGGTTGGGGAATGTTGATGTTTTTGCCCAGGAAGCTCACGGCAAAAGCATGGAAGAACTCAGCAAGGAGATCGCCAACCCCCTGGCGCAGATCTGGAATCTTTCTTTTCAACATAACCGGACCACCCTTTCCGGTGATAGCCTAGACGGCGACGAGCGAATCAACACTTCGCTGTTTCAACCGGTTCTGCCCATTCCAATGGGCGACAAATATACCTTTTTCGCGCGACCGGTCTTTACTCTTGTCAATGGACCGTCAAGTGGGGATATCAGCGGCGGTTCACCAATAAACCCCATCGGGCATGGCACCGACCGCACCACCCAGCTCGGCGATACCATCCTGCCCATTGGGATGGGTATTGCCAAACAACTCGGCTGGTCTTATGGGGGAGGGGTGACCTTAATATTTCCAACCTCGCAAAACGACCTGCTCGGGTCGCACCAGTATCAATTCGGACCGACGGTTCTGGCTTTGTGGGCCAACGATGACTGGTTGATCGGGGGGCACCTCCAGCAGTGGTGGGGAATCGGCAATGACGGCGGCTCCGATGACGATCCCCTCATCAAGGCTGCGCATGATAAGAACCTGAACCACATGGACACCCAGTATTTTATCATCCGCCATCTGCCCAATGCCTGGCAACTTCGCGCCAGCCCGCACATCAGGGTGGACTGGGAAGCGGACAGCGGCAACAACCTGACCCTTCCGATCGCACTGGGTATCGGGAAGATGTTGAAAATCGGGCCCATGCCGGTAATGCTGATGGCCGAATACCAGTATTCCGTCATTTCGCCTGACAATATCGGCAGTGATTCCACCATCATGCTGCAGGCCAACTTCATCATTAAAAACCCGTTCGGATCGTTGTAGGTCATCCTGCGGTTGCCAAGAGGCGAAGGAAAAGGGGAGTACCAATGAAAGCCAGAATCACGGAACTGGTTGTCCTTGCAGCAGCGACGGCAATCCTTGTCGGTTGCAATGACTCGGGACAGGAAAAAGGCGAGGCGAAAGCCACCGCCGAAACCCAGAAATTCCAACAAACAGTTTATTACGGCGGAGACATCATCACCATGGACGGCGATGAACCCCAATACGTCGAAGCCGTCGTGCGACGAAATGACAGAATTGCGTTTGTCGGCAGCAAGGCAGAGGCTCTGGAGCGCTTTGCGGGGAAGAACGAGGAAGTCGACTTGAAGGGCAAGACAATGCTGCCGTCCTTCCTTGATCCCCACGGCCATTTTGCCTTTGCGGTGCAGATGGTGGACCAGGTGAATCTCGCCATCCCGCCAGTGGGAGACGTAACCGAAATTGCTGATGTAATCAGGAACCTGGATAACTTCAAGCAGGAGCGGGGCCTGAGCGATACGGACTGGATCGTTGGTTGGGGATATGACCAGGACGGCCTGAAGGAAAAGAGACATCTGGTCAAAACGGATCTGAATGGAGACTTCCCCGACAATCCGGTCGTTTTGATTCATGTCTCAGGCCATGGGGCCGTGCTGAATTCCAGGGCGTTGGAGTTTTTCAAGATTGATGAGAACACGCCCACACCCGATGGTGGAATCATCGCCAGATTATCCGGTTCCAACGAGCCCGCCGGGTTGTTGATGGAGACCGCCTGGATCCCCGTGTTCGACAAGCTGCCGAAGGCAACAGAGGAACATCGCCTGGATATCATTGATGAGGCGCAAATGGATTACGCCAGGAACGGCTATACCAGGGCCATCGAGGGATTCGCCTTCATCCATGACATCGAGTTCCTGCAAAAGGCGGCGGAGGAAAACAAGCTCTTCATCGACATAGCCGCCTTGATCGCGTTTCCGGAAATCGAAGAATGGCTGCACAACCCCAAATTTCCATTCGACAGTGAGTACCATAACCACTTCAGAATCGCGGCCATGAAAATCACCCAGGACGGGTCACCGCAGGGGAAGACCGCCTATGCCCGGGAACCCTACCTGACGGGCGGTCCGGCGGGACAGACCAACTGGAGAGGGGAGCCGACCACCCCCAAAGAGGTGTTCGACAAGCTGGTCAAGACGGCTCTTGATAATGATCTGCCCCTTCAGGTGCATTGCAACGCCGACGCGGCGATAGACATGGTCATCGACGCAGTCAGGGCTGCCGGTATTACCGCGGAAGACGACCGGAGAGTAACGGTCATCCACTCGAACCTGCAGGCGCCCGATCAACTGGATGACTATGTGGAGCTGGGGTTGACCCCATCCTATTTCACCAACCACACGTTCTTCTGGGGCGATGTCCATATCATGAATTTCGGCAAGGAGAGGGCCTTCAACATGAGTCCGATGAAGACGGCGAAAGGGAAAGGCCTCGTTGTTTCGAACCACACGGATTTCAATGTAACTCCCCTGGATCCGTTCTTTACCATGTGGTCGGCCATGAAGCGTGAATCGAGAACCGGTGTCATTGTGGGGCCGGACGAAAGAGTCGATGCATACACCGCTCTGCAGGCCCTGACAACCGGTCCGGCCTGGCAGTTTTTCGAGGAAGACAGAAGTGGCAGGATCAAGGAGGGCATGATGGCTGATTTTGTCATTCTGGACAGAAATCCGCTTAAGGTTACCGAGGTGGACGAGATCCTGGAGATCAAGGTTGTCGAGACGATTAAAGAGGGGGAGATGATCTACAAGGCCCAGTGAGACGGCGATGGTATAAAGGGCGGGAAATAAAGGATTGGATAGGCAATAGCCCCTCACAATCATGACTTTCTATGCCGGCTGATACCAAACTACGTTGAGTTTCTACTCAGTACTCGCAGAAACACCATCGACTTTCTACATGTGATCCTGCGCGGCGCGCGCCAGGCATCTTTCTTGATGAAATCCAGGCCTGCCCGCGGCTGGTGTTGTACAGCGTTGCTTCTCTTTTCACGGCCCATGCGGCTCCAGATCCGGCAACTCCTCCAGATCCCTGACATACCTGTCCATCCAGTGGCGGATCTCGCCGTAGGCCTCGGTGCGGTACTCCGACAACCCGTGGTCGGCCCCTTCGTACATGATGAACCGGTAGGGCCGTTGCAGTTCAAACAATGCTTCTGCCATGTGCATGGATTCGGTGGGATACACCCGCCAATCGGCCGTCCCGTGCAGCAGCAGGATCGGCGTGGTGGGGCAGAGTTTTTCCGGCCAGGCGATGGGTGAGCGGGCGAGCAGGGCTTCTTCCTTCACGTTCCAATAGTCAGGAATCAGCTCGGCATAAACAAAGGTTTCCATGTCGGGGCGGTCTTCGATGGTGAATCGGCTGTCGGTCACTCCGGCGGCGATGGCCGCGGCGCGCAGACGATCGGTTCCGGCCAGGGCGAGGTACGTCATCAGGCCTCCGCGGCTGAAGCCGATCATACCGATTCGTGAAGCGTCGGCTTCCTTGTCCAGGGATTCCAACAGGGGGATGAGGTTGAGCACATCGGCAACTTCAGCGCCCCCGAATTCCTCGACACCCTCGGTGCCGCCGCAGTTGCCCCGGTACTGGCTGGCGACCACCACGTAACCCCAGCTCGCGAACCTGGCCAACCGCAGGGCGACCCGCAACGGCGCGTTGGCGCCGAACTCGCGGTTGCCGCCCCGGTTGTAGATGATGCAGGGATGGGGGCCGGGCGTTTTCGGGGTGATGATGTGACCCGCGACGCGCAGGCCGTCGCTGATGTAGACGATATCGTCGATGTCGACCTTGTCGAGCCAGGCGTTCTTTTCCAGAGGTGAGCCGTCCGCGTCGAGAAGTTCCGTGGGGATCACCATGGGCCGTCGGGAGATCAGTTGACCATTCTCCAGAGGATGAGGTTCCAACAGATCGGCCCGGTTCAGGACCCGGCCGGCCAACACGGTCTGTCGAACGTCTTTTAGATTCTTGATGTCGGCGCGGGGGTCGGAGCCGAGGATCACCAGGTCCGCTTTCATGTCGGGCGCGATTTTCCCGAGTTCAGTCCAGCCGAAAACCTCCGCGGGATTGCTGGTCGCGGTGGCAACGGCCTGCCGCGGACTGTGTCCCACTTCTACAAGCGC
>JAGLCY010000299.1 GCA_023270185.1 Candidatus Krumholzibacteriia bacterium | reverse complement strand
AGCCGCAACGGTTCAGGGTCATGGCACGGGTCAGATTCGTGGCCAGTTGCCATGTGAAGCCGTCGGTCGAATATAGAAACGACCACGCTCCGGTCTCGCGCCGGGCCTGCAACCACAGGCCGTCGGTAATATTCGTCGCCGCCACCGAACCCAGATTGCTGAAGGCTCCACCCGTGGAACTCCCCCAGCTCACGATCCAGTTGCCGTCGTTGTGCTCACCCAATAGCTGCGCGACTTCACCACCGACGCCTTCGAAACGAAGTCCACCAAAGGCGTCACCGCTGAAGTCGATAGTGGCGAGCTTGAGTTCCAGGGCGATGTCACCATCGGCTTCCGGCTGGTGGGCAAAAACATTTTGCGAACCCGCCGCCCAGGGGTTCTGGTTCACCGATGGCAAACCAATGATCACATGTCCACCGCTTTGGCCCACCGAGGCGCCCGTCGTTCCGTCGATCACGGTCCAGGGCTGGTCCAGATCCGCATCGTGGAAATCATCGGAAACAAACAAAGCCGAACGGAAGGAAACCGGAACCGTCACCAGGATCGGAATGACATTCGACGTCCCCTGGTGGCCGTCATCATCGGTGGCCACGGCGCGGATCTGGTGACTGCCCACCGCCGGGATGGCCCAGGTGAACGTGTAGGGAGAGGTGGTGTCGGTGGCGAGCAGCACATCACCCGCGAAAAACTGAACTTCCGTGACCACGCCGTCGGCATCGCCGGATATCGCGGTCAGCGTCATCGGGTCGGTGAAAGCGAATTCGTCGCCCGGAGAAAGCCCATGAAGCGTGATGACCGGAGGGGACTCAGGCAGAACGCCTCCGTCGGGACCGGCGCCGAAATTGATCTCGACGTCACGCGGGGAAAGCGCCTGGCTGTACACCGCCGCCAGGTGGATCTCTCCGAGCCAGAAACGGGTTCCGTCCATCTCCGCGCCGACACCCAGCCGGAAGGAGGGGTCCCAGTTGTCCAACTCGCCGCCAATGGCCTCGTTCACGGTTTCAGTACCGTCTACATAGATGCGGCTGTTGCCCTCGGTATCGCGCGTGTAGACCACATGCTGCAGATTTCCGGTCAGGGAACCTGCCGGTGATATCGTTTCCGGCTGTCCGTTATTCGAGGTCTCCGTGGTGCGTAGACGGGCGTCGAAAACCGTGGACGGCAGCGAGCCCCACTGGCCGTGAGCGAGCGTCGCGTTGCGATTGCTGGGATCGCCCGACACGGTCAGGATACGGGCCGGTCCCGATTGAACCGTGGTCACCGGATCGATCCACGCCTCCATCGTGATTTCATCACTGGCCATGCAGGCGGTGTTGATCTTGTCCGCTGGTCCGGGTGTGGAAATCAGCGACGCGGAGGTCAGATCCAGGCCTCCCCCGGGCAACCAATCCACCGTATTCGTATCATTGATGGTCAGATCGAGTTTGGGCAGAGCCGTGGAGTAGTCGAAGACGATATCACCCGCCGCCGCGCTGAAATAATACAGTGCTTGCAGGTGGTCGGTAACGCGCACGCCGTTGCGGATGTCGCCATCCTCGGGGTCGATGGGATTGGCGGTGTCGAAGAAATAATCCACGATCACGTCGAAGGCCGGAGCCGGACTGCCGTCGAGCTTCTTGTCACCGACCGGAGCATCCATCTCACGGTCCGAGTCGCCCACGGCTCGACCCGCGTTGCCCCCGAACACCCCCACGCTTGCCACGGTCATTTCATGATCGAAGACAAACGCCTCGGTCCAGATCTCACCGTCCTGGGAGTGGAATCCACGCCACATGTTTCCCGCGCGGCTGAGTCGCAACCAGAGCGCGCCGCCCGGCGTGATGTTGAATTCACCCTGGATTCTGGTGATGCCGCCCGTAACCGTGACACAGGATATTTTCAGGTCCGGTCCGGCGCGGTGGTAGTCGAGGCGCAGGAAATGGGTGGGGTCGTTTTCCGCCAGGATACCCTGGACCTGGAAATTCTCTTCGGGGATGGACTGAAACCCGGCTTCGATCTCGAAATCGCCGTCCGTCACGTTCTGCATCAAACGGGCAGCGCGATTGAAGTCCCCGCGCGGGTCGTGGTTTGTCCCGGCGGGAATACCGATGGTCAGCCAACCGTTCAAGACGCCATGGCTGCAATCCCCAACCGGATCAACAAGGCTCCAGGTAGCCGGATTGAGCTCCAATTGGCTGAAATCGTCGGAAATCTGGGCAAAAACCGCCAATGGCGCCCCCAGAAGCCACAACGCAACAACCAGTTGCACCACCGGACGGTGAATCGGATTTATCATCAACCTTTTCCCTGGAAAATCGTTGGGTGGACTCAGTTTCCGGGTACTCCAGTAATTATACGGCATTTCATTATACAAAAACAATCATTATTTTTGATTTTTTATACCCTACTTGGTCATACGGGCGGTCAACTGAAGATATGCCTATTGTCTTATTGGGAGGTTGGGTATCTCGGTCCACCCGTCGTAGGGAGCGATGGGAGGGCCGCGGTCAATGTTGTGAATCCATTCAACTTTCGTTTTTTCGATTGGGGGAGACCATGTCTCATCAAATGATCCGTAATGGAAAACCGTCCTTTTTCCCGCCGGCTCTGATGCCGGCGCTTTTCGTTCTGGTCCTGTTTTGTTTCATTGCCGCTCCGGTGGCGGCCGAAGAATTCATCGGCAAAGCGGGCACGACTACAGGCCGTGACGACCGGCCCAATTCACGTTGTGAACTTTCGGTAACCGAACTGGACTTCGGGGAAGTCGCTCCCGGTGGTTCAGGCGAAATGTCCGTCACCATCACCAACATCAGCCGTGGGACCGTTCCCCTGAAGATCAGTCTGTCCCGGGATTGTGACGTGTTTTCCCTGACCGGTGCCGATGGAATGCACCATCTCAGACGCGGCCAATCTGTCGAGATCACGGTGGGTTTCTCGCCAATGGAACCCGGCGACCATGACTGCTTCCTGAACCTGGGACAGCTGGCGCCCGGCATTCCCCTGGTGGGGATGGGTGGCCAGTTCGTCACCGACCTCGAGCTCGACATGGAAGCCATCGAATTCGGCGAGGTCATCGTCGATCTCGCCAGCACCCTGCATCTGAAGATCACCAACACCGGCAGCGAAACCTACACTCTCGAGCCGGCGCTGGCTGATGATCCCACGGACTTCTCAATCATGGACGGGCTCATGGATTACGATCTGGGTCCCGACGGATTCGTCTTCCTGACCATGGACTTCACGCCGACGATGACCGGGCCGCATGAAACAGTGCTGTCCCTCGGGCCGGGATTGCCTCGCCTGGACGTAACCGGTCTCGGCATCGAAGCGGTCGGGGCCTGTATCATTACTCCGGGCAACCTGGAGTTCGGTCCCCTGACCCCGGGTGAGACCGAGATGCAGCCCATCAAGATCACCAACACCGGCAATATCGATGTTCCGATCTCCGCCAGCGTCAATGACCCCAATTTCACGGTCTCCAAGAACTCCACGAACCTGCGGCCAGGACAGTCGTGGGTCATCGCGGTAACCTACGCGCCGCTGAGCTGGGGAACCTTCAGCGCGCGGGTGGATCTGGGCAACGAATTCTGCGCCCAGGTCGAATGCGCGGGAATGCCGACCGAAAATTTCGATCCCACCATGGACAACGTCGGACTGTTCTTTGACGATGGACTGACTTCGAACCGGACCACGACAACCGAATATCTGGAGATCGTCGATTTCCACCTGGCCATGCTCAATCCGTCCAACACTTCGGGCATCGCCGCCTGGGAATGCCGGATCGCCATCGAAGGCAAAGCCTCCATCATATCGATGCATTTCGAGGGCGCTTCCCTCAATCTCGGCAGCGGCAACGAATTCATCGTGGGGGTCGGCGGAGACCCGCTTCCCTACTCTCCCGGGATCCTGCTAGCCTCTTTCCAACTCGTGATGCAGGGCTACGGGGGCGACACCGTGGAGTTGGAGCTCAGGCCCCGCTTCCTTTCCTCCCTGCCCGGCATGATGGTCTGGCTTTCTTCGGATGATGTTTACAGTCTGAAACCCATGTTCCCCGTGGACGGAGAGCCGGTCGTGGCCATCATCAACGATCCGGCGGACAGCGCCGGCAGGCTTGCGGGAACCGCCATGAACAAGTCGGCGGATGCAGGGATTCCTTTTGTGACCCGCATCCTGCCCAACGCGCCCAATCCCTTCAATCCCCGGACCGAGATCCGGTTCGAACTGGCGAAGGCCGGCCAGGCCCGGCTGACGATCTATGATGTCACCGGCCGCCGGGTCAAGACGATGCACGACGGGCATCTCGGCTCGGGCCCCCACTCCCTGGTCTGGCAGGGGCGGGATGATGGCGG
>JAGLCY010000298.1 GCA_023270185.1 Candidatus Krumholzibacteriia bacterium | reverse complement strand
CTTCGCGTCGATATCCTGCAGGAAGACATGGAAATGGCCAACGCGTTCGCCGACAAAGGGGTTGGCTACGGGATCTATCACACCTGGAGCGAGACGGTTGCCTTCGTGGACAGCCTGCGGCTCTTGTATCCGGACGTGATCAGCGAGAAGTGGTCGCTTGGCCAGACGCTCGAGGGCCGGGACATCTGGTGCTTCCGGATTTCGGACAATCCCGATGTCGATGAAGACGAACCCGAAGTGATGATCGACGCCATGCATCACGCGCGCGAGATCATGTCATCCGAATTCACCATCATGTTTGCCGAATACCTGGCGCAGAACTACGGGACCGATCCGGAGATCACCTGGCTGGTGGACAACCGCGAGTTGTACATCATTCCCGTCGTCAATCCCGACGGGTCGGTCTACAACGAAGTCAACAGTCCCACCGGTGGCGGGATGTGGCGCAAGAACCGGCGCGACAACGGGGACGGAACGTTCGGCGTCGATCCCAATCGCAACTATCCCTACATGTGGGGTTATGATGACAGCGGCAGCAGCCCTGACACCGACAGTGAAGTCTATCGCGGACCGTCGGCCGGCAGTGAACTCGAGATCCAGGCCATTATGACCTTCGTCGACGGGCGCAATATCCGCACCCACGACACCATCCACACCTACAGCAATCTGACTCTCTATCCCTGGGGATATACCTCCGATCCCACCCCCGATGGAGCCATCTTCGAACACATGGGCGCCGAAATGACCAAGTTCAACGGCTACGCGGCCGGTCAACCCGGGGAGATCATCTACGAGGTCAACGGCGGGACTTTCGATTGGGTCTACGGAGAAACGAAACACGGAAAGGTCTTCTCCTTCAGCAACGAGATCGGCAGCGGCAGTGACGGTTTCTGGCCCGCCGAAAGCCGACGCGAGGCCCTGTTCCAGGAAAACATCTGGCCCCATATCTACCTGATGCGTGTCGCCGGCGCCTTCGTCACCGCGCATTCGGCCGTGGTAACCGCCGGGACCAAGAGCATCGCACCCGGCCAGGATGGCACACTTGATTTCACCATCGAGAATTCGTCCGTTTTCGACGCGGTCTCCGGTCTGGACCTCACCATCAGGACCGACGATCCCTGGGTCCAGTTCGGCGCGGCCAGCCGAACCATCGGCAGTCTGGGAACCTTGTCATCGACCACTTTGGCGGGTGACCCCATCCCCCTGACCGTGGATGCCACCTGTCCCGACGGACATCTGGTGCCCTTCACCGTGACGGTTCACATGCCCGAAGGCGACCTGGATTTCCCTTTGAGCTTCACGGTGGGATCACCGACGGCGCTGTTCAGTGACGACATGGAAAGCGGGCTGGGCAACTGGACGACCACAGGCCAGTGGGGTTTGACCGGAAGTACTTACCACTCCTCCGCGAACAGCCTGACCGATTCGCCGGCCGGGAACTATCCCGACCAATCCACAACCTCCGCCACCTTGAACGGAACCTTCAAAGCCACGGGGCTGAGTTTTTGGCACAAGTACGACCTCGAGGTGGACTATGACTACGGGAAAGTCCAGATATCAGCCGACGGTGGAGCCTGGACAACCCTGGCTTCCTACACGGGTCTCATATTGATATGGGAGCAGATCAACGTTGACCTGTCACCCTTCGCCGGCCAGGACATCGCGATCCGGTTCGTAATGGAGTCCGATTATTCCGTGAACGAGGACGGATGGTACATCGACGACGTGGCCCTGACCGGCAACTCCGGCCAGGGTTTCGCCATGGCCCCACCTGTGGCCGTTACTCCGGGTGAAGGGCAAACGGTGGGCTCCCCCCTGGTTTTGACCGTCGCCGCCGGAACCAAGGCGCTCACTGAAACCGAGGTCTACGGGTTCCGGATCTATGCCGACGAACTGTGTACGGACCTTGTCGCGAGCATGGACAATGTTCCCGAAGGCGGCGGGGGCCAGACCGCCTGGACCGCCCCCGACCAACCCAATGGCAACTACTGGTGGCGGGCCTGGGCCGGTGACGGCACCGAACGGTCATCACTCAACCAGCCGGTCGGGTTCATCGTCAACATCGTCAGCGCCGTGGAAGGTGTCGTGATCGGCGGCCCGCGTCTGCGGGTCCTGGGCAGCGTGACCGGTTCGAGCTCGCGCCTGGAGTTGAGCCTGCCCGGCCAGGCCGACGTTTCGGTGGACATCCACGACGCCCGCGGCGCGCGCGTCCGGCAGCTTTACACCGGCAGCATGGCCGGCGGCACCCGCGTGATGGTCTGGGACGGCCGGAACAACAGCGGCCAGTCCGTCGCCAGTGGGGTCTACTTTGTTCGGATGAAGACCGGGCGGGAAACCCTGACCGATCGGGTGGTTATCGTGCGTTGATTATTCGGCCTCGGAAACGGCGGGCGGGCGAGTCACGCCCAGAATGATCGGCAGATCAGGCCCGGGATAACCCGGTTCCTTCCACTCACCGAAAGCGGGATGGCGCAGCCAAAAGCGAGCCGTCCCGCTTCCTTCCAGGTGCTGGGCGCATTCCAGATCCAACGGCAGGGCCAGCAAAATCTCGTTGAAGTCGTGCATCGACCAGGACTTACGGCAGGAGATGAGTAACGCGCGCCCTTGGCTGTCCTCCCCCAGAGCGGCTTCCCGCCACCGGTCCTTCGACTGCTCCCAGCGATTTTTCCCCGGCCGTTTAACCAGCCTGAGGTTCTGGACAACATTGCGGTAACGGTGCTTGATATCCTTCAGCGGCACCTCGTCGAGATCAAAGATTCGGAAGGGTGGATCCGCATCATCCACGGGATCGAAAGCGGCGGCCGAACGGTAATTATTGGGATACCGGCTGATGACTTCGCCATCCACCATGCAAAAACCCACATGGGTTTTTTTGTCCGCCTGGTACATGCCGGCGTTGATCGCCGCGATCAGATCGAAATCCTCGGACCATTCCCGAATATCCCGATTTCGTTCATCGTCCAGTTGAGAAGCCGCCACCACGGTAAGATCCAAAACCGTGGGATCAACCCGCAAGACAACAAGATCCCCATAGGCCGAACTCTGCCGGGATTTCGAATCAAACCGCGCCAGTTCAAGCCCGGGTTCCAGTTCGGTCCATGGCTCCGCCCCAACCACGCTGGTGGCCGCCAACATCAAAACCATTCCTGCCAGTCCCCCGACTTTCATCCCACCTCCAAGTGGTCCCTTCTACCAAGGATGCCATCCCCACCCAATGTACCACCGATTGGCAATCATATAGAAGAGAATCGAATCTATCATCAGGTGCAATATAACAATGTAGAACAAAGACCGGGTCCTGCGATAAGTATAACCCTGGATCAAGGCGAACCCGTAGATAACCACCGGCCCCCACCCCACAAAGGCCATCTCGTGCAAAAAGCTGGTGAAAAACACGGCCTGCGCGAGATTGGCTTCCCCAAAGCGGAAGTGGCGGGCAAGCAGCACGAACACCAGGTTGATAAAGGCCAATTCATCCCAAACGCCGATGAAGTTGCAGCCCCAGAACAGGCGCCACAGGGCTTCGGTCCGGGGGCCCTCCAGCGGCAGCGGCCAACTGTGATGCAAAGTTGGCGTCAGGACGTTGAAGTACAGCCACATGAAACCAAAGGCCAGCACGAAACCGAGGGGCAGCCACAGCCACATCTTCAGTGACCAGCGGCCCTGGAACCAACTGTAGTCCAGGGCGTGGCCGATCCAGTATTTCGCCATCAGCGCCGGGATCAGCAATATCCCCACACCCAGGGCGATGGCCAGCTCGAGCACGTGCGCATCGCCCGTGTCGCCGTCGATCCGCGTGAAGAAAAGGACCACCACGAGGTAGGCCAGAACCACGGTGGTTTTCCACCAGGAGTTGGATCTTTCCCTGCGCCAGGCGATGGCCATCCCGGCGGCCATGAGCGGCCATCCGAAAAAGTGCCAGGGCACCGCGGCAACCGGTCCCCCATGTGATTTCAGGCCGATGATGAACACCATGGAGGCGGCCATCAGCCACAG
>JAGLCY010000297.1 GCA_023270185.1 Candidatus Krumholzibacteriia bacterium | reverse complement strand
TCGGTTTCCATTGTTTCTTCGGCGACGCCGTTGCGGCCCAGGACGTGTTCGTCGAACCAGTCCAGGAGCTGATTATAGTAGAAGACCTTGTTGCCCGGTTGGCGGATACCGTGGCCCTCGTTTTCGAAGCGGATGAAACGGGTCGGCACACCGCGTGACTGCAGGGCCGAGAACCAGATCTCACCGCCGGCGATCAGGCAGCGGTAATCGCGCATCCCCTGGCTGATCAAGGTCGGAGTGTTGACTTTATCGACCCGCTCGAAGGGTGAGTTGCGAAGATAAACTTCCCGCGCGGACGGGTCCCAGGGCTTGCCCATGAATTCCCATTCGGGAAACCATTTTTCGTCGGTGGTGCCCCAGAAAGTAAACGGTTCAGGGTACATCCGATCCAGGGCGGCGGCACGGAAACGGTCCGATTGTGTAGTCAAGGCGGCACCCAGATGACCACCGTAGCTTCCGCCCATCACGGCCACACGGTCGGGATCTGCCCAACCCTCGGCGACGGCAAGGTCAAGACAGGCCATCAGTTCGCGGCCAGGTCGATCGACCCAGTCACCCTGGATTCCCGCGCGGAAATCGATTCCGTAACCCATGCTGCCGGTGGGATTGGCAATCACCACCCCATAGCCAAAGCGCGGCAGGATATGAAATTCAGGCAGGAAATAGCCGCCGTACATCCACTCCGGTCCGCCGTGGATACTCAACACCACCGGCGCCTTCTGGCCTTCTTCGAGATGTTCCGGCTTGAAGAACCAGCCCTCGATGGTACGGCCGTCCACTTCCACGGAGAAGGGTTCGGGTTCGAACAGTCCCACCTTGCCGCGCCAATCGGCGTTGGGATCGATCTCGATCCGCGGGTGATGGGGAGGTTTGATTTTTTCACCCAGATCAACGGTAAAAAGCGCGCCCGGCAGGGTTTGGCCGGCACCGGATAAAACCGCCCGGTGGCCCGCGATCCTCACATCCCAGAAATCGTGTCCCCAATCGGTGAGCTGTTCGTGTTGGTCGCCATCCAGCCGGTACAGATCCAGGCAGCCGCGGTTGGCGCCGAGCACGTAGAATTTTCCGTCCGCTTCGGTGTACTTGAAAAAAAGATGATCGAAACCGGTGCCGTGGAAAATCATTTCACCGGCGTCGCCTTCAGCGGGTGTCACGACGGCGATCAAATTGGGCGCGGTTTCCCACAGTGGATCGGTGGCTCGCATGTAGGCGATGGATTTCTTGTCGTACCAGATGGGATTGCGGTCCGCGCCCGGATTTTCAGTCAACCGCCGCGGTTCGCCGCCCTGTCGGGCCACAATCCACAGATCCGAGTTCAGATTCCAGCCCAGATCGGCCCGGGCCTTGGCCTCGACCACCAGGTGGCGGCTGTCGGGAGACCAATCAACGGAACGAACATCGAGTTCCGCCTCGATGAGGCGCCTGGACTCACCGTTGGCCAGATCCATGACGAAAAGCTGGCGCAACCGGCCCTCCCGGTAACCCTGGCCGAGGTGCCGGTAGCCGATCCCGTCGGCCACAACGTAACTGCCGGATTCGCCTTCATACGTTCCGACTCCAGCGGACGCGATCCACGCCACCGCCGACCCGTCGGGCGCCCAGGTCAAATTGCCGAACTTGCCCGCGCCCGAGCTGATCCTGCGGCGAGTGCCGCCATCGGCATCCATGAGCCAGATCTCGGTTCCATCATCCGTAGAACGCAGGTAGGCGATGGCCTTGCCGTCCGGTCGCCAAACCGCGCCTCGGGAACGGTCTTCCGGCGTGAAAATCAGCAGGTCGCGACCGGTGTCCAGATCGCGCCGGTAAAGAGTAGTCAGCCGCTTTTCTGTTGCCGCATCCCAGGCGGTGATTCCATGAAGCAGGTACTGCCCGTCTGGTGACAAATCCGCCAGACCCACGGTCTTAATGGTCAGGATATCCTCGGGAACCATGGCGTCGGCTCGTTTCGGTCCCAGAAACAGGCCGGCCAAAAGAACGATCACCACCACGACAATCGCCCTTATATCCCTCTTCCTGTTCATTTCACCGGCTCCAATCTCAGGAAAATAAAAATGGCTATGGCATAGAATCCGACGATCATCCACAACATGGCCAACAGGAATTCGAAGGCCGAATAATCACCCAGCCGAAGCAGGGTCGAGGTCTGGCTGCCGAAAAAAATACCCGACGCGGCGATGAGCAGGACGCGACTTGTGGGAACCTTCAGGTCCGCGCCGCATTCCGGACACTGGGCACCCCACAGGGCGGTGGCCTTGCGCGAGGGGCCCAGGATCTGTTTCAAGGCTTCCCGCCAGGGAAAAACGAATCCGCAGGTCGGGCATTTGGGATTGTTCAAAGTCCAGGCATCCCCTTTGCATCTGTCGGCGATTCAAGGATCGTGGAATAATGGTATTGAAGATTATTCCGCCCGGTAATGCCAGTTTCATTTTTTCGGGGACGAATTGTTCTGTTAGTATACGGTCTGGAATTGATGGATCGATTCCG
>JAGLCY010000296.1 GCA_023270185.1 Candidatus Krumholzibacteriia bacterium | reverse complement strand
TTCCGGAAATGAAGGGAAACGCGATGAGCCTCATCAGATCAAACAGTGGAATCCTGGGCAGCTCCCGCCTTGCCGCGATCGGGATATCCCTGATTTCCCTTCTCTGCCTGCTCACTTCCTGCGGCGGCACTTCAGGGCCGGGTTCACGGAACGGCGCCGACATGGGTGCAAGCGACCTGTGGCCCGCGGAAGAAAGCGGAGCCATGACCCCCACCCGGGAAGGCTGCGGAGTGCTGGAGGGACCCTCCGCTCCCGGCGGTCATTTTGTCTTCACCTTGACCGATCCCGTGTTACCGAGCCACGCCCCCATCGCTCACAACGGTTCCGAACGCGTGGTCTTCGCCCAACTCTACGAAACCCTGGTCCAGGTCGATTGCGCGGGCGAGACAAAACCCGGCCTGGCCGAAAGCTGGACCGCAGAGGAAGGCGACACGGTCTGGATCTTCACCCTCCGCGAGGGCGCCCGCTTCTGGGACGGAACCCGAATCACCCCCGACGACGCGCGCAGATCCCTTTCCGCCAACCTCGCCCAGGCCGTAAACGTGCTGGATGCCCGGCGCGTGGCCGTTCATCTGACCGAACCCGACGCCCGTTTCCCAAAACTTCTGGCTCATCCCTCGACGGCGGTTTCGGTCACCAGGCCCGGCTGGACCTGGCCGATAGGGAGCGGACCCTGCCGATTGAGGGCCTCGGATCCTGCTCCCCTGCCCGACCTAACCTGTCTTCCGAACCTGAATCATCCCGCCGCGCCGGCCTGGAAAAGCCTGACCTTCCGTGTAACTCCGGATACCGATCCCAGGGATCTCGTCGTTACCGACATGGATCTGACCCTGATCAGGGACATGGATGAAGTGGAATTTTTCAACGACGCCCCCGGCTTCCGTTCTGTCCCCCTGCCTTGGAACCGGTTGTACCTGTTGGTCTGCCCTCCGGATATGAATTCCCTCGGCGCGGACCGCTGGATCATGGCCGCGGCCAAAATGGATGTGGGCCGCGATGTGACCGCGATCTCGGCGCGGCCTTGGCGGGAAATCGTTTTCCCGGCCGGTGGCCAGGACAGGTGTCCCGAATTGAGGGGTCCGGCCGCCGGCACCGAGAGCGCGCGTCTCGACTGGAACCTCGAAGCCAAAAATCTCGATCAGGACGTGCTCGCCTACCCCGGCAACGACTCCGGCGCCCGGGAAATGGCCCGTCGCCTCGGCGCCCTGGCCGGAAGGCCCGCGCGCACTGTCGCGCTGCCGAACGACAGCATCGAATTCACCATGCAATGGCAGATGGCCGGGGCTTTCATCCTTCCTCTGGAACAGGCGTACCCCACAGGTTGTCTGCAGATGGCGGCCCTTTGGGGCAAGGCGTCCTGGTTGAAGGAGGCTTCCGGGGACCTGGTCCGTCCCCTGGGACTCGGCCGATCCTGGCTGGTCGTGCACGGTTCCCTGTCCGGCATTGAACTGGCCTTCGACGGCACTCCCCTGCTCGCCGGCCTTGGCGCCGCCGTCGATCCTGAACCCGGCGAGGCCACGCCATGAATCTCCGCTGGCAGATCCTGCTGGGTTCCGTGGCCCTGGCCGTGCTGCCGATGGTTCTGGTCATCATGGCCATCCGTTCCGAAGTCACGGACCGTTTCACCGAGCTGGACACCGCTCGCGTGGAAAATCAGATCAGCATCGTGCGGGACGATCTGACCAGGCAGAGCCACAAGCTGGCCACGCTGCTGGACAAGCTTGCCGAGACCGTCGCCGACGATAACGATTTTCGGCTCGGGACCGTTGGCGGAAGTGAGGACAAACGAGGTTACGTGCTGGATTTCGCGCCCCGGCAGATGTCGCTCATGGATCTGGACATGCTGCTGATCCAGGACGACAAGGGGCGCACCGTCAGCAGCGGCCATTTCCGCGACGCGTACGGCGAGCTCGATCCAAAACTGCATACCCTGCTGGCCCATACCCGCGGCGGCCAGGGGCTCGTTGCGGTCCGCACACCGGAAGAATCCTTCCTCGCGCTGGCCCGCTCGCGCCCCATGACCCTCGGTGGCCGCACCTTCCACCTGACGGCGGGTGACCGGCTGGATGAAAAGCGCCTGGGCAGCCTGAACCGCGACGGGGATCTGGCTTTGGCGGTCATCTGGCCCCAGGGGTCTTTCGCCACCACCGAAGCCCTGGCCGGCCGCCTGGCCGAAGGGCGGCCCGTTTTGGAAACCGAATACGGCCTGAGGCGCGACGGGACGATCGTGAGGTCGGAACACCTGCCCCTCATCCACGACGGCAAACTGGACGACGCCTGGCTCCTGGTCACCCACGACCGCGCCCCGCTGAACAAGTTATTAAGGGATGTGAACCTGTGGATGGGCGCGGTATTGCTCTTGGCGATAATCGTGTCGGTGTTGCTGGCGATCTTTCTGTCGGGCCGCATCAGCCGGCCGTTGCGCGAACTGGCCGACCGCACCGGGAACCTTGATCTCGACAGTCTCGACGTGGATTTCTCATCCTCAAGAAATGACGAGGTCGGCCGCCTGTCCCGCCTGCTGGGCGACATGACCGGGCGTCTGCGTGACGGCGTCAAAAAGCTGCGCACCGCCGAACACCGGGCGACCATGGGCGAGATGGCCCGCCAGGTGAACCATGACATCCGCAACGGCATCACTCCGCTGCGAAACGTCCTGCGGCATCT
>JAGLCY010000295.1 GCA_023270185.1 Candidatus Krumholzibacteriia bacterium | reverse complement strand
TGCCGGCCATCCTGGCCGATCCGGTCAGCCTGCGGCGCATCTTCGACAATCTTATCCGTAACGCTTTGGACAGCCTGCCCGACGACCGGGGCACCATCACGGTGGACGCCGCCGTGGACGAAGATCCCAATCTGGAAGAATTGCGCGTCCTGGTCAGCGTGAGCGACACCGGCGAGGGAATCCCGCCGGAAAACCTCGACGCCATCTTCACAGATTTCTTCACCACCAGGCCGGAAGGCATCGGGCTGGGCCTGAGCAACGTCCGCCGCCTGGCCGCCGACTGCGGCGCAAATATCCGGGTGACCAGCGAACCCGGCCATGGTACGACTTTCACACTGTCGTTCCCGGTCCCCGACCATGTGAGCAATCCGACATGAGTGTGATCCTGATCATCGACGACGTCGCCGCCATGCGGGACCAGTACGCCTACGACCTGAAGCGCCTGGGCGGATTCGAAACCCTGACTGCCGGCGGAGGCAGCGAAGGCGTGGCCCTGCTGGAAAGTGAAGATGTCGATTGCGTCATCCTCGACCTGGAAATGCCCGGCGTGGACGGCTTCGAGGTGCTCGCCACCCTGAAACGCAAGGGCAACCGGGTGCCGATCATCGTCTACACGGGCACCGGCAGCTACGACCGCTGCGTGCGGGCCGTCAAACTGGGAGCCTACAGTTTCATCGACAAGGACGAACCCCTCGAAAGGGTTGTCCGCGAGGTGGAAAACGCCCTGGCCTGGGCCAGTCTGCGCAGCGAGGTCAGCCGCCTGCGGCGCCAGAGCGGTGACGACTCCCCCCTGATCGGGTCCAGCCGCGCCGCGGTGGCGATGAAGGAACAGATCGACAAGCTGGCCGGCATCCCCAGCCCGGTGCTGATACTCGGCGAAAGCGGCAGCGGCAAGGAACTGGTGGCCCGGCGCCTGCACGATGCCGGCGGCCGCGCCCTGCGGGAATTCATCGCCGTGAACTGCGCCGCCCTGCCCGACACCATGGTCGAAAGCGAACTGTTCGGGCACGAACGCGGAGCCTTCACCGGGGCCGACCGCACACGCAAGGGCGCCTTCGAAAGTGCCGGTGGCGGCACGTTGTTCCTTGATGAGATAGGCGAATTGCCCGCTCCGGCCCAGGCCAAGCTGCTCCGCGTCCTGGAGGACAATCAGATCACGAGGCTGGGGTCGAACAAGAGCATCAAGGTGGACACCCGGGTGGTGGCCGCCACCAACCGCGACCTCGAAGTCGAGGTGGCCGAGGGCCGTTTCCGACAGGACCTGCTGTTCCGACTGAACACCCACATCGTCCAGGTGCCGCCCCTGCGCGAACGGTTGAGTGATGTTCAGGTCCTGGCTGAACATTTCCTGGATCTGACCTGCGAGAAGTTCGGCGTCAAGAAACGAACCCTGTCGCCCGAGGCCTTGAAGGCCCTGCAGAACTATGACTGGTCCCGCAACAATGTCCGTGAGCTGCGTAACGTCATCGAACGGCTGGTCATCGCCGGCGAGAGTGAGGTCATCACCGCCGACCTGATGCCCGCCGAAATCAAAAGCGGTGTTGGTCCGACATCCGATGGTGCCCGTCCTGCTCCATCGGCACGCGGCACTTTGAAGGAACAGAAAACCACCGCGGAGAGACAGATCATCCTGGCCGCTCTCGAACGAAACAACTGGCACATCACCAATACGGCAGCCCAACTGGGTCTGGCCGACCACAGCAGCCTTTTGAAGATCATGAGGCGGCACGACCTGAAGAAATAATCCGGAGGGATTTCCGATGACCGCTTTCCGCCCCTCGCGTGTTCTGCTACTCGTCATTTTGGCCGCTGTCCTGTCGGGCGCCTTCCCGGCGGCGGCCGAACGCGACACACTTCCACTGCTGGATTACCGCACCGAGAGCTGGTTTCTGCCCCAGAGTCCGGGTGTGACCGGCGGACCCGTGGGCGGCCTGTTCAACCCGGGCGCCTGGGCCATGACCGACCGGGCCGGCTCGGATTTCTGGTGGAACGACCGCAGCATCCGCTCGGGGCTGGACAACTACGGGTTCGGGTTCGGGCGCGGGTTCAACTTCGCCATGAACACCAGCACCTTCGGCACCACCGGGGACAGTTACAAGATCTACGACTACCAGGTGGGTATCGCCAGCGGAACACGCATGGGATCTTTCGGTATGGGCTACCGCTGGGCCAACGGTGAGACTAACCGCCATCCCCGGGAAAAATCCCTGGTCATGGGGCTGGTCAGCCGCCAGCGGAGCTGGACGACATTCGGGGCTTCAAGTGTTTTCAGTCTTGAATCCCGCGCGGCGCAGTACGTGTTGGATCTCGGCATCCGTCCCTTCAACCGCACCTGGCTGACCCTGTACGCGGACTGGACCGTCAATGATGACCAGGCGTTTTTCAATGGCGGCGTTTGGGGCGGCGGCATGGACATCCGGCCGTTCAAGGGACTGCACCTGGGCTTGAGGGCCCGCGAAGAACCAAAGACCGGCGACATCAATTACGCGGCCCAGTTCGGAATCACCCTCGGCGCCTTCCACGCGGCCGCCATGCCGGTCTACAACGAGGACGGGGATAATCTCGGAACAAGCTACCTGATGCGGACCCGGCCGCCGTTCCGCGGCATCACGGCCGGCTGGTCACCCTTCGGAAAAAAGACCGCCTACTATCCCATCAGTCTGGAAAACAAGGTTCTCACCTACCAGAAATTCAGACTCTTCGACGACAAACGCGTGGCCTGGCTGGACCTGCTGCCCCTGCTGAACACCCTGCTCGAAGACAACAAGGTCGACGGCATCGCCCTGAATCTTGCCGGCTTCCGCGGGCGTCCGTCCCTCATCTGGGAACTGCGTCAAAAGCTTTTGGAGTTCCAGGCCGCGGGCAAGAAGATCATCATTCACGCCGACCGCCTGGATGCGACCACCTACTACCTGGCTTCGGTGGCCGATCATCTGACCCTGGATCCCTGGGGCAACATGGTGCTGCCCGGTTACGCCCTGAGCCGCAGCTATCTGAAGGGCACGCTGGAAAAGATGGGCCTGGGCTTCCAGGAACTCCGCTACTTCAAGTACAAAAGCGCCATGGAAACCTACAGCCGCGAAAACATGTCCGAGGCCGACCGCGAACAGCGACAGCGAATCGTGGACGTGCTCTACGAAACCGTCCGCGAGGGCGTGACCGACTCGCGCAATGTATCAGCGGCGGAATTCGATAAGGCGATCGACGAAAAAACGATCCTTTCACCTGATGAAGCTCTCGCGCTCGGACTGATCGACGAAATTTCCCGATGGAACCAGCTTCCGGCCGCCCTGCACGCGCGGGACGCCGGCTTCATTGCCATTCCTCCCGCGGAATCGTATCGGAAATACTGGGATGACCAGTGGGGCCAACCGGCGAAGATCGCCGTGGTCTACGCCGTGGGCAACTGTGCCATGGACAGCGGGATCAAGGGCCGCGCGACAAGCGAATACATGCGCCGACTCGCCACCGATCCCCATGTGGCGGCGGTGGTCCTGAGGGCTGACTCCCCCGGCGGCGATCCCCTACCCAGCGACCTTGTGGCCGACGCGGTGCGCATCCTGAAAACCGCGGGCAAACCCGTGATCGTCAGCCAGGGTGACGTGGCCGCGAGCGGCGGCTACTGGATCAGCATGGACGGGACCGAAGTGATGACCACGCCGTTGACCATCACCGGTTCGATCGGGGTCATCGGCGGCTGGGTGTGGGACGACGGCCTGACCGAAAAGGTCGGCATCACCTCGGACGTGGTGCAACGCGGAAAAAATGCGGACATCTTCGCCACGGTGAACCTCCCCTTCCTGGGCGGCATCCCTCGGCGGCCCCTGGACAAGGAAGAGTTGGCGCGCGTCAAGGAGCTGATCCTGGACAACTACGGAAAATTCGTCGCCGCGGTGGCATCGGGCCGGGGCCTTTCCCCCGAAGCGGTCGAGAAAATCGCCCAGGGCCGGGTCTGGATGGGCGGCGACGCGATCGAGATCGGTTTGTGCGACGGGTACGGGTCGTTGGACGACGCCATCAAACGCGCCCGCGAGCTGGCCGGCATCCAGGATTGGAAAGAGATCCAGGTCACCGAATATCCCCCGCGCCCCTGGATCGAGTGGCCCAGTTTCGGCCCGAAGATGCCGGGACTATTCGGGTTGGGTGACCGGATAAACAATGTCCTGGCTGGCCTTTACGGTCTGGATAGCGAGGTGAACGAAGCAGCCCTGAGCGCCGATCCGTTTATCGGGGCGCCCGGTTTGTCGGTTTACGACGTGGAGTATCTGAAGACCATCAGCTCATCGCCGGGGGCACCGGTGATGATGATCTCTCCGGATATTCTGCCTGAGGATTGGCAACAGGTGGATTGACGGAAACTTATCCGAGCGAAAAAAAGCCCCGCCGCAAACGCGGCGGGGCTTTTCGCTTTTCGCGACCGGTGAAATTACCGGTACAGGGCCTTCACGCCACCGAAAGTGGAATACTCGGTACCGACGGGATCCTGGTTCGGGAAGAAGATCTGGGCATGGTCCGGAGCGGTGACGGTTACGTCATCGATATAGAAGATGTCCACAGAAGGATCAGCGCTGTACAGACGTGCCTGGATGACCAGGGCTGTACGATCGGGATCGCTGGCCAGGTCAACAGTCCAGGTCCAGGCCACCTCACTCCAGCCACTGCCATCGGTGTAATCACCGTTACCACCTGCGCTGCCCTGGTAGTCCGTGATGTCGTCCGAGGAGTAGGAACCCCAGATACGCGTACTGGGCGAAGCACCAGGCGTATCATCCCAGCCCCAGAAACTCACCGTGACTTCGTCGCCATCCTGCAGTCCGGCGATCCAGGCAACAAAGGCTTGCGGCGTACCGGTGCCGGTGTCAATTTCGGTCAGGTATAGGCTGTGGTCGCCTGTGTGGGAAAAGTCATTCACGTTCATCTGTTCATCTACGTCACCGTAGACACCCAGAGTGGTGGCTACGCCGTCTTCCCAACCATAGGTCAGGGTCTGCTGGGCCATGGCGCCGCTTGCGCAGAAGGCCAGCATCAGGATGGTAATCATTAGCTTCATTTCAATCGTCCTCCTAATAAGGTTGAGTCGACTCAAACTCCCCACGGTGAAACCATGAGGGTGCACGAATTCGAAGCGCGAAATGTCCGGACCTGCGCTTCAAGAGAGGAATTTGGGAGAATTATTCCAAAATGCCCAATGATCCCCTTGTTTGAAGTTTACTGTATCACGTTTAGAAACATAATTCAATCTATGGATTGGCTTTTTATTATCAACTTACGATACTGAATCTCATCTCCATCTCTCATTTTCGTGATCCGAATTACACAAAAACACTGTGTCCAAACAGACACGATGCAGCTGCCATATTTTCTTCTGGATTGTTAACTCATTGTCTTACCAGCTGTTTGAAACGATTTAACTGAGTTTCCCACCTGGCCGACTCCTTGCGCTTATGGAGATGAGATCGTCAACAACGCGGCAGGCCATAAAACGCGGGCCGCATCACACGAGAGAAGGAGCCCATCATGAAAAAGCAGGAATTCAACAACCCCCAGGATCGCAAGATGAAATTCGCCGAAGCCGGCGTGCTGTTTGTCCTGGTCCTAGCCCTCACGATTTTCGTCGGTGTCCGGGTCGCCTCACATGGCGACAGTGAAATTATCGTGTCCGATACAGTCGTCGCGACTGAAATGACCGCCACTGAACAAACCGGAATGAATGAACCCGCAGTAACCGCCGAGGCCGACCACCCTGACAAGATCGCCGCCGATTCGGTTGCCGTTGTCGTCGAGGCCCCCGAGCCGAAGATCGTCACCTACGCCATGGCCGAAAAAGCCTACTTCGATCGCAAGTATGATGATGCTGTTGAACTGTTCGCCATCTACACCGAAGAACATTCC
>JAGLCY010000294.1 GCA_023270185.1 Candidatus Krumholzibacteriia bacterium | reverse complement strand
GTGCTTGTTGAAAAACTGGAGTGCCATGGTTTCGGGTTCGCCGGTGAAATGGTTCCACTCGCCGCCCGTCACTTCGCTGGTGACTGTTTCGTAGGACACGCCGGCAAACGCAAAGGTCGTGGAGTCGGCTTCCAGTTCGAATTTCAAAGGGAAGGGCGCCGCGCGAAATTCCGGGCTGGCTGAGGCCTGATCGGCCGCCAGAACAAGGTCGCGCAGACGACCCGCATCGGCGTTGAGCCAACCCAGTGTGTTGGTCACCAGTTTGAGTGAGCTTTCGACCCTGGTCGGATAATCCTTCAGCATGTGCGTTTCGATCAGCAGCCCCGGCCGGTTCTGCAGGGCGGTGTACCCCTGGCTGAACCGGGGTCCAGCCACCCAGGTCCGCAGGCCGCTGCGCGGATCGTGCCATTTTTTGAAAGCGACATAGGGTGCCATGGGAAATCCGTCCGCAACCATGGCCTTGTTCATCTTTTCCTCGTAAGCGATGGTCCAGGCGGTCAGCCCTGGATCCATGTTGCCCCGCGTCTCCAGACTGTAGGTAATGGCATACTGATAATCGGCGCCGTCGGTGGAGTGGATATCGATGAAAAAATCCGGCATCCACTCATTGAACATGCCGAGCCAGTCCTGCATTTCGGGAGTGTCGGCCTTCAGGAAATCGCGGTTCAGGTTCAGGTTCTGTCCCGTGACCCGCCAGCCCATTTCCTCGGGACCGTTCTGGTTGATGCGGTTGTAGGGTCCGAAACGTTCGTGTCCATCAACGTTGAAGATGGGCACGAACAGGAGCGTCACCTTATCCAGTAGCGCGGTAGCGAGATCGGGATTTTCGGCAAGGTCCCGCAGCAGCAGCATGCCGGCGTCCTTGCCGCAGGATTCGCCCGCATGGATACAGGCCTCCACCAGCAGCACCACGCGGTCTTGGCGGTCTTGATGATCAGCAGCGGTGAATCGGCCCTGACGGTCGGCAATGACCAGTGGCAGCTTGCGGCCCTGCGGACTGGTTCCGAAGGACGTCAGTTCGATGAGCGGACTGTCCGCCGCCAGATCGGTGAACCAGGCCATCGTCTCATCATAGGTGGGAGTGCGCCGGCCTTCGGATTCTTCGAAGGGCGTCTGCCGGGCACAGGCGTTGGCGGCCAGGATCAGGACTCCGGCCAGAAGGACAAACACGGTGAAGAACCTGCCTGATGATTTCATGTTTCGTCCATTCCGGTGAAGCTGCTGGTTCGAGTGGGAAAGCCTGAAGGATACTACTGGTTTCCCCTGAAAATGATGCAAAGAAAACAAGAGGGAATCCCCAAATGGGATTCCCTCTTTCTGCAGATATTTCCGGCGCGCCTGAAAAACGGAGCGTTCCGGATCAGGATCTTCCTGTCTACCAGGACAACCAGGCAGTCAGGTAAGCGATGGGACTATCACTGACATCACCATTGAGGGGCAAGTAACCGCTGTGGACGTCATCCTCTTCGAGAGCGATGTCCAAGCCCCAGTTGCCCTTGTCAACACCCAGGCCGAGGGTCCACATGAAGAGATCCTCGCGGAACTGGCCTTCATCCTCTGTGATGGGATCTCCGGGGTTTTCATCGGTTTCGGTGAGGGCGACGTTCTGGGACATGACTCCGCCCCGAGCTACCAACCAGCTGTTGAGGTAGTACTCCATGGCAAAGTTGTAGGCCGGGAAGCTGGTGAAACTGATGGAGTCCTTCGTCTCGGGGTTCCCGAAGTTGCCACTGTCGTGCTTCAGGTAATTGAAATTGAGGTAGGCGGCGACTTCCCACTCGCCGGGAGTGCCCCAGACCGGACCGAATGAACCGCGGAAACCGGTGGTGGTCAACTTCACTGCCTCGATATTATTCGCGGTGTCCGTAAAATTGGGATCATTCGAACCGTTGGTGTAAGCCGCGATCCAGCGCCAGTTCTGGCCACCGAAATCATCAAGATTGCCACGGGCCAGCAGACTGAAGTTGAAGAAATCCCAGTCATTCACGTCACTGGGATCCAGACCGACCAGTTCGTCCGAGTAGCTACCGAAGCCGACCTCACCGGCCAGTTCGATCGAACCCAGCGTGGTTCCCACCTGGAAGCTGAGCATGCTGGTGGAGTTGTCCTGGGTGGGATCGCCAACCGGGGGCGTTTCCTTGTCCTTGTCCGTGGCCCAACTGACGTTGAAACCAAAGGGCGTGTCGCCCAGATGCGTGGCAAAACCAAGGTCCCACCACTCAAGGGAACGACCATTCGAACCATTGCTGCCGGGAGTGCCGTTGAAGACTGACATGATGCCGGAGATGCGATCGAAACCACCCCCAGCCCAGAAGGCCGTGTTGTTGAGATAGTCGCCGCGGCCGGTGTTGAAGTTCCACACCCAGTTGTCGCCGAAGACAATGGAACCATTCCCCTCATCACCGCCACTGGGAGCCATGTCGATGATCAGCCGGTTCTTGTACTTCATCATCAGCTGGGGGAAGGCGAACATGTCATCGGGGTCGTTGATGAACTGATTGCCGGCAAGACTGGACCGACGTGCGGCCTGTGCTTCCATGGCGCTGGAAACCAGAACGAGCGTCAGCGTGAGAAGCATGATAGCGCGCCAAGTATTAGATCTCATCAGTAGTAACCTCCTGTTTGTTGATCCTGCACTTGCTCCAACCGTGCCGATTGTTTCACATCGATCCATCATCGTGAACTCAAGCCGGACGGCGGTGAAGCAACCTGGTTGTCGCCTCTTCATTGCCAGTACAAGATCAGTTATTCTACTGATACCGGGAATTAGGCTCCCCCCAAAAAAACCTGTCAATAGGAAAACTTCGATTTTTCCCTACAAATATCCCCAATTCCCCAATTACCCCTCGTATTCGGTGGTTATTGGTATATTTGGACTATTTTAAGGCGATGTTCGGGTTGTTAACCGGTTTGGATGCAAAAAAAGTCCGGGTAATCCGCAGGCCAAAGGCTGAGGACATCCCGGACTTTTTTTGCATCCAAACCGGTTGACGACCCGAAGAACCCCTTACTTGGTCCGAATCACCACATCCCCACTGAAGGTACTGATGCGCACCCGAGCTTCCCCGCCGCCGGTCGTGAATTCCAACTCCCTGCCGGGGGCGTACTTGCTGGTCTTGCGGGATTTCTGGCCGAAGTCGTTGTCGATCTCCCCGGAAAAGGTTTCGATCTCGAAGTCGGCACTCACGTCGCCGGGAACGGTCAGGGTCAGATAGCCGCTGTGCAGGTCGAAGCTGAAATAGCCGTCGCCCGCCAGATCACCCTTGACCGTTGCATCCCCCGCCACCGATTCCACGTTCAGGCCCAGAAACTTGTCAAAGGCCAGATCGATGTCGCCGCTGACGGTCCCTGCCTCAATATCGCTGGCCGTGCCATTGGCCTTCACCTTGCCGCTGATGCTGCTGATCTCGATCTCCGGGGCGCCGCCTTCGATGAAAACATTCCCGCTGATGGATTCAGCCTCGATCCCTTCACACTCACCCGTAACGGTAACGTCACCGCTGATCGAGGATACATCCACCAGGCCGGTGACATCGGAGACTTCGATGAAGGCGCTGATGCATTCCACTTCCAAACGGCTGGCGTGGGGCACGTTGATCACCAGGTTGGCCTCACCCTTGACGTTTTTCTTGTTTCTGGGATAGACGACCTCGATCCGGCATTTTTTCTTGCCCGTCTTGAACTTGAGTTCCTCGATGTCGCCGGAAAGAGTTCCTTCCACGCTGATTTCGGCCTTGTCCCAACCAACAACCACGATCGAACCCGAGATGTTCTCGATCATGACTGTCCCGGTGGCCGCGGCGGGCCCGGATTCCTTGACTTCACGGTCGGCGGCGGTCACCGGCGCTACCAGAGCCATTACCAGCAGTCCGGTCAACAGAGCCATGAATCCGTGTTTGAATTCCCTGTTCCTGATCATTGCAAATCCTCCTGTAGTCCCG